>CACZXG010000040.1 GCA_902785055.1 uncultured Lachnospiraceae bacterium
TTCTGATCTTTTAGAAATGATATCAGTTTCTTCTGATGCTCCGTCTTTTCAAAAACGTCTGCTGCCGTGATCAAAAGATCAAGAAAACAATCCATTCCCATGCTAAGTACCACCGTCTAAATAGAATCTATAACTATATCTACATTATGTTCATTAATTTGATAATGACATAATTAATCACAATTTGCCCCCATCTACTTCGTTCGGATAGGGCATACCCTAATTCAACACCCGTATATCTGCCACAGTCACAAAACCCTTAGATAGTGACGATGAGTGACAATGGATTACAAACCTCTCTATACTCCTTACAAACGGAGTATGTGATCCTCATATTAAACGGGCACGATATAAAGTTAAGAAGCCGTCTGACCGGCCACGAATGGATAATAGTATCACCTTATGACGGCTCTTCCTGCGAAATTTTGCACCGGCACTCCGCCGTCCCTGCGCCCAGGTTGACAGCACCCTCCCTCGGGGATACAGTAGATGCATCAGATCACTTTATGAACGGGAGCTTGTCATGTTTGAAAAGAAAATCGAAATTTTCAAGAAAAAAGACCGGGCAGCCTGGACAGAGATCCGGGATCTTCTGAAAAAGGAAGGGGTTGCCGGCATAAGCGCAGGGCACTATCTGCAGGAATCCGTAATGGCAGGCGGCTGCGGAGCCAAGCTGGATCCCAGAGATTTCGGCAAAAAAGGAAAGATCGACAGAGATATCTACTATATCCGCGTCAGGGCAGCCGACGCAGACCGGGTCAGGGAGATCCTGAGAAGGAACGGGATCACGGCCGGCATCGACGAAGATCTGATGACGGACGCCGCCCTGAAAAAACGCCATTCCTATATCTGAAGGGTCATTTCCTGCAGAGTCATCCGTATCAGGTCCTGTGCCGCGTCTGCGATGCGGTTCAGCTTCCTTATGCGTACATATTCCTTCCCGTAGATCTGCTGCACGTTTTCCAGATGTGAGACAGATCCGAAGAAGACCGCGGCAGTGCGGATCCCGGCTTTCCGGAGATCATGCACTGCTTTTTCTGTATCCGAGACCGCAGTGACGCCCTCGTATTCCTTCAGGGCCCTGCCGGAAGGATCCATAAGGGCCGGCATATCGTCATTGGGGCAGGCATCCGTTAAAACGATCAGGAGCTGCTCCTTCTCTCCTCTTTCCGCCTCAAGCAAAGACCCGAGCGCCCGAAAGGCAAGTCCGTCCCGGTTCCAGCCGCCGGAGAAAAAGCGGAAGATCCTGCCGCTGCTCTTCTCCTTTGTATTCCTTAGCCTCTCCAGAACGGTAATGCCCCGGATGGTCCGAAAGGTCAGGACCCGGACCGGGATATGGATCTTTTCCAGGCTCTCTGCCATGATATACGCCTCGGAGGCTATGATCTCCTGCACATTCATTCTGGACATGGAAGCGTCCAGAAGCAGGGTTACCTCCACGTTTCTTTCTGTCAGCGTCCCTTCCCGGTAAAAGACGGACGGATCCCGGAATACCTTAAGGCGGTAGGCCTTTTCCGGAATCAGACTGCCCGACCGGCCCCTTTCCGGCATCCTTCGGAAATATTCCGCAAAAAGCAGGTCCAGCCGGGCAGAAAGCTCCCGGATGCTCTCATGGATCAGGAGGGCGTTGTCCGACACGAAACGGCGGTTCACCTTTTCCTGGTCTGCGGCCCGCTTCAGGATCCCGGAAAGCTCTCCGAAGGCTTCCCTGCCCTGTTCCTTCTTTACCCCGTCGGTGACATGCAGTCTGCAGGCAGCATGAAGGTCCCGGCAGCAGTCTTCCTCCAGAGCCGTCATCTCCCGCTCCGGAAGGGAAGGCTCTCCGAAGGCCGCCCGCACAAAGTCCATATCCGGTCCGGAGGGCAGACGGACCCTTCGGTTCATGGTATGGCCCAGACGGACATTGGTATCCAGATCGCCTCTCCCGTCGCCGGTCCTTAAAAATAGCCTCTGCCTGGGGGCCTTCCAGGGAAGCCCGGGCAGGGAAAGAGCGAATAAGATGCCTTTCCTTTCTCCCCCTTCCTTCAGCCGGGATATGTCTGTACGGAAAAAGTCCAGGAGGATCCCCGTCATCTCCCCGACTGCGCCTTCCGCGTCCAGGCTGCCGGAAAAAAGAAGTCTTCCCGCCAGGGCAAGGCTCCGTCCTCCAGCGTGACAGAAGCGGCCCAGGACCTTTGACCAGCGGATCATCTGCTGTTCATACACGGTCATGCTCTGCATCTCCATCTGCTGACGGGACATATCTGCGGCGGACTTAAACCAGGCCTCCGCTTTCTCCCTGCGCAGCTTTTCAAGGACCGGACGCTCTCCTATTTCCTTTTCGTATACACAGTTCTCAAGCCCCAGCCAGAAAAGGTCGTCAAATTCCTCGGCGCTCCTGCTGGCGGAATAACCTTTTATGCATTCCTGGATCACTTCCATATCCAGCCACTTATAGGCCAGCCCTATCACCAGGTTGTAATACATATCCGGACTGCCGTCCGGTGAAAAGGCCAGAAAGGAAGGTTCGAAATCGTACCTTCCCGCAGCGTTCCATATATAATTCCTGGCTCTCCGCTCGTTTCCCGAATACTGTCTTTTGATCATGCTCTGTCTGCCTCTTGATCAGCCCGTGAAAACAAGGCTCCTGTCCAGATCGGCCGGGATCCTGCTGCCTATGCAGTCCCGGATCAGGGTCTGCTCATAACGGTCAAAGGTCTTGCTGACAATGGTCAGCTCCAGGGCCTGCCCGGAGCTGAGTCCCTGGCGGATCAGGTCCAGGGCGTCCAGCATGCCTCTCATATCCACTGCCCTGTCCGAGATCTCCGACTTTTCCGCCTTTCTGGCAAGCTCTCCAAAAAGCTTTACGAACTGGCCTGCTATTCTTTCGCTGATATCCGGGAAGTTCCTCTGCAGCAGGCGGAGCATGTTCTCCTCCGTGATCTGAGGCATGGTAATAATGGCAAAGCGGGAGCTCAGAGCCTCATTCAGGTCCCGGGTCCCGGCATAGCCGTAGTTCATGGTGGCGATGAAGCGGGCCGCCCTGTCTACGCGGATCAGGTCATAGCCCGGCACGTCAATGATCCTCCGGTGGTCCAGAGCCGCATGGAGGACGGCCAGGGACTCGTTCCTGGCCATGTTGATCTCGTCCAGGATGCAGAATCCGCCTTTTTCCGCGCTCATGTATACTGGTCCCTTCCGGAAGGATACTTTTTCTCCGTCGAAGGTGTCTGTGCCGATCAGGCCCGCGGCGTCCGTCCCTATATGGAAGGATACATTCCATACGGGACGGCCGAAAAGGGCGGCCAGGTTCTCGCACAGAAGGTTCTTGCCGGTAGCCTTCGGTCCTGCCAGAAGCAGATTCCTTCCCGAGAGAAGGACAGCCACCGCTTCCTCCCAGACGGTCTTTCCGTAGTAGAGGGCGGATACCTCCGGGATCCTGTCCGCAAAGTCAGGATCTGCCAGATAAGCTTTCCGGAATTCTGCGGCTCCTGCCAGCAGTTCTTTGTCAACGCCTTCTTTTTCCAGTAACTCAGTCAGTTCTGCCATACTCTTTCTCCTACTCTTATCAGGAAAGTTCATCCATATATCCGCACTCCATAAAAAGAGGCTTGACCGCTGCCACTTCGTCATGCTCCTCTTTTGAGACGGTGACGGAAGAGTTAAGGGCCCTGAGGTCCTCCTTGACCGCCTCCAGGGCTTCTTCCCTGCTCCCGGCCCTGCCCGACTTGAGGACTCTCAGCATCCGCCGGACCACCACGGGATCTGCATACTGGGCCGGGAGGAAGAAATCCTCCTTTGACGAAAGAGCCTCCCGGGCAGAGCGGACCGCCTCAGTCCAGGCCGCTCCTGCGGCAGAGGGCCTGTCTGCCCCCAGGGGCAGAATCCGGGACGATGCCGCATAGAAAAGAAATGCGGCTCCGAACAGGATGCCCCAGAGTCCGTAGTCTCTTCCGGAAAAGAGGCTGTAAAGCCCCCAGAAAGCCCCTGCGGCCCCCGTCAGGGCGATGGTTCCCATGACCGCCCGGAAAGATGCCGGGATATGATCGATCCTTCGTTTCTCCCGGACGGTCCTTCTGAGTCTCTCCCATATCTCCGGGTGCTCTTCCAGAAAGGCCAGATCCGCCTCCAGGGATCTTACCGCTGCATCTGCAGAAGCAGAAAGGACCTTTTTCTCCCTTTCTTCCTCTTCCCTGGCCCGTGCCTCCATCCTTTCCTGCCCCTCTTTTGTATACAGATGGATCTCCGGATGATTTTCCCCGATCCACCGCATCAGGGTATCCACGTCCTCCTCGGACCTGAAACTGCACTGGCGGGATCTTTTGTCCTTCAGCTCCACCACCAGATAAGGGACCGCCGCAAAGACGCCCCGGCCCGAAAATCCTCCCGCGCTCATGGCGATCCGCTTGTAGATGCGCTCTATGTCCTCATAGCATGCGTAGAGCCTGCGGTCCAGGAAGAAGGTATTGAGATACAATGCCCTTCTGCCCAGGCCGCAGGGGCCTGCCTTGATGCATGTTTTCCTGTCGTTTTTCAGTTCCTTTTCCGTAAGTTCTGTCTTTCCAAACCTCTGAGGAAGCATACTCTGTCCTTTCCGCCCAGTCCGGATCCCCGGACCGCCGGCAGTCCTGCCTGCGGTCCGGGGCGCCTTTGAGATAAAAAGGGGCGGAGAATCTCTCCGCCCCGAAACATGTCTTAATACGCTTTGTTATGCAGCTTTTGCCTTCTTTGCGCTTCTGAGGAAGATCGAAAGGAACAGGACTGCAGCAATGATGCCGGCCGGATAGGCCGCCATGGTATTGTTCTTCAGTGCCGGGATCATGCCCAGGCATTCCGGTGCCATGAAGAAGTAAGTAATGGATACGGCGCTCATAAATACTGCCGGGACTGCGCAGATTAGGTAATTCTTTCCTTCCTTTGCCAGGTACATGGCACCTGCCCAGAGGACGATCATAGCCAGGGTCTGGTTGGTCCAGCTGAAGTATCTCCAGATGACAGTGTAGCTCAGAAGGCCCAGGGTATTGCCGAATCCCAGGAATGCACCGATGCCCAGGACAGGGATGCAGAGCTTCAGGCGGTTGGCGTAGGACTCCTGATCGATCTTAAACCAGTCGGAGAGCGTCAGTCTTGCGGAACGGAATGCCGTATCACCGGAAGTGATGGGGCAGGCGACAACGCCCAGCATGGCCAGGATCACGCCCACAGGGCCCATGGTCTTGATGCAGACATCATAGATGGCCGCGGACTGGCCGTCGGCAAGGATCTCGGCAAGGCCTGTGTTCTGTCCGCCCGTGACCGCATACAGGGAGCAACCTGCGGCAGCCCAGATCAGGGCGATGCAGCCTTCCGCCACCATGGCGCCGTAGAATACGAAGTGTCCCTGACGCTCAGACTTGAGGCAGCGGGCCATCAGGGGAGACTGGGTCGAATGGAAGCCGGAGATCGCGCCGCAGGCGACCGTGATGAACATGAAGCTCCAGACGGGAGTTCCCTGCGGATGCATGCTGCCAAAGTGGGTAAAGATCTCGGGAATGGCGTATCCGTTGGCGGGAATGCCGATGGCAACGCCGATGGCCATGACGATCAGGCAGATGCCGAAAACGGGATAGATCTTTCCGATGATCTTGTCGATGGAAATGAATGTGGCAATGAAGTAATAGAGCAGGATAATGCCAAGCCATACGGTGGTCTGGGCGAAAGGACCGCTCACGCCCTTCTCTGTAAGCAGCTTTACGATCAGGCCTGCCGGTCCGACTGCAAATACAGTGCCTACCATGATCAGAAGAACGACTGCGAATACACGCATGATGGTCTTCATGACCGGTCCCAGATAGATGCCGATGACCTCGGAAATGGATGCGCCGTTATTTCTCTCGGAAAGCATGCCGGAGAAATAATCGTGTACAGCGCCTGCAAAGATCGTTCCGAAAGTGATCCAGAGGAAAACGATCGGTCCCCACAGGGCTCCCTGCATCGCACCGAAGATCGGTCCGAGGCCGGCAATATTCAGAAGCTGTACCAGAAACAGTTTCCATGCCGGAAGTACAACGTAATCAACGCCGTCGTTGATGGCTACAGCCGGTGTTTCGCGGTCATCCGGCGTGAAGGTATTATCTACCATTCTGCCGTAAGTAAAATAACTGGCCACGAGCAGCGCCAGACAGATCAGAAAACTTAACATGACATATCACCTCCAGTTAAAAGACTTTAAGCTTTCTTTTCCTTAACATTTTTTGCAAAATGTTATGTTTTTCGGTTTAGATTCTAGTCCTGTTTATGCAGAATGTCAAATTTCTCCATCCGATTTTCTTAGGAAAGGATCCGGACAAAGGAAAAAGGAACGCCTTCCGGCCCCCCCGGCCAGAAAGCGTTCCTCCCTTATGCTCTTATTATTTTTCCCTTCGCCGCAATGCCGCAAAAGTCATTTAAAGATCCGGCTCCTTCCCTTTGCATACCGGCACGGCTGCCGGACGGCGCCTTTCAGGCCGGGGTCTGTTCCCTGACCGTAAGACCAGCCCTACTCAAGTCCCATGACCCTGCCGTATATGAGCACCGCATTTCTGACGCATTCCTCGCAGGGGCAGAGGGGCTTTCCGTCTGTCACGGCCTTCAGGTCTCTGCATGTGATGGCCCCGCAGGCCTCTCTGAAAGCTTCCTGGATCTGGCGGGTGACCTTCAGGGTCCCCTTTCCTTCCGTTTTCAGGCCCGCGATCATCCCGGCCCCGATCAGTGCCCCGCACGTTGCCTGCATATTGCCCATGCCTGCGCAGAAGCCGGCAGAGATCTGCTTCATCTGTTCTTCCTGCAGGCCGGTCTGGTCCGCCAGGGCCGTGGTCACAGCCTGGGCACAGTTATATTTTCCGGAGCTCTTGCGCTGCACCGCCATTTCGGCTCTTTCGTTCAAATTCATGTCTGTCTCCTTTTCATCTGTCCTGATTACGGGCCTTCCTGCACAGGGGATCAGGCACCAGGCACCGTTTTTTTAAATATGAGACTGGTAAAGCGATGGCAGAAATACTCTTTTAAGGGCTTGTCGTTAAAATGTCGTTATTTTTCTTTATCACTGGTCATGAAAAGAAGTTTCACGGGGAAAAAAAGAAGACCCGAAAACGCCTTAAATAAAGCATTTTCGAATCCTCATACCTACTGGAGACGGTGGGACTTGAACCCATGACCTCAACACTGCCAGTGTCGCGCTCTCCCAACTGAGCTACGCCCCCATGTCATATGATTTTCATTCGACAAATAGTATCTTACTGTAAACAGGCGGAAAAAACAACAGTAAATTGTACTTTTTAGTGTCACAGCGCATGTTAAAGCCCTGCGCCCCTTGTATAAAACATTCCGGGCGCAGGGCTCCTTGATGGATCACTGCTTATTCAGATCTCTTTTTTCGCATTCCCGTCAGCAGGAGAACTGCCGCTGCAAACAATCCGATAGTCACTCCGCCGATGACCGTGGGATCTATTCCACCGCCGCTGACGCCGCCGGCTCCTTCGGGCTCGCCGCTTTCGTTCGCCGCTGCCTGCGGCGTAATCTCCTGAGACCGGAAATACATCACATCCGGCTCTGTTCCATTGTAACCGATCACGTAAAGCCTTCTGCCGTCGGAAACTGCGATCGGATCAAAAGCCTTGTGATAGCAAGTAGCTCTGTCGTAAAGCACAGCTTTCTCGTCGGTATCGTAGATGATATGCACATCTTCGCCGTTTACGGAAGATCCGATGATCGCGACACCCGTATCAAGGCCCGCGATCGCGAAATGCTCGCCCGGTGTATCCGCTCTCATCTTGTACTCATATTCCGTGCGCAGGTCATCCCCCAATGTTTCATTGAGAGTACCTGTCAGATCCTCGAAACTGATCTTGTTCTCAGCGTCATCATAGGCAACGCGGTAAAGCACTCCACCTGAAACTGTCTTGCTGTATTCTGCTCCGCTTGCCGGAGTTTCCCCGGTATCATCATAATAGCTTTCGTCAATTTCCGCGTAAATGTACATCCTGTCTTTGCCCGCAGCAACCTTCGTGTTGACCATTGCGGCATCTTCAGGAAGCTTCCCTCCGACCCGGACAAGCGCGCCGCGTGCCAGATCCGCCTTGTAAAAACCGGCGTTGTAAGCTCCATCACTATCGGCAGGCGCTCCTTCGAGCTGCATGTCATAAACACTGCCGCCCACCACAAAGAGTTCGTCTCCCAGCGCGCAGATGCCTTCGGCGTTATCAGGTAAAGGAATCTCCAGCTGTTCCCAAAAATCTCCGTAAGGCTCATAGCGCCACAAACATCCGCTGCTCACGTCCAATCCGGATTCATCCGTTGAATGGTGTATGCCATACAGGTATAGTCTGTCACGCAGGGAAGCGAAGGCTCCGTCTCTGATCGATTGCGGGTCGCATCCTTCGGGCAATGAAAGCCGGGCCCAGTTGTCCTCCTCGATATCATAGCACCATATTGCCTGTGCTATTTTGTACTTGGCCGTATTCGTTATCGTGTAGATCTTTCCGCCGCTTATCGCCATCGGTCCGTAGATACGGTGGCTTTGGTCCGCGATAAACTCGGGATAGAAAACAGGAACGCTGTGGGATCTTTCAAAGAGCATGCGGCCCTCCGCGTCCTGAGAGGAAGTACTGAACACTGCCCGGTTCACCGCGCCGTCCGCATTTGTGACCGCCGCCACATGCGATCCGTTGGGGAGTGCGCGGATATCCGCTGTGATTATGTTGTCCTGCCACGTCTGCGTTTCGATTTCTACGCCGTCTATTGCCAGTGTTCCTTCCTGGCCAAAATACCATCCCGACATCTCCAGCCCCCGGTCCTCCACCTGTGCTTTGCTGATCAAAGGTGCCTTGCGGGCAAAGTCCGTCTGTCCGTGCAGGTTGACCCTGCCGCCGGTGCTGCAGAGCCCGGAGAGAGCCTCGTCATAGTCAACTGCTGCAAGAAGTTTGGCAGCTCTTCCGCGCGCCGCTTCCATGAGTTCTTCCTCTGAGAGAGAAGCATTCGCGGGCTCATCCTTCGCGATCACGCCAAGGCACCCGGTCACCGCCGGCGCAGCCATCGATGTGCCGGACATGAACATATAGGAGCCCGTATAAGCATCTGCATCGCCAGCTGCCGCGTTGTCAAAATAGAGAGTGGTATCCTGTGTGCTCTCATATGATCGGCTGTCCTTTGCGACATGACCGATCCCGATCCGCGCGATCAGATAAGTCTGTCCCTGGTCCTCCCACTCATAGATGCCTGTGATCTCGCCGGGATCCTTGTAATCGGCAATCCCGAGGTTATTTATCTTCTCCTGTTCCATGCCCTTCTGAAGCATTTCATGGAGCTCGTTCGACGCATCGATAAAGCCCTTTACATTGAAGCTGAGCTGTGCCCACTGACACTGATAAATATTGCTGAAGGCACCTGTCTCATAACCCTTCTTCAACGCGCCCGAACACAGGCAGTCGATCTCGACCGGCTGGCCGTCCGCGCCTTCGCAAGTGATCGAATCGATCCCGCCGTTGGGTTTGAAGCCGTCGCTCATCGCTGTTTTGACACCGATCCACTCGACATTTTCCCCGGAAGGCACCGGGATTGCCATATATACATATCCGTTAATCGCGGAGAAGCCGGAGTGCTCCCGCTGCGCCTCTTTCTTGAGATCAGAAAGGTGCACTGCCGCTGCCCGTTTGTCGTCGAAGCCGTTTGCTGTATTGATCTCTCCGATCTCTTTGGCCTCCCCGCTCAGCGCCGGATTTGCGTCAAAAAAGCGCACGCCCGGCTCTTCTTCATCAAAGCGCTCGATCCCGGACAGCAGATGTTCCTCGGGCGTCACTTCGGGAATAAAGCGCGTGTTGTCCTGATAGCTGTAGACCTCGCCCATCAGATCCTCCCGGATGATCTGCGTCACGGAGGAGAAGATCCCGCCGCCCGGTGCAAAAACATCCGTCGTGCCCTGGCCCCAGCATGAAAAATCCGTCATCTTTCCATCCATAGACGCGGCGTCCACAACGATCACGTATTCACTGTTGGTCATACTGCCCAGGTCGATGGAATCATCCAGGTCGCAGTAGCGATTTCCTGAAGCAATGACGGTGTTGACGCCCTTGCGTCCCAGCTCATCCATCATGACAGAGAGGATAAATATGGGCTGCGCCGTACCCCAGGAGCAGTTGACAGCCTTGAGGTTGACTTCCTGCGCCACATCCACAAGAAACTGAAATCCTTTGACGACGGATCTCAAATCCTGCTCCGTCCCGTTTCCGCCAAAAACATTGACGGAGAATATTTTGACTCCGTTGGCAATACCGGATGTTCCTTCACCGTTCCAGTTCGCGGCAATAATGCCCGCCACATGCGTGCCGTGGGAATCAGTCGCTTTCTGCTCATTCTCCGGCCGGTCGTCGCCGCTGGCGTTATAGCCGTACTTGCCGCAGCCATACTTGACCTGCTGCTCCGGCGTAAACTCGTAGAGCACGCCTTGCAGATCGGGGTGGTCCGTATCAACGCCGGTATCCATTATGCAGATCGTGCCTCCCGCGTTAGCCGTGGCATTCGGGTTCGTCCGCCCTTCCTGCCAGCCGGGCACCTCCAGACTGTAGCCGGCTGTCGGGGAAAGAGGGGTGGTATAGATCGCGGGCGCTTCCGAACCCGGGCTGCCGTTTGACCACTGCATAGGGGAGAGGTCTCCCCTGTTTACTGTGCTTTCGGTGTTGTCGGCTTCCGGTTCTTCCGTCTCCGCTTCCGCGGCTTCCACCGCTTCTTCCGGTTCTGCTTCCGCCTCTTCTTCATTCGCGGCATAAGCGATATAATTCGGTTCCGCGGCGATCACGTCCGGATCAGTCCGCAGTTCCCGCAGAATTTCCTCAGTCGTCTGATTGCGGTCGCTGATGCTCCAGATGGTAAAGGTCTCGTTTTCTTCAAACTGCCGCCCGCTATTTTTTGTCAGAGCAGTATTTGTCACAGCTGCGCCAGACCCGCTGCCATTCCAGTCCTCAAGGGCGTCCTGAAGTGCCGATGAGCTGACCTGAGCGATGCGCTCGACTTTGCCTGGGCCCTTCAGCTGTGCATCTCCTTTGGCGATCGCGAGGGCTTCCCCTTCGACATATGATTTTTGCACGTCAGCTGAGGAAGCGGGTGTAGTTGTTTGAGATACCGCAAACGCGGTATTCTGAGACGAAAAGGCTAAGGTTACACACATTGCCAGAGCAATTACTGTTTTTCTCATGGTTTTGTCTCTTCGGTTATGATTGATAGTAATGTGTTTATTATATCATTTTTCTTGCTTGCTTTTCATTTACTAAAGTTGACATTGTAAGTCCATCAGATTTTTAAAAACTTGTCTGAGGATGGAGTCTTCGACAGCCTCCACACAAAATCAGAAATTACACATTTTTCACAAACAATGCCCTTACCGAGTTCAGCACGCAGAGCACCATAACGCCCACGTCCGCAAAGATCGCGAGCCACATATTCGCGATGCCCATTGCGCCGAGAATCAGGCACAGGAACTTCACGCCGATGGCAAACCAGATATTCTCGTTGACAATACGGATGCACTTGCGCGCAATTCGGATAGCCTTGACGATCTTAGCCGGGTCGTCATCCATAAGGACCACATCTGCCGCCTCAATGGCTGCGTCAGAACCGAGGGCTCCCATCGCAATACCCAGGTCAGCAATGGCGAGGACCGGCGCGTCGTTGATGCCGTCTCCGACAAAAGCAAGAGCAGCATTAGGTCCTGCCTGAGCGTTCTTCTCAGCAATGAGCTTCTCCACATATGTCACTTTGTCTTCCGGAAGGAGCTCCGCATGTACTTCATCCATGCCCACTTCCTTAGCGACACTCTCCGCCATGGAAGTGATATCGCCGGTCAGCATGACAGTTTTCATGACGCCGGCCTTCTTCAAGGAACTGACCGCCTCAGCGGAAGTAGGCTTGATCTCATCAGAGATGACTACATGGCCGATATAGGAGAGAGGACCGTCTACGGCACCTTTCGCCACATATACAATAGTCCCCACATGATGGCACGGCTCACATTCAACTTCAAGCATCTTCATCAGCTTGAGATTTCCTGCCGCGACCTTCATCCCGTCAACGACTGCAATCACGCCCTTGCCGCTGACTTCCTGCACATCGCTCACGCGGCTCTTGTCGAGCTCCCTGCCGGCAGCTGCCGGGCTGCCCGCTTCAAGAGGCTCCCTGCCGGCAGCCGCCGGGCTGCCCGCTTCGAGAGGCTTCCCGCCGGCCTCATACGCGCGCCGGATACTCGACGCAATGGGATGCGAGGAGTGGCTCTCCGCCAGCGCGGCGAGCTCCAGTATCTCGGCGGAGTCCATATTTTGGTCCCGGCCGTCGTGAACCGCCGTCACCTCAAAGTTGCCTTTGGTAATGGTTCCGGTCTTGTCCATGACCAGATATTTGACGTTGGCCAGTGTCTCCATAAAGTTGGAGCCCTTGATCAGGATGCCTTCGCTGCTCGCGCCGCCGATCCCGCCGAAGAAGGACAGCGGAATGCTGACCACGATCGCGCAGGGACAGCTGATGACCAGGAATGTGAGAGCCCTGTAGATCCAGTCGGACCACAACTCCCATGTGCTGGGCTCGTGAAATACCAAAATATTGACAAGCGGCCCCAGGATCGCTAGCGCCAGTGCGCTGTAACATACCGCAGGCGTGTACCATCTCGCGAATTTGGTGATGAACTGCTCGGACTTGGCCTTGCGCTCGCCCGCGTTCTCCACCAGTTCCAGGATCTTGGAGGCGGTGGATTCGTCGAATTCTTTGGTAGTTTCGACGCGCAGCAGGCCGCTCATATTTACAGAACCGCTGATGATCTCGTCGCCCGGCTTGACGTCTCTGGGCAAGCTTTCGCCGGTCAGTGCGCTGGTATTAAGTGAAGAATTTCCCTCTACAACTATACCGTCGATCGGAACCTTCTCGCCCGGCCGGATCACGATGATACTGCCGACTTCGACCTCATCGGGGTCTACTCTCTCCACTTCTCCGTCCTGCTCGAGGTTTGCGTAGTCAGGGCGGATATCCATCAGATCGCTGATGCTGCGTCTGCTCTTGCCGACGGCAATACTCTGAAACAGCTCTCCGATCTGATAGAACAGCATGACCGCCACGCCCTCGGTATATTCTCCCAGGATCATAGCGCCGATAGTGGCCACCGCCATAAGAAAGCACTCGTCAAAGACCTGATGGTTCAGGATTCCCTTAAAGGCCTTGCGCAGGATGTCATATCCCACGGTGAAATACGGGACCAGGAAGAGGAGGAACCGCACAATGGGATAGTCATCCAGCGGCAAAATAAACAATATAACAAGCATAACTGCTGCCGCGATGATGCGCAGCAGCAGGTTCTTCTGTTTTTTATTCAGATTTTCAGTCAGTTTAGTCACTCTCTTAATCTCCTTGCGGAGCCTCCGTCACACATCTTTACAGGAAGATCTCGCAGTCATCCTCGACGATCTTGCAATTCCTGCGCACTTCCTGCATCACTGCGGCAGGCTCTGCGCCGTCCTCGAACTCCACCTTCATCTTAAGGGCCATGAAGTTTACGGTCGCGTCCTTGACACCGTTTGTCTTCTTCGCTGCCTGCTCCATCTTATTTGCGCAGTTTGCACAGTCCACATCGATCTTGTAAGTCTTTTTCATAATTGTCTCCTTTTTTGCAGATGCGCCTCCGGCGCAGCTCCTGATCATGCGTTCCCCGTTATGAGCGCATGATTTATTCATTGATGTGTTCCAATCCCATCGCGATGATGGTCCTTACGTGTTCATCCGCAAGGTAATAAATGATCTGCTTGCCTTCCCGCCGTCCGTTCACGAGTCCGGCCTGTTTGAGCAGTCGCAGCTGATGCGAGATCGCCGACTGCGAGACGTTCGTGACACAAATGTCCGCCTCGAAGAGCGCGAACAGTATACGAATTCTTGTGGAATCTCCGAATGCCTTGAACAGTTCCGCCAGATCGTAGAGATCATCCTCTGAAGGCATGTTCTCATGGACAAAGCGTACCTTGTCCTCGTGCACCTCTCTCTCATCACAGCACGGCGCTTCCGCCGCGGCATAAATTCTTGTTCTTTCCATTACTGTTTTCAAATCTCCTGATTCTTCAACGCTTACGACAAACATTTGAACATTTACTCATGTGTTTGTCTATATGTTATGCCTGTAATGCTTTTATGTCAAGACTTAAATCGATATAATATTATATATAAAGGAACGAAATGCGGATTTGAGCGAACGTAATGCAGATTATATTTTGCCGTTATTAGTATTGGAATTGTACACACCCCACAGAAATGATAAGCGAGGTGGATAGATGAATAAAGACAAGGGCAATAATACCTTTTGGGAAGAACATCGCAAGTGCTTTCTGATCGCTGCGGCAGTGCTGCTGGCAGCCGCGGTTATAACCGCCATCGTCATCGGCGTAAAGCCCAAGAGGAAGATCGTCGACCATATCACGGCAGAATACACCGGAGATACCAAGGCCGGTGTTGTTCTCGATGACAAAAACACCGGATTAATTGTGACGGCCTATTTCAAGGACGGCCACAGCGAAAAGGTCACCGGCTGGTCCATCGCGGAGCCTCAGACGCTGGAAGACGCCGAGGTCAGCATTGTCACGATCACCTATCAGAAGGCCAGTACCCGGTGCGAGGTCCAGTGCACCTCGGGCCTGATTCAGTCGATCACCGCGGAGTACGACGGCGAAACGTCCGCCGGAACGCAGATTTCAGATACTAATCCGGGTATTCATGTCTATGCGGTCCGGGATGGAAATAAGGCTCCCGTGGAGAGCGGATGGCGGGTTGCCAATCCTTCAGTGCTGGAGAAGGATAAGATCACGACAGTTAATATTGAATATGAGGGATTCTCCTGCACTCTCTCCATTCAGTGCACCACCAGGGAGATCGTGCGCCTGACGGCTTCCTATAAAGGAAGTACCGAGGAGGGAACCGTGATCGCCACCGGCTGCAAGGATCTGACTGTAACCGCCAAATATGCGGACCGCACTTCCGAACAGGTAGATAAGTGGACGCTGGCGGAGTCCGTGACTTTGGAGCCCAAACAGCGCTATATTTTGGAGATCCATTACGAGGACAGCGTCTGCACGCTGGAGGTCACCTGCACTACGCCTACTCCCGAGGAATTCAAGGCAGGCTGCATATCCGCAAGTTACTCCTCTCTTTACCGCAACCCCGCCAAGTACACAGGCACCAATGTCGTTGTAGAGGGAACCATTGTGGAGATCCGCCCCGGCACAGACGGAAGCACAGAAGTTTTCATTGAGATGAACGGCGATTTCCTCGGGCTGACTTCAGGCATGCTGTGCGCCGCCTATACCAAAACATTGCACGGCCAGCTTCCTCCCGAAGGGGTTCCTTGCAAAATATACGGCATGTACAGGGAAGTGAGCGCCCGAATGATGGACGGCTCCTCCATGACCATGCCGGTGATGAATGCGGAATATGTAGACAAACGCTGACCTCACAGCACAACGTCCGCGAATTTTTTCATTCTGTCCGCCACATCCTCATAGAATGTGTCCGCGGACTGAGCCCCCTTGTAGGGCAGCATAAAGAACAGGCGAAGGAAATACAGATCGATGTTTCTGCGCGTCTCATCGGACTGTTCCGCGGCGACTCTGGCCGCGAGCGTTCGTATCAGAGAATGCCATCGGGCTTTGTAATTCTCATAAGCGGGCAGATCGGGGATTCCGAGCCATCTGTCGATCCTGATCTTGGACAGGCCTCCCTTCACGCACCCTTCGGGGACGATGAAGTAAGAGGTCTTTTCTTTGTCATAATGCCTGCCGAGCGGAAACAGTCTGCAGATTCCCGGACGGTACGCGTGTATCGTGCATCTCCCGTCCTCTCCCAAAAAGAAGCAGCCGCCGGTTTCTTCTCTCATCATAAGGTGAGGAAGGATCACTCCTTCCTCCACATGCAGGTCTATACCTGCTCCCATAAGCTCTTCAAAGGTTCTCCCGGTAATAAGGCTCAGCTGCCACACGTCGTAGGGATCCAGCACGATCGTATCTCCCATTCCCCTGCAGCAGGCCCCGCAGCCCGCGCAGGAGCTGCTCGAGATCCTGACCATGTCCTGGGCTCCGTAAAGGCGCCGGGTCCCTTCCGTCCTCTCGCTCATCTGCCTGTTCCTTTCCTGAGCAGAACATCCAGGTCTTCATATCCGTATCTAAGAAGGCTGTCCAGAGACTGCTCCATCTCCACATTCTTTCTGACAACAGGATCTCTGATCAGAACTCCTCTGGCGACCACCATCTTCGGCTTTCTCAGCGCGCGGAGACTCTCAAGCGGATTGCCCGCCGTGATGAGGAAATCCGCAGCCTTCCCAACCTCGATACTGCCGGTCTCAGAGTCAATGCCTGCGATCTTCGCGTTTCCAAGAGTCGCGCTGTAGAGAGCAAAGGCCTCGGAGACGCCGCAGAAAGCGTTGAAATAGTGAAGTTCCCGCCACATATCATAATGGGTGACATAGGGGCATCCCGTATCTGTTCCAAGGCCTACGGGAATGCCTTCCCTGAGCGCCCTTCTGGCACACTCAACGATACCGCGCAGGACGATCCCCGCATTGTATCGGTCCATAGACCGCGCATTTGTCCTGTTTGTATCAAAAAGCGCCAGCGGAATGACCGGAGAGATCGTCGTCACAAGGCAGGAACCCTTCTCCTTAAAGAGCTCCATCATCTCGTTGGTCGGCATAGCGCCGTGTTCGATCGTGTCCACGCCCGCCCTGAGAGCGGCGACAACTCCCTCTGTGCTCTCTACATGGGCTGCCACCGGAAGTTTTCTGTTGTGAGCTTCTTTGCAGGCCGCCTCGATGATCTCCGGAGGCATCTTCATGACTCCGGGCTCTCCCTCTTTCTCCGCGTCCATGATCCCGCCGGTGATCATCAGTTTGATCAGGTCAGGGCGTTCCGCTGCGATCTTACGCACGCACTGTACCGCCTCTTCCGGCGTAGAAACAGCATAGGCGAGAGATCCCGCCATATGTCCGCCGGGCACCGAGATGCCCTTATTGCCGGTCAGGATCCTGGGACCGGGCATTGTCTCTCCTGATGTGCCTCCGCGCAGAAGCGCGCCGAGTCCCTCCGGAGCCGCAGCGCCCGCCGGAATTCTGGACATGCCCGTTCTCGCCTTCCGGATCGTCTCCGCCAGGCTTCCTCCGCTGCGCACACCTTCCTCATCGGCTCTGAGTCTTGCTCTGCATCCCTTTTCAATCTCATCCCGGAGTCTCCCGTCAAAATCGGAAATACCCCCGACAGTCCTGATCGTGGTCACGCCGCTGTGAAGCGCAGTATTGGCGTAGCCCCGCATAAGGGCGCGCACGCCCTCCCCGGCAATCCTGTTGGAGGCAGCAAACTCTGCAAGGCGCACGTAGTCTCCCGGCTCTTTCTTCTTTCCGGAAGGCTTCCCGCCGGAATTGAGGTGTACGTGAAGATTGATCAGTCCGGGCATCAGGTAGCAGCCCCTGAGATTCACGATCCTGCAGCCTGAGGGCACAAGTTCGTCCGCGGAGATAATGTCCGCGATCCTGCCGTTCTCCACAATGACCGTCTTTCCCTTCTGCGGCACCATATCCTTTGTGCCGTCCAGTAAAATTCCGCCAATATACGCTGTTTTCATATCTATCCTTCCAAAAACCCGGCACCCTTAACAGCACCGGTCCTGCCACATTACTGTCAAAATATCGTACTACTGAATATATACTACAATACCACAAATCTCTTCCGCAGGGGATAAAAAAACACCCCCTGAAAGAAACAAAGCCCCATTCCGGGCTTAAGCCTCAGAACGGAGCTCCATCTCTTAGGGGATGTTAATAATGTATAGGGGGGTAATTGATAATGTGTCAGCTCCTTGCTGACAATGGATATATTACCCGAATCCCCTTTGGAAAAACAGGCAGAAAAACGACATAAATTAGGACATTTCCGACTTTTTGTCAGAACAAACCTGTAATTTTTCCGTTTTCATCTACGTCAATCTTGACCGCAGCGGGTACCTTGGGAAGGCCGGGCATGGTCATGATATCGCCGGTGAGTGCTACGACAAAGCCTGCGCCCGCCGATATTTTGACGCCGCGGACCGTGATATCGAAGTCCTTGGGAGCGCCGAGCTTCTTCGGGTCGTCGGTAAGGCTGTACTGTGTCTTTGCAACGCAGATCGGGCAGTTTCCGAATCCCATTGCCTCGAGCTGCTTCGCCTGCTTAGCCGCGTCAGCAGTCATCACTACGCCGCGCGCGCCGTAGATCCTGGTCGCGATCTTGGTGAGCTTCTCCTCGATGGTTCCTTCCAGCTCATAGGAATAGCGGAAATCGGAGGGCTGCTCCACGAGGCGGATGATCTCCTCAGCGAGAGCCTTGCCGCCTTCGCCGCCCTTAGCCCATACCTGAGAGAGGACGACATTAACGCCGAGCTCTTTGCATCTGTCTTCCACAAGCTTGACTTCCGCAGCGGTGTCAGTAGGGAATTCGTTGATGGCAACTACGCAGGGAAGGCCGTATACGTCGCGGATGTTGCTGACGTGCTTGAGAAGGTTGGGAAGACCTTTCTCCAGGGCTTCAAGATTCTCAGCGCCAAGGTCTGCCTTGGCAACGCCGCCGTTATACTTAAGGCTTCTGACTGTTGAAACGATGACCACCGCGTTGGGACGAAGACCGGCCATACGGCACTTGATGTCCAGGAATTTCTCAGCGCCAAGGTCAGCGCCGAAGCCTGCCTCAGTGACAGCGTAATCCGCCAGCTTCATAGCCATCTTTGTTGCAGTTACGGAGTTGCAGCCGTGAGCGATGTTGGCGAAAGGGCCGCCGTGTACGATCGCGGGAACGTGCTCAAGTGTCTGTACCAGGTTGGGCTTGAGAGCGTCCTTAAGGAGAGCCGCCATAGCGCCCTGAGCGTGCAGGTCGCCTGCTGTGACGGGCTTCTGCTCGCTGACTTTACCATATGTATATCCAACGATGATTCTGGAAAGTCTTTCCTTGAGGTCATTGATGTCGCTGGCAAGGCACAGGACCGCCATGATCTCAGAGGCAACGGTGATGTCATAACCGTCCTCACGGGGTGTTCCGTTAACTCTTCCGCCCAGTCCGTCTACTACGAAACGGAGCTGGCGGTCGTTCATATCCACGCATCTCTTCCATGTGATCTTGCGGGGATCGATATTCAGCTCATTTCCCTGATAGATGTGGTTGTCGATCATGGCTGCCAGCAGGTTGTTTGCCGCGCCGATCGCGTGAAAATCACCTGTGAAGTGGAGGTTGATATCCTCCATGGGAACGACCTGAGCGTATCCGCCGCCGGCAGCGCCGCCCTTGACACCGAAAACCGGTCCGAGGGAGGGCTCGCGCAGTGCGACCATTACCTTCTTGCCAAGTTTCTGCAGGCCGTCGGCCAGGCCGATCGTCGTTGTTGTCTTTCCTTCTCCGGCGGGTGTGGGGTTCATCGCCGTCACGAGGATCAGCTTACCGTCTTTCCTGTCGGAGTCCTTCAGAAGCTTGTAGTCGATCTTGGCTTTATATTTGCCGTACTGTTCCAGATATTCGTCACTGATGCCTGCCTTTGCCGCGATCTCGGTGATCGGGAGCATCTGACATTCCTGCGCAATTTCGATATCACTCTTGTATCCCATTCTTTCCTCCTGAATTTTGTGTTAATACATTGCAAAAGGGCAGCAACGGTAGTCTTACAGTATCTGCTCCACTACCTATCACTGCCCAGACGGTCGACTTCTTCACAATTTCCGGTTCCCATGTGGTGCTCCACAAACCCGTCAGTAACCGAAAACCTTTATTCTACACACATGTTATTACCAAATTGAAACGGTTCTGTCAACCGTTCTCCGCCACTTTTCTGAAACGGTCCTTATATTTCTCGTACGCGCTGTCGAACTGTTCGTTGTATTCCTTGTTCTGGCCCGAGCGCAGCGCGGCGAAGTAATCGTGCTCATTTTCGGCAAGTTCAGGGTTGACGCGGACCAGCGTCGCCTCGCCGATGTTGGTGCTGACGTCGGCAATTCTATGCATGTCCGACATCAGGTTCTCGAAGTTGGCGTCTGTGAAAATGTCGCACTCACCTTTACTCATTCTGTCAAGATGGTGTCTCTTGAGTTTACTGACCATGTCGGTGGCAACCTGCTGCAGCGGTTCGATCCTGAACGCCGCATCCACGTCCCTCTTTCCGAACGCAAGGTCCACATTGTCAAGGATCTCCCTTAGAAGGTCCTCGAGGATCTCCAGCTCGCTGATCGCGGTCTTCGTGAACTTTTTCTGCAGTCTGTGCATACTGCCGGCATTGTCGGCAATATTCACCGCATGGTCGCCAAGGCGCTCGAAATCTGTCACAACCTTGTAGTACTGGTCGAGGATAGCCGCGTTCTGCGCGTCACGAATATGCGGAAGATATTCCACGATATAGCGGCTGACGCGGTCTGTGAGCAGGTCAAGATTCGCCTCTTCTTCCACGATCTCCTCATAGACTTTTTCGTCATAATTTTCTAAAAGCCCGAAGGACTTTTCAATATTGGCCCTGGAAGAACGGCATAAAGTAAGCAGGATATCGTAGCAGCTTCGCAACGCCAGCGCCGGCGTATCGAAGAACATGGGGTTGAGCGCGTCCAGCTTGTCCTGGTATTTGTTCGGCTTTTCCTTGTCGTCGGGCACAAGACGGATTCCGGTCCTCTCAAACAATCCCACTACCGGGAACAGCAGAATACTCGCTGCCAGGTTGAAGACTGTATTGGTGTTCGCGATCACGCCGGAGTTCACTACTTTGTCCCAGATTCCGTTCAGGAAACCAAACTGATGCAGGATCGCAACGCCGATCAGGATCAGCGCCATCTTGCCGATATTGAAGAGAATATTGACGACACCTACTCTCTTCTGCTCCGCGCTCGCGCCGATGAAGCAGACAATACCCGTGGTCACACTGTCGCCGAGATAGACGCCGACGATGACCGGATACACAGCTTTAAATGTCAGCATGCCCGATGCGGAGAAGGCCTGCAGAATACCGATCGTAGCCGATGAACTCTGCAGCACAAACGCGACGGCCGCACCTGTCAGATAGCCGAGGACCGGGTTGTTGCCAAGGCCGGTAAACAACCCTTCCACCATGCCTGACTCTGTCAGGACATTGACAGCGGCAGTCATGTTCATAAGGCCCGAGAATAAAATACCGAAGCCGATCGCGATATTTCCGATCTGCCGCGAACTCTTGAGCCGGCCTCCCATGATAATGATAATGCCGATGATCAGCGCGATGGGTGCCAAAGACGACGGTTTGAAAAGCTGCAGCCAGGAGGTGGCTCCGCCTCCTGTGTCCAGATCCAGAAGCCTGATGATCTGGCCCGTGACGGTAGTACCGACGTTAGCGCCGATAATGATACCGATGGACTGGTGAAGAGTGAGAAGTCCCGCTCCGACCAGACCTGATGTGATGACGATCGTAGCCGTAGAGGACTGAATGATCGCCGTAATGCCCAAACCCAGAAGAAATGCCTTGAACTGGTTGTTGGTAACCGACTCCATTGCCTTCTTGAGGGTTCCGGAGGAGCTCTCTTTGAGGCCGTCTCCCATAAGCCGCATTCCGTAAAGGAACATGGCGAGACCGCCGAAGAGTGTCAGGAAGTCAAATATGCTCATTAAATATACCTTTTTTCTGTATTGTTTCTATTTTTTACCCTGTATTTCCATTCTATTGAGAAATATGCACAATTGCAATCAGCAAAACTCCCAAAATCATCAATATTCCAAGGCAAGTCATTAGCAAAGCAAACGTAAAATTGCGCAAAATCGGGTACACAGCCTCCGCCGTGCCCTCCCGCAGCATGCGGAAGCGGCTCACCTGCCCTATGCCGGCTTTGCGCGCTTTCTTCTCCCGCAGCACGGTGTGTCTCATTTCCAGGATCAGGTAGTCCGTGCTGACACTGAAGCAGTATGCTGTCTTTTGAACCATCTCAAGGCAGAATCCGCACACCGGTCTCAGCACTTTATTCTCCCCGAAAACTGAAGCGGCCGCGAGAAGGACTCCCGGGATCCATTTTGTCAGAGCGGGTCTGTAAAGGCCCTCCTCCAGATCCAGTTTCTCCGGCCAGAGGTTGACATAGGAACCTTCCCTGAACAGCAGACGCCTTACGACAAACAGGTAGACCATGGCGCCGATCGCCAGAGAAATCGCGCCTCCCTTGAGGTTCTCCGGCGTGAAAGCCGCAAACTCAAGGATCTCGTTCTCTCCAAGAGCAAAAGCGATCAGTCTTTTCGTCACCGGCGGCATTCCCAGGATCCCCATGAACAGAGACGATCCAAGGATCGCTGTTGTGCTCATGGGATTCATGCACTTCGCAGAACTTTCGTACCGCTCCTGAAGTTCCTCGTCCCGGTTCTTCTCCACAAAGATGCAGATAAACAGTTTGAGCATGTAAGCAAAAGTCAGGCCGCCGGAGAAGAGGAAGATCCATTCACCGGCCTTCAGAATATTCGAAATATTCCCTGCTGCCGCCGCGTCGATCGTCGAAAGGCCGAATTCCCGCGCTTCTGCCATCACATGGATGGCCTCAACGATTCCCTCGTGGAGCAGAGTCTTACTTATATAGCCGTTAAAGAGCGGCACGCCGCTGATTCCGAGGCCGCCGAGGGCAAAAGCAATCTTAAGAGGCGTCTTATTCCTGCCCCAGCCCCTGATCTCATCCAAAGAGAGGCTGTGAAGGTTCATGACCACCACGCCCGCGCACATAAACAGCGTCAGTTTGAGCAGAGAATGGTTGACCATGTGCTGCACTGTGCCGGCCAGCGCGGTCATAACCGCTTCTTTCTCGCCCACGGCTCCCATAAGCACTGTAACTGCAATGCCGGTCAGGATAAATCCAATCTGGGACATGGAGGAACAGGCCAGGGTGCGCTTGAGATTGATGGAAAACAGCGCCAGAACCGCGCCCAGCAGCATAGTGATCATTCCCGCCGCCAGCACGATCAGGCCGAACCGGAAATCTCCGGCCAGCACATAGAGCGCCGTCATCAGGATTCCGTAAACGCCGACCTTGGTCAGTATGCCTGACAAAAGGGCGGAAGCAGGGGAAGGCGCCGCCGGATGGGCTTTGGGAAGCCATACGTGCAGCGGGAACATTCCCGCTTTGGCGCCGAAGCCAAGCAGGATCAGTACGCCTGCTGCCAGCACCTTGGGCTGCGCCAGGCTGTCCGCGGAAGATCCGGCCCCCTGCAGTGCCTCCGACAGTCCGGCAAAAGTCAGCGTTCCGACACAGCGGTCAAGGAGCACCAGTCCCATGAACAGCATGAGACCGCCGATCACAGCGACAAACAGATAGGTGTACCCCGCGCGGATCGCCGCCCGGGTCTGTTCGTGGATGACCCAGGTGAAGGATGTAAAGGATAACACCTCAAAGAACACAAACGCCGTCATCAGGTCCGCAGAGAGCATGACTCCCTCCACAGCTCCCAGCGTAAACAGCACGAAAAACTTGTATCTGCCCAGGTTCTCCTTCTCGTGGGCAAAATATTCCGGGGAGAACATCGTAGTCCCGACCCACATGATCGCAGTGATCACAGCGTACACTGCCCTGAACCCGGTAACACAGAAAGTCAGTCCGCTTCCCGACAGGATTCCGGGGATCACCAGGGAAGCCCCGACTGCACCTTCCGCGGACGGATAGAGAGTTGCTGTACCCGACAGAGGCACAAGGGCCAGCGACAGTCCCAGTACGCAGAGCGTCAGGAAAAGAGCCGTGTATTCTCCGGCTTTTTCATTCTTTTTCCCTATGACGGCCGCAGCAGCTGCTCCGGCAAATGGTCCGAAGACGATCGTCGCAATAAGCATCCTTGTGCTCCACTTCCGCGGAAAACGGGCGTTCTTACACCGTCATTTTCCGCATTTATTCACTATTATCAATATTTTGCCATCAAAGCCTTCCCTCTCCGATCGCCGTCAGTATTGCCAGGATCGGTCCCGGGAACATGCCGAACAGGATGTTGCACACCCCGAAAACATAGAGGGGAACAAGCATGAGCGGCCCCGCCTCCCGGACTTTGCTGTCCTTATACAGATCCTTTTCATCCAGAGGGAAGAAGGCTCTCACCGATATGCTGATCGTGTACATCGCGCACAGAAAAGCAGCGATGATCAGCGCCGCAACCCCTGCATACAGAAGATAGGGAAGGATCCGCGAGACGGTCGAATCCGCTGTCCGCATTCGCATAGCATCCGTAGCAGCCCCGAGTCCTGCTGACAGCAGCTGCCATTTGGAGACAAATCCGCAGAAAGGTGGGATTCCGGTCAGGGAGAGCGCGCACAGCGTGTAGACAGTGAAGGTCGCAGGCATACGCCGGCCGATCCCGTTCAGCTCATATATATAGGATTTGCGGGCCTGGTGCATAAAGGCTCCCGCGCACATGAACAGGCTGATCTTGATGATGCCGTGAAATACCATATGCGCCAGTCCTGCCTTGAGCCCCTGCGGCGACAGCGTCATAACTCCCAGCAGCATATAGGACAGATTGCTCATTGTGGAGTAGGCGAGTCGTCTTTTGAAATGACGCTCCCTCAGAGCCTGGACGGCGCCGAAGAGAAGTGAAAAGACCGCCAGCGCAAGGCAGACTGCCTGTGCCGCTGTCCCCCGCAGATAATCCGCCCCGAAGACGAAATACGTCATCCGCATGACTGCAAAAACGCCCGAATTGACCACCGCTACCGCATGCAGAAGCGCTGTTACAGGTGTCGGCGCGACAGAAGCCGTCGGCAGCCAGTCGTGCAGGGGAAATACCGCCGCCTTGGCGCCAAAACCGACAAAGCCCATCACGAAAGCCAATTGCATCATACCTGCGTCATAAGATGCATTAATACTCCCGCCATAGCGAAAACTTCCCGCCATTCCGAACATCGTGGTCAGAACAACTGCCATAAAGCCCAGAGAAGCGCCTCCAATGGTGTAAGCGGCATATTTTCGCCCCGCATACATACTCTCGTGCCCTCCGTAATGGGACACCAGCGGGATCGTCACCAGCGTCAGCATTTCGATAAATACATACATCGTGATCATGTCCGCCGAGTAGCAGACGCCCAGCGTCACGCCGTAGGTCATCATATAAAAGGCAAAAAAGCGGTCTCGCCCTTCGTCACCCTTCATATACTCGAAGGCATACAGAAGGACGAGCGGCCACATTACGGAGATCATGATCGCGAACACATTCGCCATGCCGTCCACGCAGAAGTTCACCGCAAACCCGCGGGTGAAGCTGTAGATCGTGACGGAATCGCGCTGTACCCAGAGGGCAGCCGCCCAGACACAGGCAGACGTCAAAAGGGCCACAGCTTCGCAGCAGATTCTCCTTTTCTTTTCACTTTCCAAAGGTCTGATCAACATCGCCAGTCCGCCCGCAATGGGCAGCAGGATCGGGATCAGCAAAAATACAGGGCTCAAGATCGATCTCCTCCCGTTTTCAGTGTCAGAATACCAGTCCTCCCATAAAGGAACTTCCGAATACGCCTACCAGCAGGGATCCCGCGCACAGGATGAACATCGGGATCAGCATAAGCGCATTGGGCTCAGCTTTCTCATCGTCTTCGTATCCCGTCACCATACCCGGGAAGTAACCGTCTACCATGACCGGCAGCAGATAGCCCGCGGTCAGGAGCGCTGAGATCAGCAGGACCACAGGACCCAGGACCGCGAAAACGCCCGCTCCGCTGTCCATAGCCGCCGTCGCGATGGCCCATTTACTGGTGAATCCGCCCATCGGCGGTATTCCCACAAGGGAGATGGAAGCAAGTGTGAAGCACGCCAGTGTAAGAGGCATTCTCCTGCCGATCCCCATAAGTTCGGTAACCCTGCGGATCCCGAGCTTATAGATAAAGACGCCGGCCACCAGGAACAGGCAGCCTTTGGCGCAGGCGTGGCTGAACACATGCAGAAGCCCTCCCCGCAAACCCGCGTCTGTCAAAAGAGAGAGCGAGAGCATGATATAGGAGATCTGGCTGACTGTGGAATAAGCAAGTCTCTTCTTGAGATTTACCTCGCCGAAAGCCATAGTGGAACCCATGAGGATCGTCAGGGTCGCGAGGCACATCCAGGCGAGCTGCGCCCAGGTCCCCCGGAGAACCTGATCCCCCACAGAGAAATATACAAGCCGGATCACCGCCAGAACGCCTCCCTTGGCGATCATAGCGGACAAAAGCGCGGAGGCGGGAGCCGGCGCGATGGGATGCGCGGTCGGAAGCCATCCGTGAAGCGGATACATACCCGCTTTGGCGCCGAAGCCGACAATACCCGCCAGAACAGCCGCCAGAAGGACAGTCTCAGCGCCGGTATATTTTGACGGATCCAGGAAGCCGCCGTAGACGAACAGCTCCGGATTCCCAGCGAAGTGATAGACGAAGAAAATAGCGAGGAGGCCCATCATAGCGCCCGCCACTGAGTAGAACAGGTACTTGAGACCTGCCGCGACAGCCTCTTTGGTCCTCTCATGGAGCACCAGCGGCATAGAGGTCAGTGTCAGGAACTCGAAACTCAGGTACATCGTGACCAGATTCCCCGCGAAGCATTCCGCAATGAGCGCTCCCATGGAGATCAGGTAGAATGCGTAGAAAGTCGGGATCCGCTCCTCCATCTTCATGTACTCGAAGGAATAAAAGAGCACGGAGGTGTACAGCAGTATTGTCACTGCCAGGAAGCACCTGCCCAGCGTGTCAGCTCTGAAGATTATAGCCACACCTTCTGATAGTTCCGACAGGCGCAGCGTACCGCCGCTCATTGCCGCAAAAACAGCGGCGATATCTGTAAGGAGCACGCTGCACATGTACAGTATCTTTCTCGTCCGGTCCTCCATGGGGACCGCCGATATCACGATCCCTGCCGCTACAGGTATCAGTATCGCCGCGATCATCAGCATGTCTTAACCTCCCTCAGTAGAACATTCCAAATCCCTGCCCGATCAGCGCCGCGAAAACGCCGCTGAAAAGTCCCATCGCCAGATTGGCAAGTGTCAGGACGGCCATTGGGATATTGTAATCCAGATGGTGTCTGACTTTCTCTTTTGCAGAGTCAGATTGTGTATAGATACGAATCAGTGTCCTTATAAAGTACAATGCGTTCAGCAGTGAACTTGCCGCCAGCGCCAGCATGACCAGGATCAGCTTGATCCCTCCCCTGTCCGCGGCCGCCATGGCAAAAAAGAGCTTTGACGAAAAGCCTGCGAAAATGGGGATACCGATCATCGAAAGGCTCGGGATCAGGAAAAACAGCCCCGCATTGGGATCTCTGAGGGCGCAGCCCTGCAGGTTCTTAAACCGGAGACTGTTTCCGGACACTGCCGCAAGTCTCGGCGTTGTCAGAAACAGCTGGGATTTGGTGACCGCGTGGGCCATGATGTGGAACACCGCTGCAGTAAAGCCTGCAGTGCCTCCAAGTCCTATCCCCATATAAATGTAGCCGATCTGTGCCGCTGACGAGAAAGCCACCATTCGGTTGATATTCTCCGCCCGGATCGCCGAGACTGAGCCAAACACCATTCCGCACAACCCCAGCACAAACAAGACGTTTCGGATCGGCATATCCGTAAAGATCTCGATCCCGATCACGCGCCAGTATATTTTGATCAATAAGAAGATGTAGCACTTGGAGACCAGGGAGGAGAGCACCGCTCCGGAAGTGGGCGTCGCCCAGCCGTAAGTATCCGGCATCCAGTAATGGAAAGGGAAAAGGCCGCTCTTGATCGAGAGTCCGATGGTCAGGATCCCCGTCGCCATGATCAGCACGACCCTGGCACCCGGATCCTGGTAAAGCGCTGCGATCTCACTATGCATCGGCACCATCAGAAGATTTCCTGTAATGTCGTACAGGAGCACGACTCCCAGAAGAAACAGTCCCGATCCCACCAGATTGAGGATCATGTAGCGCACCGCGGCCAGTGTCGTTCTGCCGATCTCACGCACGATCAGGACGCCGCAGCTTGTCAGTGTCAGGATCTCCAGAAATACGTACCCGGAGAAAATATCGTTGGTCCAGGTCATCGCCATCAGAGCTGCAGTCATCAGGTTCAGGATCGCGTAATAGATATTGACCTTGCTCTCGTCAATATCCTTGCGGACATAGTGCTGACCTGCCAGAACCGCGCACAGCATCACTGCGATGAACAGGACCGCGATCGACGCTTCCAGCGTACCAGCCCGAAGCTCATTCCCCCAGGGGGCGGGAAATTCTCCCAATACATAGGTAAAGGCTTCCCCGGTCACCACCGTATAGCGAAGAACCGCTGTCACCATGACTGCCAAAACGCACTCATACAGGATCGTATATATTCTTGCTGTTTTGCCGCTCAGCATAGTGCACAAAACGCCTGAGAACAGGCTCAGCACAACGCTGAACATCGGAAAGTTTCTGATAAATTCCACTGTCGGCTCCTTTTAGCGGTCATCTTCCAGATGATCGGCCATTCTGTAAATCTCGTCCAGGTTCAGCGTGTGATAGCGCATATACAGGCGGACTGTCAGTGAGAGCATGATCGCCGTCACCGAGACGGATACGACAATGCCGGTCAGGACCAGCGACGCCGGAAGCGGATTGATGTAAGCTTCCGTGCTCTGCACGCCGTTTACGATGATCGGCGCTTTGCGGCCCTCAATATATCCCATGGAAGCCAGGAACAGGAATACGCCCGTGTCCATGACGTTGAGCCCGATCAGTTTCCTGAACAGATTTCTGTGAAAGAGAAGCATCGTAAATCCTATGCCGAATAAAACAACAGCCACGGCTTCCGTGCTGTTGGCGATCAGGTTTTCCATCACTCGTTTCCTCCGATACTGCCCCTGCGGAACAGACTGTAAAAGCCGAACATCGTGGTTGCCACCACAAGACCCACCGCAATATCCAGAGGGAGGATCAGGCCGCCGCTGAGAATCGCGCCGGGCGTTCCCTTTGGAATGTGGTTCTCCAACCCGTTCGCCCCGGTAAAGAACACATATCCCTTCGCAAAACTGTAAAATCCAAGTGAAAAGAAGGCGATCAGATTCGCGGCCCTCTTCGTGATCACTCTGTCGGTGCTCCTGAATCCGAAAGCTGCCGCGCAGATGATCAGACCTGACCCCAGCACCGCACCGCCGGAGAAACCGCCGCCGGGCGAGATCTGCCCGTTCAGCAGCACATACGCGCCATAAAGGAACAGGCACGGGAGCAGGACCGCTGCCACCATTTTCATGATGGACTCTCTGTAGAGCTCGTGGTATTTCTCATCGCGGATCGTATAAAAGTCCTCATACTGGGTGCGCATGTTCTTTGAATCCCTGAGCAGGAGCACAGTCACACACATCAGCGCCGTGAACAATACATGGGACTCCCCCAGCGTATCGAACGCCCTGTAGTCCAGGATGATCCCCGAGATTATATTCACTGCGCCCGTCTCCTGGAGGCCGTTCTCCACATATCTTTTCACCACCAGAGCGCTCTCCGGATTCTCCACGCCGTAGCGCGGCAGATATGAGATCGTGAACAGGAGCATGCCGATCAGCAGGACACAGCTGACCACCGCCACAGAAGAATAAAAAACGTTAAATCCTCTGTTTTCTGTCAGGATCAGTTTCTGCACCCACTGTGTGCTGCGCACATAATTTCTATAATACTCTTTCTCTGTTTTGACCTTTTCCCTAGGACTGTCATGAACTTCTTCACCGTCCATGATATTTTCGAGAAGATCATGGTCCTCTCCGTCAGGGATCGGCTCCTCTTCCACATCAAAATTCAAATCGAAGATCTTCACGTTTATTCTCCCGTTATCCCGGATTCCGAACTGCCCTCTTCCTGTGAGGCCTCAGCGATCTGTACGGGATCGCTCATCCCCGCCTCCTGCTGCAGCGCCTCCATTCTCAGGTCTTCTGTGTGGATTCTCCGCAGCGTCAGCATGAACAGTACACTGCTGACGCCCGCTCCGACAGCCGCCTCCGTGATCGCAAGGTCCGGCGACTCCAGAAGCACCCACAAAATACACATGATCGAACTGTAAGACATAAATATGATCACTGCCTGCAGAAGACTTTTTCCGAAATTTACGCCCACGGCGCAGACCACCAGCAGGATCAGCAGTATGATTTCGGCAATCTTAGTCAGCGCCATCGCCTTCTCCTTTCGTCTGTTTCTCACCAGTCTGTTCCGGGAGATCTTCCTGCTTCACATGTCTGCCCAGCAGCGGATTAGTATAGAATTCCACCTGCCCCAGGAAATGCGTGGAGACCGGCGAAGTGAACCACAGAAAGAACACGAGCACGATAAGTTTGAGCGTGTCCATGTCCAGTCCGCGCGCCACGGCCAGCGACGCGATCATGAGAAAGATCCCCGCCGTATCGCCGATTCCGGCGGCATGCATGCGGTTCAGAACAAATCCGAATCTATACGCTCCGAGCACCGCCGAGCCAAAAGAGCACAGGCCCAGTATGGCCAAAACTGCTGCTATAGCAAATCTGATCCATTCTAAAATCATTTCTGTTCACCTCCGGATTCTCCGTCGGCCGCTTCCTCGTGTTTCATATCCCGGTCCAGTACCGGCGCCTTAGGCTTTGACGGCACGAACATGGACGCCATCATCAGTACCGCGACAAAACTGATCATCGCGTAGATCATCGCGACATCCGCGAGATACCCCTCATCCAGAAGCACCGACAAAACGGCGATAGATGAGATCGTCATCGTTCCAAGCATGTTAACTGACATGATCCGGTCCGTGCTGCGCGGCCCGATAATCGAGCGTATGACCATCGCGCCGATGAGCAGGATCAGGACGACCAGCACTCCTCCGTATAAAATCTGATAAGCTTGTTCCACCGTCATCACAGCTTCACCTTTCCAAGCAGTTCCACAAATGTGGAGACCTCAATACCATCCGCATATTCCCTGCGCAGACAATGCACAACAAAGCGGTCCCCCTCCTGAATGAGCGTATATGTTCCGGGCGTCAGAGTGATCGAATTTGCCAGAAGCGCATTCTGGAAATCAGCAGGCAGTCCCGAATGAAACTCCACAATGACCGGATCCGGCTTTCCGTCAGCACTCCAGGCGAGTTTCGCTACTGCAAGGGAGGCCTTAAAGATCTCCCTGATCAAAACCAGCGTATAACGCAAAAAAAGCGGAAAGTTTCTCCAAAATCGGCGCTCGCTTTCCAAGCTGTAGCCCAGCACCTTTACCGCGAATAAAAGTGCAAGCGCAGTCAGCGCGGCGCCGAAAAGGAGAATTTCCGCATTCACCTTCCCATTCCATATGATCCACAGAAGAAACAGCAGTACCGCCATAATGTCTCCCGTCTTTAATCCAAAATAAAATCAGTTATTTGTGCAAATATGTAAATTTTCACTCTTTATAGCATACTCCTTAATCAAAAAAAAGCAACAAGCACCCTTTTTTTTCCGCTTTTTGCATTGATGCGGGAAAGGGTGCTTTGCTGCCTTTTTCAGGTTTGTTCCTTCAGGAACGTTATTTACTTCTTCTCTCCGAATCCCGGCGCGAAGATCGTCTTATCAATAGCAAAGATGATGACCATCGCCACGCCGCCGGTCGCGATCGTAGTCACGATGTTGCGCACCGCGTCAGGAATACCGATGGCTGCCGTGACCGGGTTCCAGATACAGGTAAAGAGGTTCATGACCAGCATGACGCCGATCGTTCCCAGCGCATGGAAAAAGATCTGCAGGCCGACCGGGCCCTTGCTGCGGAAAGTGACGTTTCTCTGAAGCGGGAAGTTGATGCACTCTCCCAGAATGATAGATGTATAGTTCGCCAGGGTAAAGGCAAGTCCGCCGTCCGCCAGGCTGTTTCCGATTACCGCCAGAGTAAAGGGAACGCCGAACATCGTTGTTCTGATGCCGGGCCATACCCACTCTACATCTCCGACGATGCCGTGGAAAAAGCCGGGAAGGAAAGTCAGCAGCAGATACTTGATGAATGTGACCACGTAACTGAATAAGACAAACAGCCCGCCTTCACGGATCCATTGCGCCGCCTTGGGATGTTTTTCCAGAAAATCCTTCATTGTTACTTGTCTCCCTTCAGCAATTTCTCGTACTTCCTGTTGGCGCTCTTGTTGGAGAAGTAGCCGCCGATCACCTTGCCGAGTCCGCTGAAGAAGTGTCCGTTCACGGCGTCCACCATGCCGTCCACCATCTTCTTGTCAACCTGTCCGCCGGTCATTTTTCCGATAGCTCTGAAGGGCATGTTGTAGATGAACAGAACGTTCAGGTCCGGCTTTCCGGCCGCGTCTGCTTCCTGTTTTTTCTTTTCAAGCTGCTTGTAGACGAAGCGTGCAAGACCGCTCTTTGCATTACCGAGCTGGCAGATCGCGTCATTTTCGGTCAGCATACTGCCCCAGCTGCCATCCGGGATCGGGCCGCCAAGAAGTTCAGCAAATGCTTCATCCGGAATCGCCTGGATCTTTCCTTCTCTGTAAGCGGAAAGTCTCGCGTTGTCATAAGGTGCGGGAGCATCCTCTCCTGCAACGTCAATTGTGCCTGACAGCCGGATGTCCGCCACGGAACTGCCCACACATACCGCATAGGTTCCGCCCTCGACTGCCCATCCGTTCTTCTTCACATTCCAATAGCGGAAAGTGTAGCTGTCAAACGGGATTGTCACTGTCTCCGCCTCGCCTGCTTCCAGGAATACCTTTGCGAAGCCCTTGAGTTCCTTGCGGGCTCTCAGGATTTTGGCATCCGGAAGGCCGACGTAGAGCTGTACGATTTCCGCGCCGGCGCAGGCACCGGTGTTCTTTACCGTGAAGGTCACGCCCTTGTCGTCGACCTTGAGGTCCGAGTACTCGAAGGTCGTGTAGGATAGACCGTATCCGAAGGGATAGCGGACCTCTTTGTCAAATGTGTCAAAATAGCGATAACCGACAAACAGCGCTTCTCTGTAATCGGAATTTCTCTCTTTGGCGGGATAATACGGCTGGGACGGCGTGTCCTCATAGACCATGGGATAAGTCTCCGCCAGTTTGCCGGAAGGATTGACGCGGCCCATGATCAGGTCGAGCATGGCGCCTGCGCCCGCCTGGCCTGTCAGATAGCCGTGCAGGATCGCTTTAAGGCTGTCCTCCCACTCCATCTCGACGGAGGATCCTGCGCTGATCACACCGACAATATTAGGATTGGCTTTCGCCATAGCCCGGAGCACATCGACCTGAACCTGAGGGATGTGCATATGCGTGCGGTCGAGACCTTCCGATTCACTCATCTCATCCAGGCCGAAGAAATACAGTACCACATCAGCGCTTTCCGCCGCCTTGACCGCTTCACTTAAGAGCGTAGAGTCGGCTTCGCCGCTTCTCTTATAGCCATGGCACATCGCGGTGACTTCCAGATCCTCATCTTTGATCAGGTTTTCGATCGTCTCCACTTTCGTGGAGTTGACCATAGAGGAACCGGCGCCCTGATATCTGGGAAGGAATGCGAAATCTCCGACTACGGCAACTTTTGTTCCCGCTTTAAGAGGAAGGATCGCGCCTTCGTTCTTGAGAAGCACCGCGCACTGAGCCGCTGCCTTTCTTGCCAACGCGTGGTGGCCTTCGATATCGAACTCCTCGCTGTGGCCTTTGGCCGCCTCTGTGGTGGTCAGCACTGCATCCAACAGTTCATCCACGCGGGCATCCAGGTCCTCCATGGAGAGAGAACCGTTCTTAACCGCCTCCACCAGCTCTCTTGCGGATCCCAGTCCGGGCGCAGGCATCTCGAGATCTGAGCCGGCCTTGACTGCCGTCACATGGTCATTCGCCCCGCCCCAGTCGGAAACCACAAATCCGTCGTAGTTCCAGTCTCCGCGAAGGATCTCTTTGAGAAGGTGCATGCTCTCGTTGGTATACTCGCCGTTGACCTGGTTGTAGGAGGTCATAACGGCGCCGGGCTTCGACTCGTCGATCGCCACTTCAAATCCTGTCAGGTAGATCTCCCGGAGGGTTCGCTCGTCTACGACCGCGTTCATCGCCATGCGGCGTTCCTCCTGAGAGTTGACCGCGAAGTGCTTGATGCAGGAGAATACCCCCTGGCTCTGGATTCCCTTTACATAAGATGCTGCCATTCTGCCCGCCAGATACGGGTCTTCGGAGAAATACTCGAAATTTCGTCCGCACAGCGGGCTTCTCTTTATATTCATGCCCGGTCCGAGCAAAATATTGACGCCCATCGCTTTGGCCTCTTCGCCCAGCGCGACGCCGACTTCCGTTCCCAGATCTCTGTCCCAGCTGTTCGCCATAGTAGCGGCCGTCGGAAAACATGTCGCCGGAAGGGAAGCGTTGAGACCGAGGTGATCTCCTGCTCCCGCCTGACGCCTGAGTCCGTGAGGGCCGTCTGACATGATCATCGACGGAATGCCCAGTCTGGGGATGTCTCTGGAGTCCCACTCCCCCTTTCCGCCGAGCAGGGCGGCCTTTTCTTCCAAAGTCAGCTGATCAATTAAATCTTTGTGCTTCATTGATCCTCCTATGCCGTTTTCTTCTTCCAATTCATGAACACGAGCACTAACGGGATGATCACGATCGCAGCTGTAAGGGCATCAATACCGTAGAAGATCTTCTGCATACGGGTCAGTCCGCCTTCCGTCTGCTCGTTGATCGTGTAGTATCCGCTGTTGCCGACTGTGTAAAGAATGTTCTTGCAGGCCTGGCGCATCGCCTTGACTGCAGTCGCGCTCTGATCTGAGAGCACGTTGGATGCAGCGCCGTTGAATCCGAGCATCAGGTCATTGCCGTTGCGGATGCAGTGGTCAGTGATCTGGTAGCCGTAAGAGCCGTTGTAGTCCGTCTCGACCATTCCTACAAATCCCCACTCATCGCGCAGAACTGTGTTGAGCAGCTCATTGTTCGCGCAGCCGGGCTCTGTTCCGATCCAGTTGAATGCGGACATTGCGGCGAGGGCAGTTCCTTCATAATTCTTGACTGCGATCTCGAAAGGCTTTAAGTAGATCTCACGGAAAGCCTGCTCGGGAGCATAGGTCAGAAGGAAGGAGCAGCGGTTGGTCTCCTGGTCGTTCATCGCGAAGTGCTTGATGTAAGGATATACGCCCTTTGTGGAGGCGCCGTTGATCTCAGCTGCCGCAATGAGGCCTGCCAGAACGCCGTCCTCGGAATAATACTCGAAGTTTCTTCCTGCGAAAGCGCT
>CACZXG010000041.1 GCA_902785055.1 uncultured Lachnospiraceae bacterium
CTTTTTATCCTATTCAAAGATGTCAACTACGGGGAGATCGGCACCGGAATGCTGCATAGGATCATTCCCGCGATCCCAAAACTGACGATTCGAATTCCGGAAGCGCTGTATGCTAATCTTGCGACTGCGTATCTGGGATTTCCGCCGGCGGATTTTTATTCGACGGATTATTTTTCATTACTTCCCTGGAGCTTTTTGTATCTTTGCGGGTATGAGCTTCATTGGATTATTAAGGCGGCGGGAGTTCTGGATGCACCGATCCTGAAAAAGGAGATCAGGCCGTTAGCCTTTATGGGAAGAAATTCATTGGTCATCTATCTTTTGCATCAGCCGGTCCTGTATCTGTTTGTTCTTCTTATCAGCGCCCTGAAGTAAAGCCCGATTCCGGCTGAACTTGAGAAAAAGTGCCGGATAGTGTATAGTAAGGCTTAACCTCAAGTAAAGTTTATGTAAAACCGCGAAGATGCATTGTATGCGAATTCGGGACCGGGGTATCCGGTATAGATAGAGAATTAATAGATGGATATAAGGGAAAACAGCTTTTGGTATAAGCTTAGAAAGAAGCTGGTTCCCATTCTGGGTGTAATTGTTGTTGCTGTACTGATCTGGTTTGCTTTCGGAAACAAGATTCCGGGGCTGATTCCTCTTCTGAAGGAGGGCGACAGCCAGAAGATCGCGGATTACCTCGCCCAGGAGACAGGGATCAGAGGGGTGATCGCGGTCATTTTGCTGCAGGGGATACAGGTGGCAAGTATTGTAATGCCGGGAATGGCGATCCAGGTAGCCGCGGGCCTGATTTACGGATGGCTCGAGGGCTTTCTTATGTGTTATTTCGGGTTTGTTTTGTCTAATCTTTGCGTTTTCGTATTTGCCAGGAGAATGGGAAGCGACAGGATCAAGGATGTCTCAATGAGTCCCACGAGTCAGTGGCTGATGGAGAAGCTCAACGGGACCAAGCCGCAGTTTATGGTGGTGATCGCCTGTATGGTGCCGGCGATTCCCAACGGCATCATTCCTTATCTTGCGGCGAGGACCGAGATTACGGCAAAGGAATATGTGAGCGCTGTGGCCATGGGAAGCTGGCTGCAGATCCTGCTTGCCTGTATGGCAGGTCAGTTTATCATCAACGGGCAGTGGCTGTACACTGTTTTGACAGTGGTGTTCCAGTGTCTCGTGATAGTAATAATTCTGTGGAAGAAAGATTGGTTTTTGAGCCGGCTCAACTGACCGGTAAGGAGAAAAGCGTGACGGAAGAGAAGAAAGATGTCGAACTGGCCCTGGCGGAAAGCCTGAAGAGCCTTGCGGTCAGGACGCCTTTTGAGAAGATCACAATTAAACAGATCACAGACGGCGCAGGGGTGATCAGAGTCACTTTCTATAATCATTTTCAGGACAAATATGATCTTCTGGGTTACATAGTGCGCAGGGAGATCCTTGAGCCTGTCAGGATCCTATTAAGGAACAGTATGTACAGGGAAGCTCTGATCCTGATCTTTTCAAACCTCAGAAAGGACAGCGCTTTTTACCAGAGAGCGTATAAGATAGAGGGACAGAATTCTTTTGAGGAGATCACCGAGAACTGCATCTATGAGCTCTTGCTGGAGCTGTTCAGCGAGAGAAGGAGCGGGAAGCCGCACTCGAAATTCCCGTGGCTCACGGTAGAGACGATGGCAAGATACTACGCCAGATCTATGAACTACGTGGTGATGGAGTGGATCCGGTCGGGAATGACAGTCGCGCCGGACGAAGTGGCCGATATATACGAGTACATCATGTCGCATTCGCTTTGGGATACGCTGGATGAACTCTGACGGTTCGACGCAGATACAAATGCGCCGGTCTGTCTATCGTAATCTATACAAACCGGTCGGTTTGTATAGGAGAAGTTAACAGCAGGAAGGGATTGAATATTACATGTTCAATCTCTTTTTTTTATACTCTTTTTCGTGGCAGAGATCTGATATCTGCCGGTTTTTCCGCTCTGCGGGGCGGCAAAAGATAGAGAAATGTGAGGAGTGAGTATACGTTATGAAGAGTTTTGGCAATGCAGTGGTAAAAGCAAGGCATCTGATCCTGATCCTTGCTTTTGTTCTGCTGGTCCCTGCAGTCTGGGGGTATACGCATACGAGGGTCAATTACGATATTTTGACCTATCTGCCGGACAGCATTGAGACAATCAAGGGTCAGGACATCCTGATGAATGAGTTCGGAACGGGCGCCATCACGATGCTGATCGTGGAGGACAAGAACGACAAGGAGATCGTGGCGATGGAGGACGAGATCCGCAAAGTCGATCATGTCAAAAAAGTGCTCTGGTACGACAGTTTCGCGGACATCTCGGTCCCGAAGGAGATGCTGCCGGAGAAGATCAGGGACACGTTCATAAAAGGAAACGCGACGCTGCTGGCGATCACCTACGATTCCTCGACATCTTCGGATGAGACAATGGCTGCGGTGACGGACATCAGGAAAGTGCTGGACAGCGGCTGCTACCTGCAAGGCATGTCGGCGGTCATCACCGATACTAAGGACCTGGCTGAGGCAGAGGAGCCGATCTACGTGGCGCTGGCAGTTCTGCTGTCGTCTGTGATCCTGGCCCTGAGCATGGATACATTCCTGGCGCCGGTCTTCTTCCTTCTTTCAATCGGAATTGCGATCATTTATAATCTTGGTTCCAATTACTTCTTCGGTGAAGTATCATATATAACAAAAGCGCTGGCGGCAGTCCTGCAGCTTGGCGTCACAATGGACTACTCGATCTTTTTGTGGCACAGTTTCAAGGAAAACGAGCAGATCTACGATGACTCCAAGGAAGCAATGGCTATGGCGATCAACGAGACGCTCAAATCCGTAGTGGGATCTTCGATCACGACTATAGCCGGTTTCGCGGCGCTGTGCTTTATGAGATTCCGCTTCGGTCTGGACGTCGGCCTGGTCATGATGAAGGGCGTTGCCCTTGGCGTGATCTGCTGTGTGACGGTACTGCCTTCCATGATCCTTCTGTTTGAGAAGCCGATCGAGAAGACAAGACATAAACCGTTTCTCCCGTCGTTTTCAAAGATCGCGGATTTCGTGCAGAAACACAGTAAGGTCGTTTTCCTGGTCTTTCTTCTGGCCTGGATCCCCGCGATCTACGGATACACACACTACGACATCTATTACGATATAATCCAGACGCTGCCCAAGGATCTTCCTTCCATGGTGGCCAATCAGAAGATGGAAGACACCTTCAGCATGAACAACACTCTGATGATCCTCGCGGACGAGAATCTGGACATAAAGTCCGGAGACGCCATGTCCAGGGAGATAAAAGATGTAGAGGGCGTCAGCAGTGTGATCTCGGTAGACAGTTTTATGGGAGAGGACATCCCCAGGGAAATGCTTCCTCAGGAAGCAAGAGATGTGCTGTACGGCGGCGGCTATCAGCTGATGCTGGTGGCCAGTGAATACGTAACGGCAACAGATGAGATGAATCAACAGATCGATCAGATCAACGAGATCATCCACCGCTATGACAGCAAAGCCATGCTGATCGGTGACGCGCCCTGTACCAAAGACCTGATCACGATCTCCAATCACGACTTCAATGTCGTCAACTGGACTTCCATTGGTATCATCGCGGCGATCATCATGTTTGTATTCACGTCGCTGAGCCTTCCTGCCCTGCTGGTTCTGGTCATCGAGTGCGCGATCTTCATCAATATGGGACTTGCGTACTACACAGGCACTTCGCTTCCCTTCATCGCGTCGATCGTCATCGGAACGATCCAGCTGGGATCCACCGTTGACTACGCGATCCTGATGACGAGCAGGTATCAGGTGGAGAGAAGGAGCGGAAAGAGCAAACACGAGGCGGTTCTGATCGCCCATAAAACATCTATACAGAGTATTTTCGTCAGCGCGATGTCATTCTTCGCGGCGACTTTCGGAGTTGGAATGTATTCGGGCATTTCTGTAATTTCCTCCCTCTGCATGCTGATGGCGCGAGGCGCTCTGATCAGCATGGTCACCGTAGTATTTGCGCTTCCCGCGATCCTGCTGCTGTTTGATCCGGTCATCATAAGGACCAGCCGCGGGTTCATAAATAAAGAAAATGAGTTGGGGAATCAGGACGGCGCGCTGTCCCATTCCATGTGAGTAAAGGAGATATAAGGATCATGAAGAGAAAACAGGTTCTGGCCCTGCTTCTGGCAGTGGCAATGACAGCAAATATGACCATGCCGGCCTTTGCAGCGACGGCTCCGGTTTCCGGAAGCATTTTCTGGGGTTCACAGGAAACGGCAGCGATCACGGAAGAGGATCTTGCGGCAGCGATGGCAGCGGCTGTAAAAGGTACAGACGAGGTTTCGGAAGGCGCTGAGAAGGAAGAGACCGTATATGTCTTCACAGATGCATACGGCAAGCAGAAGAGCATGACCGTTTCCAACTGGCTCAAGAATAAAGAAGGCTCGGACAAGCTCTATGACAATTCGATCCTGCAGAATATTGAGAATGTAAAGGGTGACGAGACCTTTACACAGAACGGCGATATTTTGACATGGAACGCCGGCGGAAATGACATTTATTATCAGGGAACAACAGACAAGGCAGCTCCTATCACACAGAAGATCACCTATTACCTTGACGGTAAGGAGATCGCCCCGGAGGATCTGGCCGGAAAGAGCGGCAAGGTCAAAATCCACATCGACTACGATAATTCCGAGAAATACAGCGATGTCTTCGTGCCCTTTACAACCATGACAGGCATCATCTTCTCCAACGACAACGTAAAGAATGTCGAGGTGGACAACGGTTCCGTCATCTCCGAAGGCAAGAATACAGTCGTTGTCGGTATGGCATTCCCCGGACTTTCAGACAGTCTGCAGGGCGCCAAGGACAATGCTGAGCACCTGCTGGACGAGACAGAGGCCAGCCAGAAGTCAAAAGACAGAGTCCGCGACCTGGAGATTCCTGATTCCGTTGAGATCACCATGGACGCCACTGACTTCAAGATGAGCACTTGCATGACAATGGTCTTCTCGGGCCTCTTCGATGACGATGAAGAACTGGATGAGGACCACGACAGCATGCTCAAGGATATGGATGAGAAGATCGCCGACCTTGAGGAGGACGGGGCTGACCTCGCGGATGGCGCAGGTAAGCTCTCTGACGGTATTAATGAGGCGACTGACGGCTCGAAGGAGCTCGCGGATGGAGCCGGAGAACTGTCTTCCGGCATCAAGGAGTATACAGACGGTGTGTCGGAGGTGAATGATGGAGCAAAAAAGCTCTCTGACGGAACAAGTGCGCTTGTAGACGGTCTGCCGGAACTGACGAGCGGTTTGAAGAAATATACGGACGGCGTCAGTGAACTGGATAAAGGCGCGGGCAAGCTCAAGAGCGGCATCAGGGATTACACGAAAGGCGTGGATGATGTCAACACCGGAGCCGGTCAGCTCAAGGAAGGAACGGATAAGCTTACGAAGAGCCTTCCAACTCTGACGGACGGGCTCGGTCAATATGTGGACGGCGTAGATCGGGTCGATAAAGGTCTTGGGCAGATCGCAGAGAAGATCCCTGACTTTACCGAAGGCACAGAAGCGCTCAACTGGGGGCTTGGTGAGGTCGGCAGTGGTATGAACGATCTCGCAGGAGGGCTCGGAACCCTGAAGGATGGAACAAAGGAGCTCGTGGATAATTCTGACGCCTTAAACAGCGCAGCCGGTCAGCTCTCTCAGGGCGCGGATCAGCTGGCGGAAGGCATCTCGCAGTATACACAAGGCGTGGGCCGGCTCAAAAAGGGCACGGAGCAGCTTCTGGATGAAGAAAAGGGAATGCCCGCTCTTATTACCGGCGCAGAGAATCTGAAAAAGGGAATTGACTCCTATACCGGCGCGGTATCCGATGCGTCAGACAAGATCGGGACGAGTGCAGGGCAGATCGCAGAAGCTGCCGGCGGCGCGCAGGGGTTGATCGGGAAGATCGATGCCGCTAAGGAGTCGATCGGAACACTGGCAAAAGGCGCCGGGGAGGTCGCAGGCGGAGCTGCCGGCGTCAAAGATGTTGTAGACAACACTATTTTGCCCAAAGCATCTGAGATCAAAGATGCAGCAGGAGAGGTTTCCACTGATTCTGCAATAGAGGACGGCAAAAATCACGGAATTGAAAAGGCCGGCGCGGTCTCAGGCGGAGACGCCGGGATCAAAGAGGATGTCTATAACGCGATCCTGGACATGCTCCCTGAAGACCTCGAGAACAGAGAGGAGATTGCGAGGAGTGCGGCAGGCGTAGCGGAGGATAAGGCCACTGATAGGCTGAGCGACCTTGCGGATGAGGCAAAAGGCAAAATAGAGACAGCAGCTGACGAGGCCGCTCAAAAGGCAGCAGGGGAAGTCGCCGACGCCGCGAACGGCAAACTCAGCGATATTAAGACATTGGCTGGAGAACTCAGCGCAGACCTGGGCGGTGCCTCTAAAAGCCTCAGTACAGTTTCCAAAGGCGCAGGCGGCGTCGCAGACGGAATCGGCGCTCTGAAAGATACAGTGGACAGCCTTTCGGGTGACCTTGGCTCCGTCAGCGAAGGCCTGGGTACGCTTTCTGAGGGCGCGCAGAAGCTTCAAGAGGCTTCTGGGGCACTGTCAGGGGCATCCGGCGACCTGGAGAAAGGCGCTTCTGACCTGGGAGACGGAATCAGCGCAGCGCAGAAGGGCGTGGAGCAGGTTGATTCAGGCCTGGGAAATCTTGCAGGTAATTCCGAATCCCTTAACAGCGGAGCCGCGGCACTGAGCAACGGACTCTCCCACGAGGCGGATCCTGAAAATCCCGAGGACATGCCCGGATTCGTGCAGGCCCTCGACGCCTATACAGCGGGCGTTAAATCCGCGGATGAAGGCGTGGGTAAGCTCTACACAGGAGCCAGAACACTTAACAGCGCCACTGCGTTATTGATCCAGGGAGCACAGAAGCTCGACAACGGTGCACAGGAACTTGCTGCCGGTGCAGAGCAGCTCAAGAACGGAACAGGAGAGCTTGTAGGCAAGCGCGATGCTCTTTTGAGCGGAGCCGAAGCTCTGGCGACAGGCGCTGCCCAGCTTGGAGACGGCGTGACCCAGCTGGCAGACGGGACAAAGCTCCTCAGCTCTAACAGCGAGGCGCTCAACGATGGCATGTCCAATCTCAAGGACGGAACGGCACAGCTTGCTGCAAACAACAGCAAACTTAAGGAAGGCGCGGGAACGCTGGCAAATGGCGCTGACAAGCTCAATGAAGGCATGGAGCAGCTGGCGGATGGAACACAGACGCTCGCTGATAACAGCGGAAAGCTCACTGACGGCGCATCACAGCTCAGCGAAGGCGCCGCAAAGCTCGCAGACGGTATGTCGGAGATCTCCTCCGGCGCTCTGGAACTCAAAGACGGCTGTATAAAGCTCAACGAGGAGGGCGTGCAGAAACTCGCGAAGCTTTACAAGACAGACGTCAAGTCTATCGAAAAACGGATCGACACTCTTAAGGACGCCGCTAAGTCCTACAAGACATTCAGTGGAACCGCGAATCCGGACAAGACAAGGGTGAAGTTCATCTACAAGACGGATAGTATTGAGAAGAAGGACTGAACTGCCGGAACACAGTATCAGGAATAAGAATATGGGAAGCATAATTATAATTTCACTCGCTCTGGCGCTGGGAACCTACGGGATCGCGGCGCAGAGAGGGGCTAACCTGGTAAAACTGGACAGATATACACTGCTGATGTCAGCGCTGTGGGGCGTTTTGGAGCTTGTTTCTGCATTTGTCGGTTACGGTACGGGCAGGTGGATCCTGACGAGAGAAGTGGTCACAGAGCATAATCATTACTGGGTCCATGTATTGGCAGGCGTTCTTCTGGCAGCGGTGGGACTTCGGATGCTCCTGCAGGCCTTCAAGAAGAAATCTCTTTTCGAGCACCGAATGGAGCGTGTAGATATCAGGGCAGATGTTTTGTTATCGATGCGGCTGTGCCTGCAGGCGCTGTTCCTTGGAATCGCCTGCGGACTGCTTATGCTCCCGATGAGAGGATTCCTTCTGAGCGTATTTGGACTTAGCGCAATCTTTGCGGGAATCGGATATGTCAGTGGAAGAGCTAACGGCGCAGTTCTGACGGACCAGGCGGTTGGCCTGGCTGGGAGCCTTCTGTGTATTTTGGGAATTTGTTTGCAAATCGCATGAAAAACCCGGCAAAAATCAGGGGCCGCACCAAAATGGTGCGGCCCCTTTCATACTGTGGGTTTAACTATTTGTTCTCAACCAATCTGATCAGCTGAAAATGGGCTTAATAGCTGCGGACAGCTCGTCCTTCTCTGCCTGTGCGGCGTCGAGGTCCTTGCCGAGGGTGGTGTAGTAAGCCTTGATCTTGGGCTCTGTGCCGGAAGGTCTGACCATGACCTTGGCGCCGTCCTCGAGAACGAAGGACAGAACGTTGGCCTTCGGAAGACCTGTGGTCTCGGGCTTCGCATAGTCTGTTACGCTTGCAACAGCCTTGCTGCCAAATGCCTTCGGAGGATTCTCGCGCAGATCCTTCATGATGCCTGCCATCTTGTCCATGCCGGAGAGTCCGGGGAACTCGACGGTGTCGATCTTGTTGAGATAGCGGCCATACTGAGCATAGAGCTCTTCCAGACGCTGCTTGATGCTGGAGCCGATGCTGCGATAGTAAGCAGCCATCTCGCAGATGAGCATGGAGCCGATGATAGCATCCTTGTCACGTACATAAGGGCCTGCCAGATAGCCGTAGCTCTCTTCGAAACCGAAGATGAAGCGGTCGACTTCGCCTGCTGCCTCGAGCTGAGCGATCTGATCGCCGATCCACTTGAATCCGGTCAGGGTCTGACGGAGCTCTACGCCATAATGCTCAGCAACCTTTGCAGCCAGAGGAGTGGAAACGATAGACATAACAGCGACAGGATTCTTGGGCATTGTGCCTTTCTCGATACGGCCCGCGCAGATGTAGTCCAGAAGCAGGACGCCCATCTCGTTACCGGAAACCAGCTCATAGGAGCCGTCCGGGCACTTCATAGCGATACCGACACGGTCAGCGTCGGGGTCGGTAGCGAGCATCAGATCAGCGCCGACTTCCTTGGCCAGCTCAAGACCCTTGCGGAGAGCCTCAAAGATCTCGGGGTTCGGATAAGGGCAGGTGGTGAAGTAGCCGTTAGGATACTCCTGCTCCTTGACGATGGTGATATCGGTGATGCCCATATCCTTCAGGACGCGGGTAACGGGAACGAGACCCGTGCCGTTCAGAGGAGAGTAGACCAGCTTGAGGCCTGCGGTCTTGCAGAGACCCGGACGTACCTGACGAGCTTCGATCGCTTCATAGAGAGCTTCCTTGCAGTCGTCGCCGACGAACTTGATGAGGCCCTTCTCAACGCCTTCCGCGAAGGACATGTATTTAGCGCCTGTCAGAACGTCTGTCTTCTGGATCGCGTCATAAACGATTGCAGCCGCGTCGTCTGTCATCTGGCATCCGTCGGGGCCATAAGCCTTGAAGCCATTATACTTCGCCGGGTTGTGGGATGCTGTGATCATGATACCGGCGTTGCAGTTGTAGTAACGGGTAGCGAAACTCAGCGCGGGAACGGGCATGAGCTCGTCATAGATGCGGACATTGATGCCGTTTGCAGCCAGAACGCCTGCAGCGTCACGTGCGAAATTCCAGCCCTTGAGACGGCTGTCATAGCTGATCGCAACGGTCTGTGTGCCGCCCTGTGTGAGTACCCAGCTGGCCACGCCCTGTGTAGCCTGGCGGACTACCCAGATATTCATGCGGTTTGTGCCTGCTCCGAGGGTTCCGCGAAGTCCTGCGGTACCGAATGCAAGAGCAACTGCGAAGCGCTCTTTGATCGCCTCGTCATCGCCTTCGATGCTCTTAAGCTCGGCATTCAGGTCGGGATCCTGAAGGTCAAATTCGGACCAGCGTTTGTAATCATCCAGATACATAGTTTCTCTCCATTCCGGAGCGCGCCTGATCAGTCCTGCCTGCGGCGCTCCATCGCAAGCGGTTGTGTGTACTTGCTGACTCCCTTCGCAGAGGGTACACACTGTTACTGCATGTTGCCGGAATCATTGCAGAATCGCCGCTCATCAACGGTGATAATTTGCGGAAATCTGCCAAATCATCCTCTAAAAATAAACCTGTTTTAGGCATTTCTACCTAATATTAATATTACGAAGTTTGGAGTTAGTTGTCAATCTATCCTACTGCTCCAAATGGGGGAATGTCTTTACTGTAGACGATGTACAACCGCCTCTTCTTTAAAACATTGTTTTCATATGTAAAAAATGCTAAAGTTATGCTGTATAGGATCATACGATCACAGACTGCGCCGTATATACGGTGAAGAGAGGAGTGCGTTGCACATGGCAATCAGAACTTACAACGACTGGTATCTTGCCCATAAAGAGGCCCTCGCTGAAAAGATCAGAGAGGAAGACCATACAGAAGGGGAGAAACTCACGGCGGAGATAGTTCGCTATTCTCATCTTAAGAATCACCTGCTCGCAGAGGATCATGAGACAGCGGATATAATAATTGCCTGTGACGATGACGGCGAGCCCGATGAATTCGCAATTGTGCTGGTGAAGGACTATTTTGCCGCGCATCCGGAGATCAATCTGCTCTATGGCGACGAGGACAGGGTTGCGGAGGACGGAGTCCATCTGGATCCCTGGTTTAAATCGGAATGGGCGCCTGACACCTTCCTGTCGACCTTTTATTTCGGCAATGTGATCGCGTTCCGCTCGTCGGCGTTTGCTATGATCAATCCCGGACAGAGGAAGACCTCGGCCTTCGAGAGCGCGTCTGCGCTGCGGGAGGACAGCCTGGACGAGGAGAGGGCGCGCAATAACGAGGACGACGGTCCCGTCAGGGCCTGGATCTACGGCACGCTGTGCCTCAAGCTGGCGCAGGCGGACGGCGGATACACGAAGAGACCTGAGAGCAAATGGAATGAGTTCCCGATCGGCCATGTGCCGGAGGTGCTCTACCACGGCCGCCACAGGGTGGAACTGTGGAACGGAAACCTGATCAAGGATTCGCTGACCGGCAGGTACAACGCGGATTCCGCGTACACAAGGCTGATCAGCATCATCATACCCAGCAAGGACAACCCCGAGATGCTGGCGCGATGCATCCGTTCCATTGAGAAGCACACCTCGATCCCTCATGAGATCATCATCGTAGATAACGGTTCCAACGAAGTGAACCGCAGGAAAGTGAGAGAACTGGTCGAAGAGATCAACGAAGAGGGAAGGTGCCTTTATATATTTAAGAGGATGGGCTTTAACATGCCCGCTTTCTATAACCTCGGCGCGCAGTACGCCAACGGCGAGATGCTGCTGTTTGTACACGATGACATTGTAGTACAGAAGACCGGCTGGCTGTCTCATCTTTCCGAGAAGGCCAAGCTCCCCTATGTGGGCGCGGTCAGCATGAAGCTGCTGTATCCGAGCTCGAATATCATTCAGCACGCGGGCATTACTTCCGTGGAGAACGGCATTGTCTATAAGCTGCAGTACTGCAGAAATGACGAATCTTACTATTTTGACTTCAACAAGGGCGTGCGCAACATGCTCGCGATGAGCGGCGCGTGCATTATGGTCAGAAGAGAGCTGTTCGCGGAAGTGGGCGGCTTCGATGAGAAGAATTTCCCGGCCTACGGCGGAGACGTTGATTTCTGCTGGAGGATCTTTGAGAAGGGCTACTACAACGTGGTCCGCAATAATATGTACCTGTTCTACTATGAGTCCTATTCGCCGGAGAACAGCAAGACCAAGGAGGAGCGTCAGCTCAGGAAGCCGGCAGAGATGAAGCGGCTGTTCGAGCTGCATCCCGAGATCTCCCGGAACGACCCGTATTACCACAGGTATCTGACTCAGGACGCCAGGGAACCTAAATTTAAGATCAACCTCGAGAACACGTCTGTCAAATAGTGAGGGAACACAACGTGTCAGTTTGGAGCGAATTCGGGAAAAAACTGAATAGTGTCCGGCCAAAGATCAGACTGCCCAAGGGGAGCGAGGACTCCCCCAAAAAGTTTGCTCTGCGCGCAAATGACAAGAAGCAGGAGAAGACGCCCAGGCAGAAATACGTATATCAGGAGCCTGAGCCCGCCGTGCTTCTCAACCAGAGAGCTGTCTGGGACCGCATCAAGGGCGGCGAGAAGCCCGAAGACGCACTGGGCGCATCCGCATCCGTTCTCAAGGTGCACCATGTGCCGCTCATCAGCGTGATCGTCACGACTTACGAGCCGGTGATACGGTATTTTGAACAGACCCTGATCTCTATTCTGTCCCAGACCTACGGCGGCTATGAACTGATCATCGCGGATACGAGCCTGAGTTCCGGCGTCAGGGATACGCTGGACCACTACCGCGATGAGAGAATCCGGTATTACAGCGTGCCCGGAAACAGGGGAGACGCGTCACTGATCAATGACGCCGCCCATCTGGCGGAAGGAAATTATCTGTGCACTGTGGACGTGGGGGATCTGCTGACGCAGGACGCTCTCTACGAAGTGTTCCTCTGCATCATGCGGACCGGCGCCGAGATCCTTTACACAGATGAGGATCACTGCGATGCCGCCGGAAGGAGATTTGACCGGCCTAACAGAAAGCCGGATTTCAACAAGGACTATCTGCTTTCCAATAATTATATGCAAAGGCTCCTGGTGATTCGCCGGGAACTGTTTCTGGCGCTTCGCTTAAGGGATTCCTTTGACGGCGCGCTGACCTATGACCTGGTGCTCCGGGCGCCCAAATCCGAGGTGCGCCATGTCCCTATGATCCTCTATCACAGAAGCAGCGCTTCGGAGGACGCGAAAATGGCCTCCAGGGAGCCGGACGCGGATATTGCAGCGGAGAAAGCGGCGCTGGAGGACTACTTCAGGGTGCGTTCGATCAGGGCTTCAGTGAGTTATACAGGCCGGAAAGGGATTTACAGGATCAAATACAATCCCAATATCTTCGCCTGCCGCAGCGACGTGGGCATCCTCGGAGGGAGAGTCCTGAGCCGCACGCACAAGGTCGTGGGAGGAATGTTCGACGCCCAGGGCAGAGTTATGTATGAGGGCTGGGACGAAGCGGAAGGAGGCCCTATGAGCAGGGCCCTGACAGTTCAGAACGCGTTTGCCGTGGACGCCAGATGCATGCAGGTGAGACCGGATCTGCGGGGACTCTACAGAGAGATCGTGGAAAAGCCGGACAGTGAACCATACACCGACTGGCAGAACGACCCGCAGGAGCTGCGCAGAAGGAGCATTCTTTTCTGCGCGAGAGTCCGGGAGCTGGGCTATCTCATCGTGTGGGACCCCTCCTTTATCACAGTGATTTGAGGCAGTACTTCTATAATGAGCGATAAAGTTACACTTATCATCCCTGTCCGCAGGGATGCCGACAAACTGGAGAGATGCCTTCGGTCGGTGCTGTCAGGCACTTTGGTCCCGCGGATCATCGTGATGGACTGTACTGCAGACCCGGAGAAGCTTGCGAGGACAAGGGGAAAGTTTCCCGGCGTGCGCTATTTTGACCTGGGAATGAACCCGGGACGGGCACACGCTGTGAACACCGGATTTCACATCACTCAGACGCCTTACGCGATGACGCTCTCGCCCGCCCTTCTTGCGGGGAAACACTGCGTTGAGAGGCTGTGCGACGCCCTTGACGGCGACCCTGATCTTCTGAGCGCACAGGCCAAAATATTGTCGGCCGGAGAGCCTGCCCGCATAAGCGGCGCCGGATGGCTTCTGGATCTTGCTGCCGAACCTGTCATACGAGGCGCAGGAAGGCGCGCTGCAAGCTGTGCGCGGAGAGCAGGGATCACAGCTGCGCAGATGGACGCCGCGATCTACAGGATGGAATACCTGGAAGTGACCGGGATCCTCGATGAGCGCTTTTATACACGGCTGGAGGATCTGGACCTGGGTTACAGAGGGCTCATCGCGGGCTTTAAGAATATCTGTGAGCCTGCCGCCAAATGCAGAGAGATGGAGAGCGCTCAGACGAGCGCATTCTACGAGCAGCTGGAGACAGGCAATATGGAGTATTTCCGCTACAAATACGGACTCAAAGCTTTGAGGATCCCCGAAGGGAGAGCAAAAAAGGAAGACCCGCAGCGGGCGGCCGCCCTGGAAAGGGGCAGAATGCTCTGCTTCCAGGCTGAAATTGAGCAGATGGAGAAAGAGGAACTTGGAATGAGCGTCACAAACCTGACGCTTCCGGAGGAGTTCTACATGGAGATCCGTGAGGACGGACCCAAAGGCGTATTTCCGCTCTATGTGGGCTCCAAAGCCGAGGAGTCACCTCTACAGATCCCGGATCTCATCCGGGCGAGAGCAGGAATGCTCGCGGGGGCGGCAGAGAGGGCGCGCAGACTTTTCGGACGGCGCTCTTTGCAATCCGGCGAGGCTGATGTATAGTCAGTTTATTTGGAAAAATCAGAAAATTGTGCGAATTTCATCCGAAGTCTCACAATATCCGCGGCGGCTCCTGAGGGCTCCGAAACGATTGTAAATGGATTCGGATAATGATATTATTGGTAGGACGAGTTTCTTGCAAAAACAGAAGAAATTTCACACAGATCGGGCAGCTGGTGCCCGGAAATGAGGGCGAGAATGAAAGATTCAACCTCCGTATGGAATTACAGCAATACGGTGCCGAAGGTCGACCTGACTAATCCCGACGAGATGATCAGGGCAAACGGCGCGGCTGAAGCGGCCCAGACTGACCGCCTCAAGGCCGAGGTAGAGGACTACACACAGGTTCTCTCCGAACTTCGGGAATTATATGAGAAGAACAACGAACTGGTCCAGAAGCTCCAGTTCATGAACAGAAATACAACGGAAGGCATCAGGACACTGATCGAGGACAACAACCGCCAGATCTCCGACAAGCTGGCGGAGCTCGAGGAGTGGGACCACAAGGCTTTCCGGGCCGAGATGCAGGCATCCATCAACGATGCCAGGGAACAGATCATCGGTTCCATCCGGGAATCCTCCGGAGAGACCCGCGACCTCTTCCAGGAGGCCAATGACTTTAACCACAGAGACAACGTGCGCGTCTACAGAAATGTCCAGGCTTCCATGATCGCAGAGCTCGCCGGTCAGACACAGGCGCTGAATGAGAAGCTCGAGATCATTCAGAAGCAGTCCGAGCCGGACAGGGCCCAGTCCACCATGCAGAAGGTTTCATTTGGCCTTCTCATTGCGGTTATGGTGATCCAGGTCCTCGAGGGAGCAGGGCTGATCGCGCTTCTGACAGGCATACTGCATTGAGGCGCGAAGCAGGAAAGGCCGTTCCCGCAAGGAAAAGAGCGGCAGAGCCCGGAAGCAGGCAGAACTGGAGAGCTTCAAACATGCTCTATCCGGTGCCGGCTGTGCTGATTGGGTGCAGGGACAAGGAGGGAAAGGACAATCTCATGACAGCTGCCTGGGCCGGAACGGTCTGCAGCGATCCTGTCATGGTGTCCGTGTCGATCCGCAAGGAACGATTTTCCCACCATATCATTGAAGAGTCAGGCGAATTTACGATCAGTCTTACGACCCGGGCACTTGCGGAAGCGGCTGATTTCTGCGGTGTCAGATCGGGGAGAAACACTGATAAGTTCAGAGAAATGAAGCTTACGCCCCTGGAATCTGAAAAGATCGGAGCGCCCGGAGTGGCCCGGAGTCCTGTGGTCCTCGAGTGCATAGTGAAGCAGATCCTGAGGCTGGGCAGCCACGATATGTTCATAGCGGAAGTTGTGAATGTGAGCGTGGATGAACAATATCTCGACGAGAACGGAAGGCTGGAACTGGAGAAGGCGGACCTGATCGCGTACTCCCACGGTGAATATTTTGCCCTGGGTGAGAAGATCGGAAAGTTTGGCTATTCAGTCCGCAAAAAGCCGGAATCGGCGGGATCCGGGGCTGCAGGAGGGAGAGGTAAGAATCGCTCCCCGGGCAGGAAAACCTTGGGAAAACATAACTGAGATCGACTTTCCGAAGCAGTAATTTGCCGTCAAAGTGACAATTGACAGGAGTCCGGCGGCAGGAGTATCATCCTGATACTGCTAAAAAGCGATTACAACGAGGGACGGTATGGAACATTATATAGTAAAAGGCGGAAATTCTCTGTCCGGAGAAGTGGAGATTGCCGGAGCAAAAAACGCAGCTCTTGCGATCCTTGCAGCATCGATCATGACGAATGAGACTGTGACAGTGGAGAACGTACCGGATGTCAGCGACATCAGGGCGATCCTCAGGACGATCGAAGTGATCGGTGGACACGTGGAGAAGATTGATCGCCACACATTCCGGATCAACGGGTCAGGCATCAGCAAGGATACGCCGGTAGATAATGAATATGTCAGAAAGATCAGGGGGTCCTACTACCTGATCGGTTCCCTTCTCGGCAAATACAGGAAGGCGGACGTGGCTCTTCCCGGCGGCTGCAACATCGGACTTCGTCCTATTGACCAGCACATCAAGGGTTTCCGGGCGCTGGGAGCGACGGTCAGACTGGCTTCGGGCCGGGTAGCCGCGAGGGCGGACAGACTTGTCGGATCTCACATTTATATGGACGTCGTGTCTGTAGGCGCGACTATCAACATCATAATGGCTGCAGTCATGGCAGAAGGCAGCACAACGATCGAAAATGCGGCCAAGGAGCCCCATGTCGTCGATCTCGCGAACTTCCTCAACAGTATGGGCGCGAGGATCAAGGGCGCGGGAACTGATGTGATCCGTATCAAGGGTGTAAGCACTCTTCATGGAACTAATTACTCCATTATCCCGGATCAGATCGAAGCAGGGACCTTTATGTTCGCTGCCGCTGCTACCAGAGGTGATGTAACGATCAAGAATGTCATCCCCAAGCATCTGGAATCTATTACAGCCAAGCTCCTCGAGATCGGCTGTCAGATCGAGGAGTCGGATGATATGGTGCGTGTGGTGGCCACCAGAAGGCTCGGCCGCACAAATGTCAAAACATTGCCGTATCCCGGTTTTCCCACAGATATGCAGCCGCAGATCACGTGTGTTCTGGGATTGTGCAGAGGAATCAGCATTGTCACCGAGAGTATCTTCGAGAACCGGTTCAAATATGTGGATGAGCTGACTAAGATGGGCGCGAACATCACTGTGGAAGGAAACACAGCGATCATCGACGGCGTAGAGCAGTATACCGGCGCGCACCTGAGCTCACCTGACTTGAGAGCGGGAGCAGCTCTTGTGATCGCAGCCCTGGCTGCCGACGATTACAGCGAGATCTTCGATATCAAGTTTATTGAAAGAGGTTACGAGGACTTCCCGGAGAAGCTCCGCAAGATCGGCGCACACATTGAGAAGATCGACACGGACGAGGACAAGCGGAAATTCATGTTCCGCGTCGGATGATTTTGATTTACATATTCCCGATAGGGATATATAATGTAAATGCTTTGAAGGGCAGCATAAGACCTTCAGTAACTGAATAACCACGATGTTTTTCGGGGCAGGGTGAAATTCCCTACTGGCGGTAAAGTCCGCGACCCGCTTCGGCGGCTGACTCGGTGAAACTCCGGGACCAACAGTATAGTCTGGATGGAAGAACAAACTTCTGGTTTTGCGCAGATAATGGACTGTGTCTGTTTTCTGCTGTTGTCGGATGTATTGGCCCCGAGCGCGTATGCGCCCGGGGCTTTTTGCAGCCATACACATTGCCGAGGAAGTTTGAAAAAGAATTACAGTCATTTAAGGAGGAAAAGAAAATGAACGGATTCTTTACTGCAGTCAAGGAAAATGCAAGCTTTGTAGGCGTGTGCCTGGTCACAGTGCTTGCGATCACGCTGATCGCTTACGGAATTGAGAAAGCGGCCAAGCGCAAAAACGGTGACAAGGACAGAGTCCTGGCTACCAGAAAGATCGTCATGATCGGTATGTTCGGAGCGATTTCCGGAATCCTTTACTGCTTTGACTTCGCGCTTCCGATCGCGCCCAACTTCTACAAGCTGGACTTCAGCGAGCTTCCGGCGCTGATCGCCGGATTTGCTTTCGGCCCTGTGGCGGGCGTCCTGGTAGAATTTGTCAAACAGGTCGTCAAACTGATGATCAAGTCCACCTCGACTGCTTTTGTCGGTGATCTCGCCAACTACCTGATCGGCTGCATGCTGGTGCTTCCCGCATCTGTGATCTACCGGTTCAATAAGTCCAAGCGCAGCGCCCTGATCGGCTGCGTGGTCGGCACGATCGTCATGACCATCTTCGGCACATGGTTCAACGCGGTTTACCTGCTTCCTACATTTGCAAGATTGTTCGGCATGCCTTTAGATGTCATTCTGGGCATGGGCGCGGCGATCAACCCCGCGGTCACCAACATCACCACATTTGTGATCATGATGGTGGCTCCGATCAACCTCATCAAGGGCATCGGCATTTCAGCGCTGACAATGCTGATCTACAAGAAGATCAGCCCGATCATCAAGTACGGCGCAAGCGCGCAGGAGAGTGTGAGGGCTTCTCAGTAATGTGTAAGGCGCACAGGATTGTGTGAGCACAGAAAGTTATAATCGGACAAACGAGAATGCGCCGCATCTTGCTGATCAAGCAGCAAGATGCGGCGCTCTTTTTGCGTCTAAAATGTCGGTTTTTACTTGTTTCGGTACAGAAGCTATTTTTACTCATGCTCTCGTCCCTTCAGAAGAACTTTGGTCGATAGGAGCCTCCTTGTTGAGCTCCTTTTTTCGAAATTTTCGGTACAGAGGAATCAATTGCAGAAAATTACGTCCATGGAAATTTCTGGATTCGGGTTTTCTCTGATATTTCTCTGATATTTCTCTGGAAATCTTGCTATCTGAGGGACGTAAGCGTGTTCAAATCAAGCTTCTGTACCGAATTCGTTGTCGCTTATTTTTCAAATCAATTGTTACAGAACAGTCTTTCCAGTTTTCGTGGACGTACTTTTTCTAAAAATAACTCTCTGTACCTACTTTCTCCTAATGCGGAGACAGCCCCATCTATTCTGTCAATACAAATAAGGATTGAATCCGTTCGCTGCCATAACAAACCATGCAGTCGGCGCAATGTGCGCATCGGTGGAGTACTCCCACGGTGATCCGTCAAATAAATCCATCCCTGTAGACAGGTTATCCACGGTTGCCGCCGGGAACAATCCGTTCTCAAGCTGGATTGAGGCGAGGGCATCCATTGCCTGCTTGTATTCCTCTGATTTATCAATCCCCCTATACATTAAGGCTGTGTAGGCAGTACCTTCCGCCCACCATCCTCCGTTTTTGTTCTCAAGACAGAAGGGATATGCGCCTTCCGGGCTCTTCATCTTATCTACCACATCCAGTGCGCTCTTATAGGGTTCGAAAGCATCTCCGAGCGCCATCTGGCACCACACCTGCGCATCCAGCACTACCACGCTCTCGTTCGGCGTAACACCGTCGTCGAGCGTTCCTGTCATGAACAGTCCCTGCTCCTCATCATACATGGATTCTATGAATCGAAGAGCACTGCCGGCGGCTTCTCTGTATTTTGACTCGCCGGTGACCTCATAAAGCGCGCTGAATACCGCATAAGCGTCGATATTGTGCTCAATGGATTTGTAGGTGAAAGGATAGACAACCGGAGGAGCTCCTTCCTGCCAGCCGTCAAAGCCGCCAACGAAACCATCGCCTCCGTCAGAACAATCCCTGATCACCCAGTCCATCAGAGAACGGGCGGTCTGAAGGTATTGCTCTCCGCCGTAAGCCTTGTAATATTGCATGAGCGCCATTGCTGCGTAGGAAGTGTTTCCCACGTTGCTTCCGACCTGGTAGCGGTCTTCGTACCACTCGCCGGTCTCGTTGTCATACCAGCCCGGGAGCTTCGCGCCGCTTTCCCAACCGGGAAATGCTGAGATGTCTTCGGCTGCGTAGGCGTTTCGCACGCGCATGGGACCAGCCTCTTCGGACCGCTCGCCGGTGGCCGGCAGTGCTCTGTCGTTCTGCACTGCATAGACAAACGCGTCCATGACCTGCTGCGCCTCCTGCTGCATCCCCTCAGAGATGAAAGCCATGCCGGCCAGCGCGTTGTCATAGGTAAACGCGGCGTTTTGGATATAAACATTTTCTGTGTCATAGGAGCGGAGCATCACAGGCGCCGACTGCGCAGACTTGATGTCCCCGCAGAACCGGATCTCATCGAGGTAGAATACATTGTCCGCAACCCCATCTTTCTGATCATTCAAAACATAGCCGAATCCGCAGACGATGTAACTCATGTCAGCGTTTTCGAGCGGGATCATATATTCCTCCCACTGATCCGTCAGCTCGATCCAGCCGGCAGACTGTTTCTTTGCACTGTCGGGATATTCGACGTTTTTCTTTCCGCTGCTCCCGTCGTAGCCAAAGCCTGCAGTGAAGAATTCTACTTTCTCGCCTCCCCTGTCGCCTTTCGCCATGAAGCGGAGCTCCGTCGCACCGGTCAGGTCCAGGCCCTGTCCGTCCATACTTCCGTCATTTAAGAGGGGCACTGTCTCCCCTTTGGGAAGGTAACCGTTCAAAAACAGCCAGCCGCCCCAGTCCTCGATCCGGGTCGACACTTCGCAGCGGATACAGGATGTGCCCGAATAGGGATCCTCCTGCCAGTTCTCATCCATGTCTTTGACGAGGCTGTCGTCCTTCCCGGCCATTTTGGCTTTCTGAGTGAAGTGATTAGCCGTTCTGCTGAAATCTTTGTAGACATAGACCGTATCCCGCTCACTCATTTGCCGATTTGTGAGGGCGGAGATTGCGGCTGCTTTTTCCTTGGTGTAAGCGGCGGAATCACTCGTTTCATTCGAAGAATCGTTGACTTCTTCTTTGTCCGGAGAGGGAGAGGTCTCCTCGACGGGAGTTTCTGAGGAGGTCACGCTGCCGGCGTCATTTGGTGTTGTGCTGGCTGCACCTGCGGCAGATTGGCTGCCGGTATCTGTGGCCGTTGTGCCGGCTGCATTTGTGCCGCTGTCAGCTGTTGCAGTCGTGCCGGCGGGCTTCTCAGCTGCGCTGCCGGTGTCTGCGGCTTTTCCACAACCTGTTGCCGCTGTCATCAGGATTGAGGCGGCAAGTCCCATTGCAATTAGTCGGTTTATGGACATGTTTTTCTATCTCCTTACGTTTATTTATCTGTATTTAGGCGTTTGCGAAACGCCAGAAGCCGCATAGTTACGGCATTCTTTTAGAAACAAAATAAAACAACTCCTCACTGGCTCATGGTAAAATTGAGTTGTCT
>CACZXG010000042.1 GCA_902785055.1 uncultured Lachnospiraceae bacterium
GACAAGGACAGCTACAAGGTGGCCAGCGGTTTAACGCCGGACATCATCCGGCAGATCTCCCGCGAGAAGAAGGACCCGGACTGGATGCTGGAGTTCCGGCTGCGGTCCCTGGATATTTTTGCGGGGACAGAGATGCCCAATTGGGGCCCCTCCATTGAAGGCCTCAACATGGATAACATCGTCACCTATGTTCGTCCCAACACCGAGCGAATGCACACTGACTGGAACGATGTGCCGGAAGATATCAAGAACACTTTCGAGCGGCTGGGAATCCCTCAGTCCGAGCGGGAGTCCCTTGCAGGCGTCGGCGCCCAGTATGACTCCGAGCTTGTCTACCACAACGTCCGCAAGGAAGTCGCCGAACAGGGCGTCATCTACACGGATCTCGAGAGCGCGCTGCGCGGAGAGTACGCGGACATGATCCGCTCCCATTTCATGAAACTGGTGCCGCCCGAGGACCACAAATTCGCGGCTCTGCACGGCGCGGTATGGTCCGGCGGGTCTTTCGTCTATGTGCCTCCGGGTGCTGACGTCGAGATCCCGCTGCAGTCCTACTTCCGCCTCAACGCGCCCGGTGCGGGCCAGTTCGAGCACACGCTGATCATTGTCGACAAGGGCGCCAGACTCCACTTTATCGAAGGCTGCTCCGCCCCCAAGTACAACGTGGCCAATCTCCATGCGGGCTGTGTGGAACTGTTCGTCGGCGAAGACGCGACGCTCCGCTACTCCACCATCGAGAACTGGTCAAAGAACATGTACAATCTCAACACCAAGCGCGCCAAAGTAGAGAAAGGCGGCAAGATCGAATGGGTCTCGGGCTCCTTCGGATCCCACGTCTCCTACCTCTATCCCATGAGCGTGCTGGCCGGCAAAGGGGCGCGCTGTGAATTCACTGGCGTGACTTTCGCGGGCGCGGGCCAAAATCTTGATACCGGCTGCAAAGTCGTCCACAACGCGCCTGACACGAGCAGTTATGTAAATACCCGCTCGATCTCCAAGAGCGGAGGGATCAGCACATTCCGAAGCGCAGTTGTTGTGAGCAGCAAGGCTCACGGCAGCAAGTCCTCCGTATCCTGCGAGTCGCTGATGCTGGACTCCGAATCCCGGTCGGACACGATCCCGGCAATGGATATCCGCACCAATAAGGCGGACGTCGGCCATGAGGCCAAGATCGGGCGCATCTCGGATGAGGCTGTCTTCTACCTGATGAGCAGAGGGCTCTCCGAGGAGGAGGCTAAGGCCCTGATCGTAAGCGGTTTCGCGGAGAATGTCTCCAAGGAACTGCCTCTGGAGTACGCCGTGGAGATGAACAACCTGATCCGCATTGAAATGAAGGGAGCGATCGGCTGATGGAAATCACAGTAAATAAGCCGCTGGCAGAGACCTTCGGCTGGCTGCAGGCGGGCGCTAAGCGCATCGATCTGCAGGACAAGATACAGAATACAAGTTACGTCCTGGGGCCCGGTGAGAGCCGCGTTCTCTTTGTGGAGGATCCGGGCGCTTCCGAATATGAGATCACCCTTGGTGAGGGCGCCCGCCTGGACTTGGTCCAGCTCCGGGATGAATCCGGGAAAAAGCTTTCCTACAACAATGTCCGGGTGAGCTGTGGGGATAAGGCATATTTTGGCTGGTACAGGGTTGTACTGGGAGGCTCTGAGAGCTATGACAACTGCTCCGTGTCCCTGACCGGCAAAGAGAGCACTTTCTCGGCCAATGTCTGCTACCGCCTCGAGGGCACGGAGAAGTACGACCTGAACTGCGAGGCTGTCCACACCGGAAAGCGCACGCAGAGCGCCATCTCGGCTTCAGGCGTTCTCGCGGACAAGGCGTCCAAGCTTATGCGCGGAACTATTGATTTCCGTACAGGGTGCTCGGGCTCCGTCGGAAATGAGACCGAAGATGTCCTGCTCCTGAGCGAAGAGGTCCGTAACCAGAGCGTGCCGGTGATCCTGTGCGGCGAAGAAGATGTGGTCGGCAACCACGGCGCATCCATAGGCAGGCCCGATGAGGACATGCTCTTTTACATGGAGACGCGGGGCGTCGACGAGGAGACCGCATGCGAGATGCTGGCGCAGGCCAAGATCGATTCCGTGATCGGAAAGATCCCGGATAAATCGGTACAGGAGAAAATCCGGGAGAAGATTGGGGGAAAGACCCGGTCGGGAATACTGGGAGGAGAATGACCATGGCAGAAATGAATATCAGGGAGGATTTCCCTATTTTCAGAGATAACCCCTCTTTGGTTTATCTGGACAACGCAGCGACGACCCAGAAGCCTTCCTGTGTGATCGAAGCAGTCCGTCATTTTTATGAGTGCGACAATGCCAATCCGCTGCGCGGGCTCTATGACCTCGCTCAGAGAGCAACTGCGGTTTATGAGGATTCGCGGGAGGCTGTGGCTGAATTCATCGGCGCGGCCGGCCCGGAGGAGATCGTCTTTACGCGAAACGCCTCGGAGAGCCTGAATCTGGTCGCGTACAGCTACGGCACCTTCCTGAAGGAAGGCGATGAGATCCTGATCAGCGTCATGGAGCATCACAGCAATCTCATCCCCTGGCAGCAGCTGGCGGCCAGAAGCGGCGCTGTTTTGAAGTTCATCGAGTGCGGTATTGACGGCCGGATCACGGAAGAAGCCTTTCGCGCGGCCTTCTCTTCCCGGACGAAGATCGTGTCCATGACCCAGATCTCCAACGTTCTGGGCATTCGAAATGACATCAGGACCTTTGCCCGCCTGGCCCATGAAGCGGGCGCGGTCTTTGTCTGCGACGGCGCCCAGAGCGTCCCCCATATCCCTGTAAACGTACAGGATCTGGACGTCGATTTCCTGGCCTTTTCCGGCCACAAGATGCTGGCGCCCATGGGTATCGGCGTGTTATATGGCAAAAAAGCGCTGCTTGAAAAGATGCCCCCTTTCCTGACGGGCGGCGAGATGATCGAATATGTTACACGGGAAGGCGCGACCTGGGCGGAACTTCCCCACAAATTTGAGGCGGGAACCGTCAACGCTGCCGGAGCTGTCGGCCTTAAAACAGCTATTGAGTATTACCGGAAAGTCGGCTTCGATGCAATTCAGAAGCGAGAGGAAGAATTGAGCGAACTGGCTTTTGACGTCCTTTCAAGGGTCCCTCATCTGCATATCATGGGCGGCAATACGGCAAAAGAGCACAACGGCATCTTCTCTTTCTCCCTTGACGGCGTGCATCCCCACGACATCGCGGAGATCCTGAACGCTGACGGCGTGTGCATCCGGGCCGGCCACCACTGCGCGCAGGTCCTTATGCAGCACATGAATGTGCCGTCCACGGTGCGGGCGAGCCTTGCTTTTTATAACCGCGAGGAGGATATCCTGCGCCTGTCACAGAGCCTTAGTACAGTGAGAAGGAGGATGGGCTATGTCGAATAGTTTCTACCGGGAGATCATAAATGAGCACAACCTGCGGCCGATCCACAAGCACATACTTCCCCGCGCGGGTCTCTCCCACCGCGGGATCAACCCCAGCTGCGGGGATGACATCACCTTGCAGCTGACCATTAAAGACGGCGTGATCGCGGAAGGCGCCTACGTAGGGGACGGCTGCGCCATCTCCCAGGCGTCTGCCGACATGATGCTGGACCTGATCATAGGCCGCACACCGGAGGAAGCCCTTCGTCTCGCCGACATTTTTCTGCGAATGATCAAAGGAAAGGTCACAGACAACGAAGTGGAAGAACTGGAGGAGGCGGGAAGCCTGCAGGATATCTCGCACATGCCTGCCCGTGTCAAATGTGCCGTGCTGGCGTGGCATACGCTGGAGAAAATATTAGAAGCGGAAGACCCGTGACGGTCTTCCGCTTTTATTATCATGTTGATTATTAAACGGCAAGGTCCTCCGGCAGCCTGCGAAATGACCTCCGCCTTATCTCTTCCCGGCTGAGGCGAGCCTGACCGCGTAATCTATAGCGTTTCGCAGACTGGCCTGATCAGCAGTCCCTTTGCCGGCCTGGTCGAAAGCAGTCCCATGGTCCACTGAAACCCGCACAATGGGAAGTCCCAAAGTGATGTTGACCCCTTCTACCGACTGCCAGCTTCCCGCCTGCTGATCGTAGACAAAACCGATCAGTTTTAACGGGATGTGGCCCTGGTCGTGGTACATCGCAACGACTATGTCATACCAGCCGCCTCTGGCCTTGGAAAAGACTGTATCCGGCGGTACGGGGCCATCGACATCAATTCCTTCTGCCCGCGCTGCTTCGACAGCGGGGATGATCTCATCGATCTCTTCCCGTCCGAACAGGCCGTGTTCTCCGCTGTGCGGATTGAGTCCTGCGACACCTACTCGCGGCTTTTCGATCCCCAGATCCCGGCAGGCCTGCCAGGCGATGCGGATCACTTCCAGGACCCTGTCTTTTTTGACACGGTCACAGGCTTCGCGCAGGGAGACATGGGTGGATACATGCACCACCCGGAGATTTCCGTGGGCCAGCATCATCGTGTATTTCTTTGTATTTGTATAGTGGGCGTAGATCTCCGTATGCCCGGCGAAATGGTGGCCGGCGAGGTTGACTGCCTCCTTGTTGAGAGCATTAGTTACAGTGCCGTCCGCTTCTCCTGCCATGGCAAGTTCAATGACTTTCTCCACATAGCGGAAAGCGGCTTCCCCGGCCTCGCGGGAGACCTGCCCGATCGGGAGTGTATCTGCGTCTACGAGGCCCATATCCAGCACATCAATGGTTCCGAATCGGTACTTCGCCTCTGCCGGAGAAGACACTGCATGGATTTTCAGATTCTCAAGCCCTGTGGTCTTCAAAGCTTTTTCCATTATTCCTGCATCGCCGACTAGCAGCGGCCTGCACATTTCATAAGTCTCTTTTTCCGCCAGGACTTTGGCGCTGATCTCCGGACCGATGGAGGCCGGATCACCCATGGTTATGGCGATGATGGGTTTGCTCTTCTGTATCTCGTTCATTTCTTTTCTCCTGTAGCTCCTACACAAAATCCGCAAGATATCCTTCTTCGTCAAAAGACAGCTCATAAGGTTCGCTTAGAATCTCCACACCTTGTGCTCCGCGCAGTTCCTCCGCCAGCGCCTCGGACACCTCGAATTCATTCAGGGATAAAGTATCCCGAATGCGGGCGACTCTTGCCTTGCTGTAGTCGATGCGCGGGCAGGTCCTGAGGGCGACGCGAAGTGCGTCGTAGTCACTGTTTTGATACATAGGGATCTTGGCACCGTCTATCATCATATTGGTGGTGAGATTGATCCAGGTGCTCTCCCAGTCGACGCTGTTCAGGCATCTTCTCGTTGTGATATCGGCAAGTCCAAGGCCGCAGGCGTTGTGGTGGCTCTGCTCGGAGAGGCCGCGGATCATCAGCTTGCGGGTGTGGAAATCATCTTTGAAATAGGGCATGAACCCGCGCCCGGTCACATTCGGGTCGGCGCCTTCTCCTGAAATGTCCTTGCCGATCCGGTCGATGATCAGCACATCGATGTTGTCAAAGCGAAAGCGCGGGAAACGCTCTTTGGCAATTCTGAGCAGTTCCCTGTCTCCGCTCACGATCCCATCGTGCGGATAAACGCGGATGTCTGAGATCTCGTCGTAAGCATTCTGCACCACACCGACTGCGAAGACGACATTCATTTTGTCCAGGAAGACTTCTGCAGCCTTCGGTATGTTCTCCGCAAATGTATCAAATCCGCGCCTGTGCAGTGCGCTGCAGCCGCGATGTTTGGCCAGGCCGATCGCCATCATCTTGAGCAGGCCGCTCTCGTGCTCGCCCTTGAAATCCGTGTGCGGCTTCACCTTGTTGTAGACGACGATCCCGTCCGCTTCCGCTGCAAAACGGTCACAGCAGACCGGAGTATGTGCCCCGTCATCCAGTTCTCCGATCTGCACGACATCCATGCTCGCGCATATAGGAACACCGATATTCTCCTCCGTGATCCCGTAGCCGGTGAGAACTTCCAGATTGCCTTCCGCTGTGCCGCTTCCATGGCTGCCCATGGCCGGAACGACAAAGGGCTCTGCGCCCCACTCCTTGAGCTGGCTGCAGATCGTCCGCACAAGGACCGCATTGTCGGGAATGCCTCTGCTGCCCACCGTCACCGCTATGCGTTTCCCCTTCACAAGGGGCGCATACGCATTTCGGGATAATTCCGCCTTCAGGTGCGCGGGAATATCTTCAATCCTGTCTTTGGCATAAAGTTGTCTGACCCGCACCATCCTGGGCAGGATCACTTCGTCCAGTCCTTGAATCGGAAAGGAAACTTCCGGAAATTCGATCCTGATCATTTTGTCATTTCTCCTCGTAAAATGCTTTGTAATTAATATCATACCTTAAATAGTTGTGTTATGATATTGTATCTGTAAATTCAAATTCAGAAAAAGGAAGTCTGAACTCATGAAAGCTTTGATTGCCATGAGCGGCGGCGTTGACAGCAGCGTGGCGGCTCAGATCATGGCGTCGCGCGGCTACGAGTGTATCGGCTGCACGATGCGTCTGTACGAGAATGATGTTATAGGCAAGGATCTTCTGGACACCTGCTGCTCCCTTGAGAACACGCAGGACGCCCGCAGCGTCTCCGAGAAGATCGGCATCCCTTATCATATCGTCCACTATGAGAATCTTTTTACAGAGGAAGTCATCGAGCCTTTTATCGATGAGTATCTTCACGGCCGCACGCCCAATCCCTGCATCGAGTGCAACCGCTGCCTCAAGTTTGAGCATCTCTTCTCCAAGATGAAAGAACTGGGCTGCGATGTTCTGGCGACCGGGCACTACGCGAGGACAAAATATGATCCCGAGCGGGGCCGCTACCTCCTTCTGAAGGCGATCGACCCAGCCAAGGATCAGAGTTATGTGCTCTATGTTTTGACACAGGAGCAGCTGGCCCACGTGCAGTTTCCGCTCGGCGACCAGGACAAGAACAAGACCAGGGAGATCGCCTCGGAGAGCGGCTTTAAGAATGCCCAGAAGCACGACAGCCAGGATATCTGCTTTGTTCCGGACGGCGACTATGCCGGCTTCATCGAGCGCTACAGCGGCGTTAAGTGCCCACCGGGCGATTTCGTGGATGCACAGGGCAATGTCCTGGGGCGCCACAAGGGCATCATTCACTACACGCTTGGCCAGCGCCGCGGGCTCGGTATTCCGGCAGCGCACCGCTGCTACGTAACAAAGATCGATCCCGAGACCAACACTGTCACACTCGGAAGCAATGATGATCTGATGAAGCGGACGCTCTATGCAGGCAAGGTCAATCTGATCACTGTGGACCGCATAGAGAGCCCTCTTCGCTGCAGTGCCAAAATACGCTATCGCCACAAAGAACAGCCCTGCACCGTCACGCAGCCCGAGGACGACCTTCTGAGGGTCGAGTTTGATGAACCGCAGCGCGCCATCACGCCCGGACAGTCCGTCGTACTCTACGACGGGGATGTCGTGATCGGGGGAGGAGTGATCAAGTGAAAAAAGACCGCCGGCCAAGCCGGTGGTCTTATTTAATGTTTTTATTCATCGATCCCACTCACAGATATACGTATAGAGATTCTTGTAAGCATCTCCATCCGGCGTATATGTCATGGTGCCGAATTTGGCATCGTTCCAGTGCCCATCCTGCATATTGGCATCGAACTCGACGTGGTACTCCCATCCTTCCGCGTTATTGGGCTCTTCTACACCTTCACTGTTGTATCCCCAGTCTCTGAAATCGGAAGTATCTCCGTCCAGATATACCCAGTCGTCATTGGTGTTGCTGTAAATAAGTCCGAAAAACGCCTGGTCGTAACCCATGGCAGTCATGTACTTGTAGAGCGTCTCATTTTCCTCTTCGTCATTAACGACCGCCATGTATCCGCCTCGGTCCCTGCAGTTGGATGCCGCAGTTTCCCAGTTGGACTTGACATCATTGTAGATGTAATAATGATGGCCCTTGTAACTGAGAGCATTTTCCGGAATCATGACAAGGGGTTCATCCTTGGCAGCGGGCTCGGGCTCGCTTGCCGGCTGGTCAGCTGCTTCTGACGCAGGCTCTGCAGCTTCTGCTACCGCTTCCTGCTCAGCAGGAGCCGGCTCTGCCGCATCTGCAGCTGTTTCCTGAGCTGCTGCTTCTGCCTCCGCAGCCTGTTCGCCGGCTGCCGGATCTTCAGCCTTCTTCTCTTCTTCCTGCTTCACTTCTTCAGTCGCATTTGCCTTCGGCTCAGAATCTTTACTCTGATTTCCTCCTCTTGAGAGGGCAAAAGCTCCGATGCCAATAGCCAGCGCAGCTACTAGAAATCCGATCACGATCTCTGTCTTTACGGAAGACCCGCCTGAACTTCCGGTCTGCCCGGAAGGCTGTACCCCTCCTGAAATCCCGGATCCCTTTGTTTCTGCAACTGCCCCCGCAGCAACCGTCGCACCTGCAGTGCCAGCTGCTGCGCCTGCTATGCCAGCGGGCATCGCCGCAGCCTTTTTATCGGCTGATTCCTCGATATCCAGCAGCGCGCTGATCTGTTTGCGCAAAGTCTCAATATTTTGATTAAGAGGCTGCGAAACTGCATCCAGCCAGTGTACACTGCTCAGATAATACTGCAGCGTGTCATTCATATCGGAGCCGGAGAGGCGGAAGGGAATTATGATCTTTCCGCCGTTGACTGCCAACGTAACCTCGTTTGTTACCTGATGGGACCGGTTGGACTCGTCAGTGAATACGAGAACGAAAATCTTCGTAGATCCGATCGCGTTTTTGATCGCGCCTGCCCAGTCTTCTCCCGGATAGATGTCTCTCGGCGCATACCAGCATTTGATGTTATTCTGTTCAAGATCAGCAACAATGGCATCCGCGATATTTTTATTCTTGGATGAGTAACTTATGAATACGTCATGATCCCGATTTTTCATTGTTATTCCCTCAAAAGCCTATTCGTGGAACATATTAATGATATCATACATCGCAGAATTTCAAGCCTTTATCTTTAGTACGACCATGGTTATGTCGTCATATTGTTCCATTCCTGACGCAAAGTCGTCAATATCTCTTCTCACCGCCCTCAGCAGCAATTCGGGCTCCATTCCGTAATTGCCTTCCATACACTTCAGCAGTCTGTCCTCTCCGTACAGTTCAAGATCATGGTTGACTGCCTCTGTCACGCCGTCTGTGTAGAGAAACAGCACGTCTCCCGGCGAGAGGTAAATCTCATTGTTGCTGTAGCGGACCTCTGCAAGGCCTCCGAGAACGAGGCCGCGGCGGTATTTTTTGTAATCCATGTACACGAACGGCTCCCCGTCCTTCTTCAGGAGCGGCGGGTTGTGCGCGGCGTTGGCGAATTCGAGCCTGCCGTTCTGCAGGTCAAGTATTCCGAGCCATACTGTGACGAACATTCCTTTCTCGTTGTTCTCGCACAGCTGCACATTGGCAAGACGGAGAGCTTCAGCGGGGCTCCTGCCGCCGAGAACAAAATTTCTGATCAGTGTCTTGGCCGTCATCATAAAGAGCGCGGCGGGAACACCTTTTCCGGATACATCGGCAATAACGATTCCGAGCTTGTCCTCGCCGATCAGGAAATAATCGTAGAAGTCTCCTCCCACCTCTCTGGCGGCCTGCATGCTTCCCAGCGTCACAAAACTGCTGCCGGAAAGGCTGCCCGACGGAAGCGCCGAGTTTTGCACTTCCCTGGCAAATTCCATCTCCTGGCGGTTCTTCTCTTCAATCTGCCGCATCGTCTCTTTGAGCGCGTCAACAGTCGTGTTAATGCCCAGAGACAGCTCCTCAAATTCGGAGTTCCCATTTACCGTTACTCTCTCATTAAGGTTTCCGGAGCGGATCTGGGCAAGGCTCCTGTTTACAACCTGGATCGGCTCCACGACATATTTCTGTACTGTAACAGAAATGATCTCAAACAAGATCATAAAGAGAACAAAAAGCCCGCATAACAAGTAGGCCAGCGACTCGTTTCTCCCCGCGTAGATCTCGCTTTCCGGCATAAAGAGTACTGCTGTAATGCTGTTCACCTCTTTGATCACGCCTATGCCGCTGGCACCGTTGAAGATAAAATCATTTACCTTATCTTTCTGTATTTTGTCATATCCGGGACACAGGTCGGACAGTCTGTGCACATCCAGAAAGTCCAGTCCGGACGCGATGATCTCGTCATTTTCAGCCAGAACAATGGCTCCTTCCAGTCCGAACATCAGGCTGTCTTTGCTGATCCTGCTCCCGTAATCCTCAATCTCAATGGCAAGTATTTCCGCTTCTGACTCCACAAATATTTCCGCGCGGCCTCGATCCTGCTTACTGAACAGGGAGTACAGAAAGACAAGCATAAGGAAGAAGGTCATTACCATAAACAGAAAAAGCCATTTCCGGAAAGTCTTTCGAATCGGCTGACTGCTTTGATCCTCCGCTCTATACGGCCGTTTCCTCAGTACGAGAACAGTCAGGCAGGTGACCGCAACAGCGATCACGATCTCATAGGCTATATTGGCAGCGACGAGGTTGCTGACAATGACCGTGCTGGCTGAGAGATCCTCCGTGATGCCCAGTGCTTCAGGACTCAGCGCCGCTATGGCCGTGATCACGAAGAATGCGTTAGCTGCCACACCGCTCATAGCTGCAAAGCCGGAACAGATCAGGTCCGCCGAGAAGGTGTTGTCATCCGCAATATTGCGCACCGCTCTATATATGAGCCATACGGCAAAAGGGATCAACAGCCTGGGAAGTACGGAGATCCGAGGATCCTGAAACAGGTAATCGAGTATCCCGTTTGCGTGCAGATAGGCACTGACCAAAGAAGAAAAGCCAAATATTGCCGCCAAAATAAAGCCCTGCAAAAGCCCGATCTCGATCACTGCGATAAATACCGGAATGTGCAGAATTGTAAAAGCGATTTTGCCAATCGTAAAAAAGCCCAGCTCCGCAGTTGTCAGGAATATCTCTATAGCCGCCAGGATCGCGGTAAAAATCCATTTTTCTTTATTGGTTTTCATGGCACCTCCTGATTGCTGCTGTCCTGCTGCCTAGTGTACGTGATCCTCTTAAAATATAGCACAGATAGGTTGCCCGCAGATCTTGCTAATTACACTTTCTTCAACGCAATAAAAACGGGCGTGTCATACAAACGTATGACGCGCCCATTCATATTCTGCTTTATTCGACGGAATCGATCAGTTCGATCGAGTGCTCCATGTTCAGCTTCATGCACATATCAATGAACTTGTCCAGCGGGACGTCGTTTATCTGTTTGTTGGAGCCGCGCATGTTGATGGAAACTGTTCCATTCTCAGCTTCCTTGTCGCCCAGAACCAGAATGTAGGGATCCTTGTAGTTCTTGAACTTCTTGATCTTCTGCTTCATGTTGTTGTCGGAGTAGTCGGCCTCAACACGGATGCGCAGCGCTTTCAGTCTCTGCACGACCTTCTTCGCATAGTCATTGTGCTCGGTGCGGATCGGGACTACAGCGACCTGATAAGGGGACATCCAGAAGGGGAATACGCCCTTGAAGTTCTCGATGATGATACCGAGGAAACGCTCGATGGATCCGAAGATCGCGCGGTGAATGACGACCGGAACCTTCTCAGAGCCATCCTGTGCGGTGTACTTGAGATCAAAGTTCCTGGGCAGCTGGAAGTCGAGCTGGATTGTGCCGCACTGCCACTCTCTTCCGAGAGCGTCCTTGATCTGCAGGTCGATCTTGGGACCGTAGAAAGCGCCGTCGCCTTCGTTGATCTCGTAACCGCCCTCGCCGTATTTTTTGTCAAGGATCTTCTTCAAAACCGCTTCCGCGTCGTTCCAGAGCTCGATGTCGCCCATGAAGTCCTCGGGTCTTGTGGAGAACTCCGCTCTGTAGGTGATGCCGAAGGTCTTGTAGATCTCGTCCGCGATGCTGAGGATATCGTCGATCTCAGCCTCGATCATGTCCTCTGTGACAAAGGTGTGGTCGTCGTCCTGACGGAATTCCTGCACTCTGAGAAGTCCGTTCAGCTGGCCGGTCTTCTCCTTTCTGTGAAGCACGTCATACTCGGAATAGCGGATCGGCAGTTCCTTGTAGGAGCGGGGCTTTCTGCCGAATTCCATCATCGCGTTAGGGCAGTTCATAGGCTTGGCCGCCATGGTGTCCACGGACTCGACGGTGTATTTCTCGTCCTCGTCCTTGCCGGGGATGATGAACATGTTGTTTACATAGTGTGCCCAGTGACCACTGATGATCCAGAGCTTATTGTTGTTGATGACCGGTGCGGAGATCTCCTGATACTCGTGCAGATCCTGCACGTCCCTGGAGTACTGCATCAGTGCCTGATACAGTTTCCATCCGCGGGGAAGCCAGTAAGGCATGCCCTGAGCGGTCTCATTGAACATGAACAGTTCCAGCTGCGGGCCGAGTTTCTTGTGGTCGCGCTCCATAGCTTCCTTGATCATCTTCAGGTGCTCTTTGAGCTGCTTCTGATCCGGGAAAGCATACAGATATACTCTCTGCATCTGGTCCCTGTGCTCATCGCCTCTCCAGTAAGCGCCGGAAACTGACTTAACCTGGAAAGCAACGTTCATAAGAAGCTGGGAATTATCGATGTGGGGTCCGCGGCAGAGATCCACGAAATCGTCTCCTGTATAGTAGACGGTGATCTTCTCGTCCTCGGGAAGGTCGCAGATAAGCTCGGTCTTGAACTTCTGATCCTTAAAGATCTCAAGCGCTCTCTCTTTGGAGACCTCTTCCATAGTCCAGGTCTCTCTTCTCTTAATGATCTCGCGCATCTTGTTCTCGATCGCCGGGAAATCCCCTTCCGTGATCGCGGCGGGAAGCACAAAATCATAATAGCAGCCGTCCGCGATCTGGGGACCGATTGCATACTGCACTTCTTTGCCATAGATCTCGATAACTGCCTTAGCCAGAATATGCGCAAGGGAATGGCGGTAAACTTCCAGGAACTGTTCTTTTTCCATGATCTGAATCTCTCCTATGTCTGATGAATTGATCTCGAATGTATCTATACAATACTCGAACTATTATTATAGCATAGTTCTCTTATCCGCTCAAATGAAGTAAGCAAAATATCCGCTGAAAGCCTTGAAATACGCGTTATCGCAGGATGCTGTCGTAAATGGACGACATATACCGGTATCCGTGGAAGAAAAAGTCTTCCATTTTCTGACCTTTTCTCGTGCCGTAATCCACGGAAATGACTTCAGTAAGAGACAACAGATACGCGTAGTAATCGTAGTCGATATCTGTCCGCACACATTTATCCCTCTCCAGTTCCTCTTTCAACTCCGGCGCGATCAGTGTCGACGCCGCATTCATCTGCACATAATTCCGAATATGCCGGGGGGCTTCCATCATATTCTCAAAGAGTTTGAAATCCTCTTCCGACAAATACCTCTCCAGGTCCTTTGAAAACGCCTGATATCCCTTGTCATATCCGAGCTTTTTCATTCGGAGCACTCCGGATTCAAGCAGCGGCTCTCCGTTTCTCTTCCTTGCATCGATCAGTTTTTTGTACACATCACAGATACAGAAGCTGAACAAATCTGATTTGTCGTCAAAATACTGATAAAAACTCCCTTTCGGGACCTCTGCCTCTGCAAGGATCCTGTTAATGCTGGTCTTTTCGTAAGGATATCGGATAAACTCCGCGCGCGCGGCCTGAAGGATCCGGTTCCTTTTCTCCTCCGGAAGACGCTCAAATGTAGTGTGGACCATAGTTGTATCCTCCGTTCTCTGATTGCATCATATTGTTTCATAGTTTACTTGTAAAACAGCCCTACGTCAAATATACTATGACCAAAGTCATATTTGTATCAATCGACCTCTGGGGTAGTTTGTCCCCTGGGGTAGTTTGTCCCCAGGTGTGGACAAACTACCCCAGAGGTCTTCGAAAGGAAGTGAAGCATGGTCATCACAGACATACAATTTCTGGTCACCGGTTTCCGCTTCGAGGAACCGATGAAGGTCGCCTTCGCGACGATCACGGATATGGACTCCTGTATTGTGAAGATCCTCACAGACGAGGGGATCACAGGTTACGGAGAAGCGGCTCCGCTTCCGTTCGTGACGGGAGACAATCTGGGCACTGTGCTGGCAGTCGGGAAAGACCTGCGGGACGCGCTGCTGGGCATGGATCCCCGCGCGATCGGCGCAGTCCACCGTGTTATGGACCGGCTCTACGCCGGAAACGGCGCTGTAAAGGCCGGCATCGATATCGCCTGCTACGATATTGCCGCCAAGGCGGCCGGAGTTCCGCTCTACAAATATCTGGGAGGCGACGACCCGCACATTCACTCGGATGTCACGATCGGTATCGACGCTCCGGAGAAGATGGCGGAAAAGGCGCTGGAGTGGGTCGGCAAAGGATTTGACATTTTGAAAGTAAAGCTCGGCGAGGATGTTCGGACGGATCTGGAGCGCATGTGCGCGATCCATGAAGCGGTCAGCGGGAAAGCCCGTCTTCGTATCGACGCCAATCAGGGCTGGACTGTCAAAGACACCCTTTGGATCAGCAGTGAACTGGCTTCTCTCGGCGTGGAACTGATCGAACAGCCTGTCGCGGCCGGTGATTTTGATGGGCTTCAGGAGATCCGGATGCACACCCCCATTCTCATCGCCGCGGACGAGAGCTGCCATGGAATCCGTGACGCCATGCGCCTCGCCTCCATGCGGGCGGCTGATGTCATCAATATCAAGCTGATGAAGTGCGGCGGTATATATCCCGCCATCAAGATCGCGGCGATCTGCGAGGCGGCAGGCCTGACCTGTATGATCGGCTGCATGGGTGAGAGCGCTCTGGGGAATCTTGCGGGAATGCACCTGGCAGCGGCACTTGACATTATCAGGGAAGTGGACCTGGATTCGGTCTATATTTTGGCACAGGAAAAAGTGAGCGGCGGTTTCGACCATCGCGGCGGAAAAGCAGTTCTATGGGACGCGCCGGGGATCGGCTGCACAGTGAAAGGAGAAAGCGAATGACAACAGAAAACATGATCTGGAAACTGATGGACGACTACAACGTCGCCGGAATGAGTGTTGCCCTCATCCGTGACGGAGAGATCGTGAGCATACAAGGATATGGACTGCGCGACGCGGCTGCACAGCTCCCGATGACGGCGGACACCGTGCTGCCGATCGGATCGATCACCAAGACCTTCACCGCTCTGGCACTCGGCATGCTGGTCGACGAAGGCAAACTGGACTGGGATGCGCCGGTCAAAACATACATCCCCTCACTTAGGCTCAGCAGCGAGCTCCTTACAGAAAACGTAACTGTCCGCGACCTGATGTGCCACCGCACAGGCGTGCCCAAGTACGACCTTCAGGCAATCTACTGCGTCATGGAGGACGGCGCAGAGATGGTGCGCTCACTCGAATACCTCGAGACTAATATGGCCTTCCGCACGGGGCTTCAGTATTCCAACCAGATGGTCTCACTGGCCGGCTATCTTGTCGAGGTCATCACAGGCATCCCTTATCAGGAATTCGTGCGCGAAAGGATCTTCCGGCCGCTCGGCATGCAATCCACGGATTTCGAGATCGAGTCGCTTGCGGGATATGAGAACACCTCCAAAGGCTATGTCTTCGCAAATGGCACCTTTATCGAGCCGCCCTACATGCACCTGGGAGCCTTCGCGCCCTCCGGAGCGATTGTCTCTACTGCCTCCGATATGGCAAAATATGCCCTCTTCCACCTCAGAGGCGGAGTTGTCGATGGTCAGCGCCTGATCAGCGAGGAAAATCTTCGTCAGATGCACAGTCCTCAGGTCATCGGAACTCCCTATTTCTGGAATTTCGAGGAGTTCCAGAGCACCGAATACGGCCTTGGCTGGTTCACCGATATCTATCGCGGTGTGAAGATGATCGGACACGGTGGAAATACCAACGGTTTCTCCGCACAGATGACGCTGCTCCCCGCACAGAACGCCGCGATCGTCGCACTCTCCAACGCTACATCTTCTTTCTCTGTCAACGCGCTCGGACATGTATTTGCAGACGAGGCGCTCGGTGTAACAGACATACCGGATTGGTCCGGCCGCTTCCAGGAGATCTTTAATAACCTGATGGCAGGAATGATGGCGGGAATGCAGGCAAGAGCGGCAGCCAAAGTGCCGGATACGACTCCGACACTGGCAATTGACGATTATGCAGGCAGCTACAGTCATCCCGGCTTCGGCAAAATGAGTTTTGCTATGACTGAGCAGGGACTCGCCGGTACCTGGAACGGGCTTCCGGCTATGCTGATCCACTACAACTATGATGCGTTCGACCTGATGCTCCCGGTCCTGGGACAGGCAGTACCGGCGCAGTTTGTCGTCGAAGACGGCGTCATCAAAGGTCTCGAAGTGGCCATGGAAATGGCGCCCGGGATCAGGCCGGCGATGTTTGAGAGAGAGAACTGAACATGAAAAGAGGGTGTCACATTTCGGACACCCTCTTTTTATTTGACTCTTAGATTTTTTATATCAGGTTCAGTCCAGCACCATCTTCACCGCGCCGTACATGCCCGCATCATTTCCGACCGATGGCACTATAACACATGAGGGATGTCTCCCTTCTGTTCGGATTGCTCTAAAAAAGCATATTTAGTAATATTTGTATTGAATAATTGCAATTTTATGGCTATAATTTTACCACAACAACTACATAAGAGGAGGCATCGGCAATGACAATTGAAGAATTGAAGAATAAGAAGACAACTCTCGGCCTCACAAATGAGATGATCGCAGCCTCAGCCGGCGTTCCGTTAAGTACAGTCCAGAAGATCATGAGCGGCGCTACCAAAGCGCCGAGAAAGTCCACTTTGGTGGCGATTGAAACTGTACTGTCAGCCGAAGAGCGCCGCAGAAGCAATATGGCAGGAATGAACCCTGACAGAAGCCAGACCTATAGCTACGAAGATCTGCCCGAAATATACGGCACAGTAAAGGAACCCACTGCCGGTTACAATCATGCACCTGAAAAGAAGAAAAAGGCTGGAGAATACACCTTAGATGACTATTATGCTCTCCCCGACGAGCGCAGAGTCGAACTGATCGACGGCGTGTTCTACGATATGTCTGCACCGGCTGTCATACATCAGAAGATTCTGGGGGAACTGTTCATCCTTTTCCGGGAGTGTATGGACGCCCACAAAGGCGAATGTGAAGTTTATCTGTCCCCTTGCGACGTCAGGCTTGACTGCGACAACAAGACTATGGTGCAGCCGGATCTCCTGGTGATCAGCGGTCCTTATGATCTGGGTGCGAAACGCTTTGAAGGCGCGCCGGATCTTGCGCTGGAAATTCTCTCCCCTTCCACCCGCTCCAAGGATATGCTCCTCAAACTGTACAAATACCAGAATGCCGGTGTGAAGGAATATTGGATTGTCGACCCGGACCGCGAAACGGTCATGGTCTATGATTTTCGCGACAACAATTTCTACCCGGAGAAATATGATTTTGACTCTGTAATTCCGATCCACATATCAGATGGGCAGTGTTCCATTGATTTTTCCAGAGTCAACCGGGCACTCAAGAAGGTTCGCTCTGCCGGAATAAAATAAGGCGCCAATGAAAGAGAGGGGGACATCACCCCCTGTGTTATACTGGAAACAGAATACTCTGTTCCGCGCCTTGATAAGGAGAATACGATGAGTAAAGCAAAACCGCACGAAATAAAGAATATCAAACGGCTTCGCAGCCATCTGGGAGAATGCACTGTCCTGCTGAAAAAAGACGGCTCATTCCCCCTTGAGAAACCCGGGACTATCGCGGCCTACGGAAGCGGCGTCCGCCACACTGTAAAAGGCGGCACCGGCTCCGGGGAGGTCAATTCCCGTTACTTCGTCACTGTAGAAAAAGGTCTTGTAAAGGCCGGTTTCACCATTGTAAACGGCGGCTGGCTCGATGAATACGACCGCATCCGGGATGATAACAAGGCTGCTTTTTACAAAGCCATCAAAGCCAAAGCCAAAAAAGAAAAGAAAAACGTCATTGCTGCAAGCATGGGTGCCGTCATACTGGAACCCGAGTACGAGCTCCCGCTGACTTTCAGCGCAGACACCGCTATCTATGTGGTCGGCCGCAGCTCCGGCGAAGGAAATGACCGTCTGGATGTCAAAGGGGACTACCGCCTCACAGACACAGAAGTACGGGACATCCTGGCGCTCAACGGCAGGTACGAGCGCTTCATGCTCGTCATTAACGCCGGCGGACCGGTGGATCTTTCCGAGGTCATGGAGGTCCGCAATATTCTGGTCCTCTCCCAGCTCGGTGTAGAGACCGGCCGCGCGCTGGCCGGCCTCCTGCTCGGGAAGCTCTGCCCTTCCGGCAAGCTCACCACGACCTGGGCGCCCTATAAGGATTACGGGATCGCGAGTTTTGGAGAAAGAGATGACACGCTCTACTCGGAAGGAGTCTTTGTTGGCTATCGATATTTTGACAAATCCGGCACAAAGCCCGCCTTCCCCTTCGGCTACGGGCTCTCCTACACAGAATTCACTCATTCGTTCACCGGGATCACAGCCACCGGTCCCGTCGTGCGCCTTACAGCGTGCGTGAAGAATATCGGCGGCTTCCGGGGCAGAGAAGTCCTGCAGGCTTACCTCTCCTCTCCCGCAGGCAAAATAGAGAAAGCTCCCAGGTCTCTCGCCGGTTTCGCCAAGACGGCCCCTCTTGCGCCGGGCGAAAGCGGAATTGTCACCATCTCCTGGGATCTGCGCGACATGAGCAGTTTTGATGAGGGGCGCGCGTCCTATGTGCTCGAGGCCGGCCGCTATCTCGTTCATCTGGGAACAAGCAGCGCAGACACCGCTGTAGTCGCGGCTCTGGATCTGGACGAGGAATTTGTCGTGCGCAAGGTAAAGAATTGTCTTGCTGGACAGGTAGAGGAAAAGGTTATTTCGGGGGACACGCTTTCCGAATCCGCCAATCCCGTCACGAGTGATGGGCTGCCTCTGATCAAACCGGATCTGAGCGCCTGCGAGACCGAAGTCATCGACTATACCCGGTCTGCCTTCGAGGATCCGGTTCTGGACAGTATGAGCGACGAAGAGCTTGCCTACCTGAACATGGGCGGTTTCAATCCCAAGGGCGGTATCCTGAGCGTCATCGGAGACGCCTCCAGCCGCGTAGCCGGCGCTGCCGGCGAGAGCACTTCCGCACTGGAAAGGAAAGGCATCGGCTGCATAGTCGTCGCGGACGGTCCTGCGGGCCTGCGTCTTACGCGGCACTTCTATAAGGACAGAAAAGGGATCCACGCCATTGGCTCCACCATGCCCGAGACAATGCTTGAGCTTCTTCCGGGGCCTGTCTCTTTACTGATCAACATAACTTCCCGGCCTCCCATAGGCGCCAAAATATTCGAGCAGTACACCACAGCTCTCCCCATTGGGACAGCCATCGCCCAGAGCTGGAATCCGAAATTTGCTTACCTATGCGGCGACATCGTCGGCAATGAAATGGACATCTTTAACGTGGACCTCTGGCTGGCGCCTGCCCTCAATATTCACCGGAGCGTTCTCTGCGGCCGCAACTTCGAGTACTTCTCAGAGGACCCTCTTGTCTCCGGCAAATTCGCGGCAGCCCTGACCCGGGGTGTTCAGTCTCATAAAGGAAAAGGTGTCACTATCAAGCACTACGCCGCCAATAACCAGGAGACCAACCGCTACGGCAGCAGTTCAAATGTTTCGGAGCGCACTCTCAGGGAACTCTATCTGCGCGGCTTCGAGATTTGTATAAGGGAAGGCCGGCCGCTTGCCGTCATGTCCTCCTATAATCTCATAAACGGCGTTCATACCTCTGAGAGTGAAGAACTCTGTCAGGACATCCTGCGCAGTGAATTCGGTTTCAAAGGACTTCTGATGACAGACTGGATCGTCGGAGGCGACCTGCTCGGCAGCGGCAGCAAATATCCCGCTCCGTCTTCGCCGCGCGTCGCTGCCTCTGGACACACACTGTTCATGCCGGGAAGCAGGAAGGATTATGAAGAACTTGTGCAGGGAATTAAGGATGGGATCGTCTCTCGTGAGCAGCTGAAGTGGAATGCCCACTGGCTGTTGGATACGCTTAAGATCACACGCGGCAGAACCGTCCCCATGTCAACTCAAAAACTGGGATGAGCGCGCAGGAGCGCCAGAGTCTGCTCGAGCAGTTCCGGGCTGATGCCGTTAACCAAAACGGCTTTTTTTATACCCGGCACGCGCTCCACCAGTTCTCTGTTGATCAGTTCCTCACTGGTCTTGTCGGCGGCAGCGCATCCCGCGCAGCGCCCCATCAGGTTGAAGAACACGACGCCTCCTTCCACGGCCACGACTTTCAGGTCCCCGCCGTGTGCGGCAAGAGCCGGGCGTACAAATTTATCTAACACTTCTTCTACTTTAGAAGCGATGTTTCTCTCCTCAGTTTCCATAGTAAGCTCCTTTATCAAAAACGGTTATTTAAGATCATCGGTCTTTAGTTTACCACACTCCATTTTCCATCGCTATTGCTGTTCAATCTGCTCCGAAGCAATATTCTTTACATAAAAAGATCGTCCCCACGGCTTCGCCGATGGGGACGATCTTTTACTTGTCATTTATCAAGGCTGATGGGCAGACGCTCAGTCTCCCGAACTAAGCCTTAAATTATTTCTGATGCTCCAGAGCCAGAGTCTTGGTAGTAGCATCGCAGACTTCTGCAGGTCCATAGTACTGAATAGCACCGGGATAAAGGAAGCATGTCTCAACTGCCCATTTAGCTCTGTTGGCTTCGAAGAATTTGAAAGGTGCGCCGTCAAGCTCAACGAGGGCCTTTCTGATAACGGGCTTGTCTTCGCCGTTTCTGCGCTCGATGTTCATCATCTTGGTGATCGGCATGCCGCCTGCTACCCACTCTTCTGCCGGTGCAGAG
>CACZXG010000043.1 GCA_902785055.1 uncultured Lachnospiraceae bacterium
AACTCGTAAACAGGGATCACCACTATTCGGACTATTAAAAAATCCCTTTAGTGAACCGATCCTTATATTTTGAAGCTGAGCTTCACGGATTCAGGATATTATTTATGTTTTTGGGGAACCATATGATATTTGCTGCTCATGCAGTTGCTTATTCGAAAATTACATGTGCATCTTTGACGTTTTGCTACTGCCTGAGGGATTATTATAAGGATAATTCGATCCTGATGAAATCACTGATGTCAGTGTGCTATTCATTCATGGGATACATTATTTTTTATAGTTGGAATACATCCTGGATGGACGGGGTGATTTTACTTCCTATACTTTTCGTAGGTATAAGAAAGATTATTTGCGGAAAAAATGCATTACAATATGTTTTGACATTAGCGTTAGCCTTAATATCTAACTTTTATATAGGCTATATGATATGTATAACTTCGGTAATACTATACATTGCTTCTTTGCTGTTATATGAAAAATCGTTTCTGAACGGATTAAGAAAATCTTTTATTACTTATGCATTATCATCACTATTTGGCGGCGGTTTGGCAGCGTTTTTACTGATACCGACTTTTCTGGGGCTGCCGGAAACGCGAAAACTTTCAGTACTTGATGCTCTTAAAGATATGAGTATCACTGTCAATCCGATGGTGATGATGTCCGGATTTTTTGCAGGCCAGCAAAACGATTTGGGTTATAATGCTCCGATGATTTTTATCGGTCTTCTGCCTTTTATTTTAGTTGTTTTGTTTTTTGTATGTAAAAAAGCAAATAATCGGAAAAAGATGGTGTACATGGCTTTAATAATTACGTTCATGCTGTCTTTTGAGAATAATTTTATTAATAGAATCTGGCATGGGATGTCGGATAATGTTTGTTTTAATTACAGATACTCGTTTGTTTTGAGTTTTATACTTCTTATTATTGCCTATGATGGATATTTATTGGTTATCAATAACAGTATAACTACTAATGAATACATTAAAACGGGTGTGGCTATACTGTTTCTGGCATCGCTTGTATTAAGCATAAGCGAAGCAGCTGACAAAGTAACTGTTCCTGCTATATCAATGGATGTCATATTGGTTTGTATTGTAATAGCGCTTTTCGCAAGAGGATATCATTCAAATAAGATAATTGCAGGTTTTTTAACTGTGTTGATCATATATTCATCCGTTGTGAATAGTTACTATTGTCTTAAAGGCTATGCGATCCGGACTTATCAAAGTTATGGTGAAATGAACGCGCTTATGAAAGAGGCCGAGGCAAAGATTAACGATGATTCATTCTATAGGATGGATAAGAGCGTTCGCTATGGAAGGTGTGATCCACATTTATTCAGCTTCAATGGCTTGTCAAATTATTCATCAACAGAAAATGTGGAGAAGTTAGAGTTTATCAGAAGATTAGGTGCATCACACATTTGGATGTGGGGCAGATATAATACTAATATGTCGGCATCGCTGGAATCGTTACTTGGACTTAAATATATTATAACTGATGCTGCAAACTCAAAGGATTACAGTCAGATCGGTAAGATTAATGATCTTTCAATCTTAAAGAATAACTATGCCCTTCCGATAGTGTTTCCTGCAGAATCTGTTATAAGTGTAGGGGATGAAAATGGCTTTGAATTGCAGAATATGATGTGGAACAGTATTACTGCTATCGATGAAAATGTTTTTGAACAGAATCGTATCTTAGAATTAAGCCCTGAAGAAAAACATGTCCTGAACGTAATAATAAATAACGAAGGGTCGGCATATATTTGTATTCCAAACGGATCATATTCTGAAGTAATAGTAAATAGTAACGGCATAGAAAAAGAAATAAAATATAACGAAGAATACACCGATGAGAAAATCATTTTCTATGTCGGAGAGTATAAAGAAGGAGATGAGCTTACTTTTACTTTTTCACCGACAGATGAAAACAATAAAATTAATAATCTGGATGACGTTACTTGCTATACAGAGATAAAGCATGCTTTGAAGGAGCACTCGGAAACAGCAAATAGTTCAGAATTGTCAATCGAAGAGAAAAAAAGCTCGATCATTGATATTAATTACACAGGTCCTAAAAGGATCCTTGCTTCCAGCATTCCGTATGATAAAGGCTGGAAAGCGTTTGACAATGGCAAAGAGGTAAAAACATATAATAACTGGGACCATTTTTTGGCAATTGAACTGGATGATTCAAATGATCATGCGGTAACCCTGAAATTCAGGCCGACAGGATTTCATATCGGCTGTATTATCAGCATATTGTCTTTGGCTTTTGTGGCTGCTTATGAAGCTGCTTTGTATTTAAAAAGGCGGCGGTCATGAGAATCGGACATGCTGCGGTGTAATAGCAGCATTTGAACAAATGCAGCCTGTGTTATAAAAGAATTAAGGAGATAGAGAACAAAATGAAATTAGGTATCGTCGGGCTTCCCAATGTGGGAAAGAGCACACTGTTCAACGCACTTACAAAGGCTGGGGCGGAATCGGCCAATTACCCTTTCTGCACCATCGATCCCAATGTGGGGATCGTTGCTGTACCGGATGAGAGGATCCGCCTTTTGGGCGAGATGTATCATTCCAAAAAAGTGACGCCTGCAGTTATCGAATTTGTAGATATTGCAGGTCTTGTCAAGGGCGCTTCTAAGGGCGAGGGACTCGGCAACCAGTTCCTGGCCAACATCAGGGAAGTGGATGCGATCGTTCACGTCGTGCGATGCTTTGAAGACAGCAATGTCATTCATGTGGACGGCAGCGTCGATCCCCTGCGCGACATAGAGACGATCAATCTTGAACTGATCTTTGCCGACCTGGAGGTCCTCGAACGCCGCATTTCCAAAGTGGCGCGCACGGCAAAGATGGACAAGGAAGCCGGGAAAGAAATGGTATTCCTTAAGAAGCTCAAGGAGCACCTTGAGAGCGGAAAGCCTGCTTCTCTTCTAGAGGATCTCACAGAGGACGAAGAGAAGTGGATGCAGACCTATAACCTTCTTACAGATAAGCCTGTGATCTACGCAGCCAATGTCTCCGAAGACGATCTTGCGGACGACGGCGCGGGCAACGAAGGTGTTCAGAAGGTGCGCGAATACGCGGCACAGACCGGGAGCGAAGTCTTTGTGATCTGCGCGAGCATTGAAGCGGAGATCGCGGAGCTCGATGATGACGAGCGCGCCATGTTCCTGGAGGATCTTGGCGTGAAAGAGGCAGGACTGGATAAACTGATCAGCGCAAGCTATCGTACGCTGGGGCTTATGAGTTTCCTTACAGCGGGAGAGGACGAGACCAGAGCCTGGACCATCAAGATCGGCACCAAGGCGCCCCAGGCAGCCGGAAAGATCCACTCGGATTTCGAGCGGGGCTTTATCAAGGCCGAAGTCGTCAATTATAAAGTGCTTCTGGAACTCGGCTCCCTGGCGGCAGCCCGCGAGAAGGGACTCGTAGGGATCGAGGGAAAGGAATATGTCGTCAAAGACGGAGACGTGATCCTGTTCAGGTTCAACGTCTGAGAAAATGAATATGACCGCAGTGCCCCGCCGGCTGAGCCGGCGGGGTATTTTTGTGTCATTTTCAAGGCCTTAAGAGAAGTCGACGGAAAAGTGTCGGAAATCTCGGATAATTGTCGGATTTTACCGTCAGTGTCGGCAGGATTGTGAAGAAAATCAATATTTTGGCATTATTGAATGGAGGACACCATAAATTGTGTCTTGTCAATGTCAATTCACGGGTCAATGAGTAGAAAAACAGGAAAATTTCGCAATAAAATTTAGCAAATTTTAAGAATAGAAAAATCCGCTAACAGTAAAATCTTGTGCTATCATAGTACAAGAAATATAAAATGGCGAAGGAGTCTGGACAGAAATATGGCGGATATGATGGGAGAAATGGATATAGCGTTTCCGAATCTGGGGATCTACCTGACAAATGTCCCCAAGACCATCATGATCGGCAATTTCGGCATCGCGCTCTACGGCATCGTGATCGGACTGGGAATGATCCTGGGGCTGACGCTGTCGGCGAATGTTGCGAAGAAGACGGGACATGATCCGGATGTGATCTGGGATCTGGCAGCTCCTCTGCTCATTTTCGGCATAATGGGAGCCAGGATCTACTATGTGATCTTTATGTGGGATTTCTACAAGGATGATCCCATTCAGATCCTGAACCTGCGCGGCGGCGGCCTGGCCATTTACGGCGGTATCATTGCCGGCCTGCTCACGATCTATATCTTTTGCAAGGTAAGAAAACAAAAATTTCCCCTGATCCTCGATTTTGTGATGTATGGACTGCTTGTCGGGCAGATCATGGGAAGATGGGGAAACTTCTTCAACCGGGAAGTTTTCGGAGAATATACGAACAACCTTCTGGCCATGAGGATTCCGGTCAGTATGGTGAGAGAGCGGGATATCTCCGCGTCGATCGCCGCCCACATGGCAGAGGGAACCAATTATATACAGGTGCATCCTACATTTCTTTACGAGGGAATGTGGAATCTGGCGATCCTGGTATTTCTGCTGCTATATCTTGAACACAAGAAGTTTGACGGAGAGATCGCCCTTCTGTATTTTGCCGGTTACGGGATCGGAAGAGCCCTGATCGAGTCGATCAGGACCGACCAGCTCTATATAACAGGGACGCATATCCCGGTTTCCATGGTGCTGGGCCTGGCGATGGCAGCTGCCGCGATCTGCGCGGAACTGGTCATCCGGTACCGGATCGCAAACAGAGAGAAGGCCGGAGCGGACAGCGCGAAGTGACTTTGAGCGCGCCGCGGCGGCTGTGATAGAAAGATAAGAGCCCGCAGCGGGAAGAACTGCAGGGACTAATTTGAATGGGGCTGAAAGGTACCCTCTGTTTTGTGTACGCTTAATTTTTTCGGGACTATTGAAAAAGAGCAGGCCGCTTGGTATGATTGTGTAGAAAAGTGGTGCAAAGTGGAGGGAAGTGCAACATGTTCATGGGAGAATACAGTCATTCTCTTGACGGCAAAGGGAGACTGATCATTCCGTCCAAGTTCAGAGAGGCCTTAGGGGACAGGTTTGTGATCACGCGAAGCCTGGATCCCTGTCTGTGCATTTATACAATGGAGGACTGGGAGAAGTTTGTCTCCCGACTGAACAGCCTCCCCTACAATGTCAAAAAACAGAGGCAGCTGGTGCGTTTCTTCCTCTCGGGCGCTAATGAAGCGGAAGCCGACAAGCAGGGACGTGTCCTGGTCCCCGGAAACCTCAGGGAAGCCGCGGGGATCGATAAGGATGTGGTGCTTGTGGGCGTTGGTTCCAGGATCGAGATCTGGAGCCGCGGATCCTGGGAAGAGAATATGTCCAGCGATGAGATCAACGATATAGCAGAAGAGATGCTGGGGAACGGATTTGAAATTTGAACACACATCAGTACTTCTGGAGGAAGTACTGGACAATCTGGCGATAAAGCCTGACGGAATATATGTAGACGGAACCCTCGGAGGCGGAGGTCACTCTTTTCACATACTGGAGAGGCTCACGTCCGGAGGAAGACTGATCGGCATCGATCAGGATACGGACGCCATCCGGGCTGCCGGGGAGCGGCTCAGCTGCTTCGGGGATCAGGTGACGATCGTACATGACAATTATGAACACATAAAAGAGGTGCTCGAAGATCTCTCCGTCAGAGAGGTGGACGGCATCCTTCTGGATCTCGGGGTGTCCTCCTACCAGCTGGACAATCCTGAGAGAGGGTTCACATACAGGACAGACGCGCCCCTGGACATGAGGATGGATCAGAGCAGTTCACTCACTGCAAAGGAGATCGTCAATACCTGGCCTCAGGAGGAGATCGCAAGGATCCTCAGAGAATACGGAGAAGAGCGGTGCGCCGGAAGGATCGCCGCGAATATAGTGCGCAGACGGCAGAACAGTCCCCTTGAGACTACGGGCGATCTCAGCGAGATAGTCAGGGCGTCTATTCCCGCCAAGATGAGGGAGAAGGGTGGAAATCCCGACAAGAGGACATTCCAGGCGATCCGCATCGCGTGCAACAGAGAGCTGGATGTGCTCAGAGACTCGCTGGATACGATGATCGACCTGCTTGAACCGGGAGGACGGCTTTGCGTAATCACTTTCCACTCGCTGGAAGACCGCATTGTCAAGAATGCTTTCAAGAGGAACGAGAAGCCCTGCATCTGCCCGCCGGAGTTTCCGGTGTGTGTATGCGGCAGGGAGTCGAAGGGAAGAGTGGTCACCCGCAAGGCGATCGCACCCGGCGCGGAAGAATTAAAGATGAACAGACGCTCAGCGAGCGCGAAGCTGCGCGTATTTGAGAAGAAATAAGACAACAGTACGGAAATGACGGACGTCAGAACTTTGGGAGGCGGACATGGTAAGAGCAACACGGGGATCAAACCGCAACAGGAAGAAGAACAGACAGAGCGACAGCATATATCACGGCTCTTTTGACGGCAACAGGCAGTCCTTTATCAACGGTACAGCTGCTCCGGATGATTTCTGGTCAGAGATCTCCCAGGAGGAAGTCCACAGAAGCAAAGCCGACCTGAGAATGGTGGCCCGCAGGAGCAGGGAACATGCAATGCAGATGAATCTGAGATATGCGATGTTCCTGGCTTCGCTTGTGGTAGTGCTCACTCTGTGCCTTGTCGGTTATATCAAGCTCAAGGCTGACATATCCGACACGAATAAGCAGATCTCTTCGCTGGAATCCCAGCTCACCGAGCTTCGGGCTTCCAACAATGAAGTCTACAACGAGATCGTCGGAAACGTAGACCTTGAAGAGATCAGGAGAATTGCGATCGAGGAATTTGGAATGAAGTATGCCAATCAGGACCAGATTGTGGTATACTCTGAGACCAAAGGCGACTTAGTCCATCAAGTTGCTGACTTGGATAACTGAGAGGGCAGCAGGTACTGCCCCATGACCTTTTACGGATTGAAGGAATTAAAGTGAGAAAAAACAGAGTAGTAGATGGAAAGAATACTCGCGGAGGAATAAAAAGATTCACTATTAGTATGCAGAGAAAGCTGGTAGTACTATTAGCTATAGTACTGCTGGCTTTTATCGGATTAGGGGTCAGATTATTCCTTGTCAACAGGGACAACGGACAGGCGTACTCCATGCAGGTCCTTTCCCAGCAGGCCTATGCAAACCAGATCATACCCTTTAAGAGGGGAAAGATCATAGACTGCAACGGAACAGTGCTTGCGGACAGCCAGCTGGTATATAACGTGATCGTGGACTCGAAGGCGATACTGGAGAAGGATATCTATATGGAGCCTACTCTGGACGCTCTCGAGAAACTGGGCGTCAACAGAAGCAGGATCAGGGAATATATTACGAACCACGCCTCCTCGCAGTACTATATCGCGCTCAAGAACCTCAGCTATCAGGCCAGGAAGGATTACCTTGATGAAGTTGAGAAAGGGATCGAAGCGGAAAAAAAGGCAAATGTTCCCGCCGCACAGAGAGTATACAGCAATATAAAAGGGATCTGGTTCGAGAGCGGCTATTCGAGGATCTATCCGCACAACGAGCTGGCGTGTGATGTTTTGGGCTTTTCAGGAAGCGGCAATGTCGGGACAGGCGGCCTTGAGGAGTATTACAACGATACTCTCAACGGAACGATCGGAAGAAAATACGGCTATCTCGACGATGCGCTCAATATCGAAGAGACCATGATCGAGGCGAAGGACGGCAACAATCTTATCCTCACTTTGGACGCCAACATTCAGAGTATTGTTCAGAAGTATCTGCAGAAGCATAATGACGAATACAGAAGCCTTGAGCACGAGGGCCTTGGAAGCAATAATGTCGGCTGCATCGTCATGGATGTCAACAGCGGCGAGATCCTGGCAATGGCGGGGACGCCCTTTTTTGACCTGAATCATCCTTCTGATCTGGCGGCCCTGTGGGGAATGCCCAAGCTCGACGCAAACGACGCGCCGACGGACGCCTATCTCTCCTACAAAGACATCCTGCTGATGTCAGAAGAGGATAAGCCCAGATATCTGAACGCTCTGTGGAGAAATTTCTGCATCAGCGACTATTACGAACCCGGATCTACTGCCAAGCCGTTTACGGTAGCAATGGGCCTTGACACCGGAACTGTGAGCCCGGATGATATGTATTACTGCGGCGGCTACCTGATGATCGACGGCTTTAAGATCAAATGCCACAATGTAGACGGTGACGGATGGTTTACTGTGGGACAGGCAGTAGAGTGGTCCTGCAATGTATGTCTGATGCAGATGGCCGAGAAGATCGGAAAGGAGTTCTTCACCAAGTTCCAGAATGTATATAATTTCGGACTTAAGACGGGGATCGACCTCGCCGATGAGGCGAGGACCGACCAGTTTATCTCTGACTCCACGATGACAGATTCCATGCTGGCCACAAACTCATTCGGACAGAATTTTGACTGCACTATGATCCAGCTTGCGGCCGGCTTCTGTTCCCTGATCAACGGCGGCAATTACTATGAACCCCACGTCGTCAAGAAGATCACAAGTCCTTCGGGCGTGACACTTAAGACGATCGAACCCAGGGTGTTAAAGAAGACTGTATCGGAATCCACCAGTGAACTGATCAGGGAATACACGATCCAGGTTGTCGAGGGGCACAACGGAACAGGATTTTCCGCAAGACCTGCCGGTTACAGAATCGGAGGAAAGACCGGTACCGCGGAGACGCTGCCCCGCGATAACGGTGAATATGTAGTTTCATTCATCGGATACGCGCCTGCGGAAGATCCTCAGATCGCGTGCTATGTCGTTGTGGACAGACCTAATGTTGACGGACAGGACGACCCTACTTTCGCGACCGAGATCGTCAGAAATATTCTCACGGAAGTGCTCCCTTATATGGGGATCTATATGTCGGAGCCTGTCACTGACGCAGAGAGAGAAGAACTCGAAGAATGGGGCCTTGAGGTCACTTATACGGGAGATGAGCCCTCGGATAAGTGGGATTTGGGCGAACCTTACCAGTAAAGGGCGCCGGACTCTTATAAGGAAGGAATAAACGGTAATTATGCGCAGCGGAATGGTTTTTATCAATATTGTTGTACCTCTGCTTGTAGGATTTGCGGTGAGCGCGGTTTCGGGAAGATACCTGATCCCGTTTCTTCGCAGGGTCAAGGCCGGTCAGACGGAGAGAACGGACGGGCCTCAGAGCCATCTGAGTAAGACCGGCACGCCGAATATGGGCGGGATCATGATCCTGCTCGGACTTGCGGCAGCCTGTATCACAGCCTGCCTTCTTCCCGGGATCGGAGGTTCCGAAGTGATCCCGGTGCTGATCCTCGCGGTAGGTTTTGGCCTTGTCGGCTTCATCGATGACTACCTCAAAGTGGTCAAGAAAAAGTCGGACGGCCTGAGTGCCAAACAGAAGATGGCGCTTCAGATCGTGATCGCTCTTTTGTTTGCGTTCTATATCACAAAGATCAACGCGATCCCGCTGACAATGAAGGTGCCGTTCGTGCCCGGGCTTTATCTGGATCTCAAACTCCTCAATATTCCGGCTTTTCTGTTCATTTCCGTGGCCACAGTCAACGGAACGAACTTTACGGACGGTGTCGACGGGCTTGCCAGCTGTGTTACGGTCGCGACTGCATTGTTCTTTACAATTGCTGCAGCTTTTGCCGGTTCCGGAGCGGCTGCGGCCGGCGGCGCGATGATCGGAGCGCTCCTCGGATTTTTGATCTATAACGCGAATCCCGCTAAGGTCTTTATGGGAGACACAGGCTCTCTGGCACTGGGCGGATTTGTCACTGCGATGGCTTACTTGCTGCAGCTGCCGCTCTTTATTCCGATTGTCGGATTCATTTACTTTATCGAAGTGCTGTCTGTGATCATTCAGGTCGCGTATTTTAAAAAGACACACGGGAAGAGGATCTTCCGCATGGCACCCATTCATCATCACTTTGAGCTGGGAGGATGGTCGGAAGTAAAGGTGGTCGCCATCTTTACGATCGTGACAGTCATTTTGAGTACAGCCGCACTTCTGGGCATCTGGGCATAAATTTATGTGGTCAAAATAGAGAAAGCACTGTATTATAATGGTTAGATTTTTTGGTCGTATTAGTGACTATATAAGAGAAAGATTTGGTAGGAGAAGAGGGCTGCTTGATTACAGTCTTCTTTTCATTGTCCTTTTTCTTCTGGCCTTCGGACTTGTTATGCTTTACTCGGCGAGCTCCTATGAGGCCAGCGTCGATCACGGCGACTCGGCCTTCTACCTGAAGAGGCAGCTGGTGTTTACCATCTTCGGACTGGTCCTTATGGCCTGGGTCTCATCAGTGCCCTACACGGTGTGGAAAAAGCTTTCCGTGCTGGCATATTTTGTCTCGATCGGACTGATCCTTCTGGTCATCCCCTTCGGTATGGAGGTAAACGGAGCCAAGAGATGGATCCGAATACCGGGACTCCCCATGCAGCTGCAGCCGGCGGAGGTGGCGAAGATCGGTGTTATCATTTTTACTGCCATGCTGATCGAGAGGCTGGGAAGAAAGAACCTGCGGACGCTGAGAGGATTTATCTTCACTATGATCCCGGGCACTATAGTTGCGATCATGCTCTGGAGGATCACGGATAACCTGAGTTCCGCGATCATCGTTGTCGCGATCGTATACGGAATGTGCTTTGTCGCGGCACCGGACTATCTTAAATACTTTGTGCTGGGAGCGCTGGTCATATTGCTGGCGGGAGTGCTGGTCATCGTGATCGTAAATGCTTCGGATACGAACTCCCTCGGTTTCAGAGGTGAGAGAATCCTGGCCTGGCTGGATCCGCAGGCTTATGCCAGCGGAAAGGGATACCAGACAATACAGGCGCTGTATGCGATCGGCTCCGGAGGTATCTTCGGAAAGGGACTTGGCCAAAGTATGCAGAAATTGGGTTTTATTCCCGAGGCGCAGAATGATATGATCTTTTCGATCATATGCGAAGAGCTGGGGCTCTTCGGCGCGATCAGCATCATGATCATGTTCGTACTCCTTCTCTGGAGGTTCATGGTGATCGCGAACAGCTCGGACGATTTCTACGGGGGCATGCTGGTCGTCGGTGTGATCACTCATATTTCCGTACAGGTGATCCTCAATATCGCGGTCGTTACCAACTCGATCCCTAATACGGGCGTGACACTTCCCTTTATCAGTTACGGCGGATCGTCCGTCTTCTTTTTGCTGAGTGAGATCGGGATCGTCCTTAGCGTCGCGAGAGGGCTGCGGGAAGAGGAACTGCGGCGGATGGAGAGCTGAAAAGAAAGATTTTGGATTATAATCTCGGAGGACTATGGGGCAGACTGCGGAACCTGAAGAAAAGAAAGAGAATATAGAAAAGCCTGACAGCGCCTCAATAGAAACCCCGGAAGATACAGCGAAGGCAGAGACGGCGGACAACAAGGACGTCGATGCTGCAGCTGAAGCTGAGGAGAACGGGACAGGAGAGGCTCCCGGCGAAAAGACTTCTGACGAAGAAGCGCCCGACGTAGAGAATCCTGACGTAGAGGATCCTGCCGGGAAGATTCCTGACGTAGAGGATCCTGCCGGGAAGATTCCTGACGTAGAGGATCCTGCCGAAAAGGCTCCTGACGTAGAGAATCCTGCCGAAGAGAGCTCCGGCGGAGAAGACGAAGAGGAGGACTTTGCTGACGAAGAGGACGAAGAGGATGAGGAAGAAGCCGAGAGCCTGCGGGCGTGGCTTCTGTTTTTGCTGGTCAGTGCGATCATAGCGGCAGTGGTCTTCGGGCTCGGCTTTGGATGTACTGTAAGAAAAGTGTATGTCAGAGGGAATTCCCTGTATACCAGCGAAGAGATCGCGGAGAAGGTGATCAGTGATGACTCCCGGCTCCGCCATAATACAGTCTTTCTGACGGCGCTGTATATGACGCCTTTCGCGCCGCAGATTCCTTTCGAGGAGAGCGTCAGAGTAAGCCCTGTTTCCTATGACGAGATCCGGATCACTGTCAAGGACATGGATATTGGCGGATTCATTCCTTACACCGGAAGAAATCTGTACTTCTCGACGGACGGGATCATTAAAGAAATCACACCGCTGGTTCTCAAAAACGCAACTTTCGTGACTGGTATCTCTGTTACTGAAGCGGAAAAGGGACAGAAGATGACGGCGGACAACGAGACCGGTCTGGCTATGGTGCTGGATATCCTTCAGACGCTCAAAAAGTATGATCTGAAAGCGGACTGTGTCGCGCTGACGAAGGCGGGAAATATCGTTATTTATTTCGATGAGATCAAGGTACAGCTCGGAAAGACTGATTTTGAACTCAAATTATCGAAGATATCACAGATCAATCCCTATCTGGAAGGGCGAAGCGGGACGATAGACCTTACAAATTATACTTCGGCAGACGAAAACATCATCTTGAAATAATTTTGTAAAAAAAAATAAACATCCATTGATTATTTCATTGTTCGATTGTATTATTATTTACGTGGTTATTATTTTTTCAGAATAAGGAGGGGCCAACCGTGCTGGAAATCAAAACAAATGATACGGAACCGGCTTGCAAGATTATAGTCGTTGGCGTTGGCGGTGCAGGCAACAACGCTGTTAACCGAATGGTAGATGTAGATGTTATAGGTGTGGAATTTATCGGTGTTAATACTGATGTTCAGGCTCTGAACCTTTGCAGAGCTCCCAGACTCCTGCAGATCGGTGAGAAGCTGACAAAGGGACTTGGCGCCGGCGCGAATCCGGAGGTTGGCCAGAAGGCAGCGGAAGAGAGCGCTGATGAGATCGCACAGGCTTTCAAGGGCGCGGACATGGTATTCGTCACCTGCGGCATGGGCGGCGGCACAGGAACCGGTGCGGCTCCCGTCGTTGCAAGGATCGCGAAGGAAATGGGAATCCTCACTGTCGGCGTAGTTACAAAGCCTTTCAGCTTTGAAGCTAAGAGCCGCATGCAGAGAGCTCTCGTCGGTATCGAGAACATCAAGGAGAACGTTGATACTCTGATCGTTATCCCCAATGACAGGCTTCTTGAGATCATGGATCGCAGGACCACACTTCCTGAGGCGCTCAAGAAAGCGGACGAAGTTCTTCAGCAGTCCGTACAGGGCATCACAGACCTGATCAATGTTCCTTCCATCATCAATCTGGACTTCGCGGATGTACAGACTGTCATGAGAGACAAGGGCGTTGCGCATATCGGTATCGGATACGGCAAGGGCGAGACAAAGGCAACAGACGCTGTTAAGATGGCAGTTGAGTCTCCTCTTCTTGAGACCACCGTCAGCGGCGCTACCGATGTCATCATCAACATCTCGGGCGATATCTCCCTGGCAGACGCTTCCGACGCGGCAAGTTATGTTCAGGACCAGGCCGGCGATGATGTCAACATTATCTTTGGCGCTATGTATGATGACAGCAACACTGATTCCTGTGACGTTACGGTCATCGCTACCGGCATCGGCAGCAAGGATACAGTTCCCATGAATAATTATCCTTTCGGTGCACAGAACACACGCAAGACCGGCAGCCAGGCTTCTTCTTACAAGAGCTCCTCTCAGAGAAGCAGCAGCTCACAGAGCTCAAGGAATAATGCGGGCTCAAGACCTGCACCTTCAACAAGCGCTCCCAGGAGCAGACAGGACAATGTCGAGATCCCGTCCTTCCTCAGGCAGCCCAGAAGATAACTTGGCACAAGTAAATACTTGACAATTAACGGCTGTCCGAATATAATAATCGGGCAGCCGCAAGTTTGGGGATATAGCTCAGCTGGGAGAGCGCTGCGTTCGCAACGCAGAGGTCACGGGTTCGAATCCCGCTATCTCCATGAAATAAACCGCAATGGCATCAGCCGTTGCGGTTTATTTTTTTGCTTATGTAATATACGTAATTTTACGACCAATGTGGTCAATTATTTGAAAATTCGGTGAATTCGGGTCATTTTTTAAATGTTTTCCACAATTTACTCCACATTATCCACTATTTTGGCATTGACTGGGCAGGTCAATCATCTATCGGGATCTTCGGCTTTCTGGAAAACGGATGTTTCTTCTCCTTCGTCTCCTCCTCATCGATCTCGTCAAAAATAGAGCGCTTTCGAATATTGACGTAGTTGCTCCTGAGGGCATTTATGACATCCCGGACTTCTCTGGGGGAGATCGTTCCGCACTGCAGGTACTGAGGATCCGGATCATTGCCGTCAAGATAGTAAAGAGAACCCTTGCGGGGAAGGGATTCGGCACATCTCTGATTAAGAAGCGAGATAGAGTCCTGAGGAGTTCTCACTTTGAGGCTTACCGCTGCCGGAAAGCTTTCCCTGAGTCCGCGGAGACAGGCGGGATTGGAGGAAGCCAGGATCAGGTGGATCCCGCAGGGCCCGGCGAATTCCGTCATTCGCAGGATATAGGCCATTGCAGCCTGCTTGTTGGAATTGAACAGGCGCTGATATTCCGTGATAAGAACGATCCGGTGGCGGAGATTGCCGCCGCGCTCGTTGTACTGGAATATGTTCCGGCATCTTGCATTTACGAGAAGATTCGTTCTAAGATCGATCTCCCTGCTCATCTCGGAGAGCATTGCCATGGTGCTGCGGACCGAACTGAACACATGGCAATAGGGCAGTTCCGCATAGTTATCAAATCCCAGATTTCCGGACGAGCACAGAAAGAGCTCGATCTCATCGGGGGTTCGCTTGACAAGAAGACTTAAAAGGACACCCTCCAGGAATTCATCGAGACCGCTGCTCGGATTACCGCCGATCAGAAGATGAGGGATCTCCGTCAGTTCATGGATTACACATTCGCGGTATATATTCATTCCGATCGCAACAGGAAGGCCCTGTGAGGACTGGAATTCTCTGCTGGTGAGAAGATCACCGAGCCAGACAGGGTCGCGCTGCCAGGGAACATCGATGTAGACGCGCCCCTCGCTGCGGTACACCTGGATATCCTTGCGCAGGAAGATGTACCTGTAAAGGGGCTCCAGCTTCATGATCTTGCTGGCGCTCTTCATATCGTCCGGCCTGATCCCGAACCTTGTCATCATTGGCCCCTGCATGCAGACGTCCAGGACTCCGTGGACATCGTTCTCTGCCCACAGATCGAGCAGGTCGTCGATATAAGGAGTGAGGGCCTGGTCATTCCATCTTGTATGATATTTAAGAATATCCCTTGTATCGGGAAGAACAAATACTGCCATTTATTTCACTCATTTCTCGCTGATGTAAAGACGCCGCGCCCGGTGCGTAGCGATATTTGGATTATATCATGTTTGAATAGGGCATGGTATAATAATAAATACTGAGCAAAAGAGCAAAGGAGCCTTGGAAATGATCAGAATGATCGGACTGGACCTGGACGGCACACTGCTGACAGGAGATAAACGGCTTACAGAGAGAAACAGAGAGGCACTGGAGGAAGCCGCACAGAGCGGCGTCTTTGTCGTGCCGGTAACAGGCCGTCCGCTCGCGGGAATTCCTGAGCAGGTCCTGGAACTTCCCTTCATCAGGTATATTATCACATCCAACGGTGCAGTTACGACGGACCGCGCCGGGGGACGCCCGATCAGGGAGCGCTGCATGGCCAGGGAGACGGCGGAGAAGACGCTCATGGCCGCAGAAGGAGAAGGGATCATCCGGGAATTCTTTACCGGGGGATACGGATACCACGACTACAGCACCAGGAGACTATTATGGAAACGATTTGAACGGACGCCGGTGCTGAGCTATCTGGAGAAGAGCCGGATCCCGGTGGAGGACCTGTATGAGGAGCTTGGCGGGAGCGATACAATTGAGAACCTTTCAATCATGTGTTCCACACGGGAAGAAAAGGAAAGGATCCTGGCACGTGTGAGAAATATAAGCGGGATCCGGATCATCTATCCCTGGCCGACGGACCTGGAGATCACCTCGAGTGATGCGGACAAGGGAGAAGCGCTTCTGAGCCTGGCAGAGCTGCTCGGCTGCCGCAGGGAGGAAGTGATGGCTATGGGAGACGGAAACAATGACCTGGGCCTTATGAAGGCGGCGGGGCTGTCAGTGGCAATGGGAAATTCCGCCCCGGAGGTCATTGAAGCCGCTGACTATGTGACAACGGACAATGAACACGACGGAGTGGCACTGGCTGTGAGACGTTATATTCTTGGGAGAGGAGAATACTGATGTACGGCGCTGTTTTGGGAGATATTATCGGAAGTCCCTACGAATTTGATCAGAATAATATTAAGACGACTGATTTCGAATTGTTCTGCGATCGTTCAGAGTTCACAGATGACAGCATCATGACGCTTGCCGTGGCTGAAGGACTGATGAACTGCGGGATAGACGCAGATGAGACTGTTATGAAGGAGTCTCTGATCGAGGCTATGAAGAAATACGGGAAGAGGTATCCCTTCGCGGGGTATGGGGCCAATTTCAGCATGTGGCTTGACGAGGAGGAGCCGCAGCCCTACAAGAGCTACGGAAACGGCAGCGCGATGCGGGTGTCCGCGGCCGCGTGGCTGTGCCAGGAGAGCCTGCAGAGAATGCTCCAGATCGCAGCAGTGACAGCGGAAGTGTCCCACAACCACCCCGAGGGGATCAAGGGAGCCCAGGCGACGGCAGCCGTGATCTTCATGGCGCTTCACGGGGCGACAAAGGAGGAGATCAGGAATACGGTCTCGAAGGTGTTCGGATACGATCTGACAAGGACCTGCGACATGATAAGGCCCGCCTATCATCATGTGGAATCCTGCCAGGAGACAGTACCGGAGGCGATCACTGCCTTTCTCGAGGGCGACAGTTTTGAGAATGTCATCCGTCTGGCGGTTTCTCTGGGCGGCGACTCTGACACGCTGGCCTGTATTGCGGGCAGCATGGCAGAGGCTTTCTATGGAGTGCCTGAGGAGCTGAAGAGGGAAGCGAGAGAGCGGCTTTCCGATGACCTGAGGGGAGTTCTGGACAGATTCGACAGAAAACTTGAGGAAGACAGGTTAGCGAGAGAGAATGACCCGGCCAGGATGAAGGCATGGAAGGAAGCGCTAAGACCGGCGCCTCCCGCGCGTGGAAACGCGCCCAAATTCCCGGGCAGCGAAGAAGTGGAGAAAACTCTGGAAGAGTTTTCGGCAGACCGGAGCAAAGAGAATCTGGTCCGATGCTTGGAAGCCCTTAGAAAGGCAATGCACGCCGGAGGAAATGTCCTGTTCCCGGTACAGCCTGTCAGAGTTAACGCGACCGGCGGGAAGGCTGCGGGAAGAGCGATCAGAATGAAACTGATCGCAACGAAGGACGGCAAGAACTGGCAGGTCGCCTACACAAGTGAGAACAGGTATAAGAGCGGATCTTCCGCCAAGGATCCGGCTCTTGCGGCAACGATCCGGCAGGCTCTGGAACAGTATGTCCCCGACGCGCCGGGATCCAACAAAGCGCCCGGCAATATCGCGGGCATTGTGCTCAATCCGGAGAAGAATCCGATCTTTCTCACAAGAGAGATGATCGCGAGTGTCCTGAAAGCGGAGGCGCGTGTTGTGAGAGCATCCCGCAGCGGGATCCTGGTGACAAAGGGAGATATCACTAAAATGAAGGCGGACTGCATTGTCAACGCGGCAAACTGCTCGCTTCTGGGAGGAGGCGGAGTGGACGGCGCGATCCACAGGGCAGCAGGCCCGGGACTTTTGGAAGAGTGCAGGAAACTGGACGGATGCCACACCGGGGAGGCCAAGATCACCGGCGGTTACAACCTCCCGGCAAAATATGTGATCCATACGGTAGGTCCCATTTACGACGGAGACGAGGACGATCCGAAGCTCCTCGCCTCCTGCTATAGAAATTCCCTGGACATCGCTATGAAGAACAACATCCACAGCATTGTCTTCCCGAACATCTCCACCGGGGTTTACGGATATCCCAAGGAGGAGGCCGCGAGGATCGCCATGGGCACTGTGGGGCGCTGGCTCTCTGAACACAAAGGCTATGTCATGCACGTGGCGATGTGCTGTTTTGACCAGGAGAACTATGAGATCTATGAAAAACTTGTAAAGAGCGGACAGAAAGAGGATCAGAACGTCTGAAGCAGGGCGTCCACCTCGGGCCGCGTGGCGAGATCCGGGGAGAAAGCGCTGGCACTGCCTGCGGCGATGCCCATGCGGAATGCCTCCCGGAAATCTCCGGTCTCGAGATAGCCGCTTATAAATCCGGCCACCATGGAGTCGCCGGCGCCGACGGAATTTACAAGGATCCCCTTAGGGGCGGAACTTTTGAGTATCTCTCCGTTTTCGGAGATAAAGACCGCGCCTTCTCCGGCCATGGAGATCAGGACGTTCTCCGCCCCTTCTTCCTGAAGCTTCTTCGCGTAGGGGACCACTTCCTGCTGCGTGCGGAGCGTGACCCCGTAGATCTCACCCAGCTCGTGCTCATTGGGCTTTACCAGCCAGGGGCGGCAGGGAAGCGTTCCGACGAGGAGGTCCTTCTCGGCATCGACGACGATGCGGATTCCCTTTCCGGCAAGCCTTTGCATGATCCTTTCATAGACGTCGCGGGGGAGCGAGGCGGGAACGCTTCCGGAGATCACAAGAATGTCGCCGGAGACGAGCAGGTCAAGCTTTTCGTAAAGCTTTTCTATATCCTCAGCGGTGATGCGGGGCCCCTGGCCGTTGATCTCGGTCTCTTCGCCGGACTTAAGTTTGACGTTGATGCGGGAGAAGCCTTCCCTGACCCGGATAAGGTCGACGCCGCAGCCGAAGTTCTTCATCAGCTCCTCGATATCATCGCCGGTAAAGCCTGCCATGAACCCGAGAGCTACACTTTTGTGCCCCAGATTGCTAAGGACGATGGAAACGTTGATCCCCTTGCCTCCGGGAAGAATATTCTCATAAGTGGTCCGGTTGATGACGCCGGGTTTAAAATCGTCGACCCTGACAATGTAGTCAAGGGACGGGTTGAATGTGACTGTGTAGATCATTCTGGTCCCAAGCCTCCTTATAAACTATTGCCCGCGGCTGTCTTTTATGAGCAGCGCTTTGCTTAGGGCGGGAACCGCCCTGGCGCCGGTCCGCCGCGCAGCCATCAGGTCGTAGAGAAACTCTGCCTGCAGTTCCTCCCGGAGCACCTCATAGAGCTCACCGGACATAGCGTCCTTTGCCCTGGAGAGCTTGTCGAGGAAAGGAACTTCGCAGGAAGCGGTTATGCTCTTTATGAGCGGAGCGGCATCTCTCCGGAATCCGATGGGACGGATCCACCCGCAGAGAGAGTGCTGCGTGTCAAAATACTGCATGGTCTCAGAGGTGATCCCTAAAAGGATGTGAAGAAGAGCCCTGGAGATCCTGGTATACGTATAGCTGCGAGTCTTCACCGCTGCGCAGAAATCGGAATAGATGGTAAAACCGGGCAGTTCTCTCAGGATTCTTCCGGCGAGATCCTGGGACACGTCCAGATAAGCGGTAAGGGCCTCCGGAGATCCCGCGCTGTACAGAGCGTGCAGGAGCAGATCTGAAAAGTCGTCTCTGCAGAGGAAAGGATCACTGTTTTGACGGGAAGCGATCATTTCCGAGCGGATCCGGGTCGCGCCGGCGCACTTTGTGCGCTTTATTGCCAGGGGTCTTATCGTACTGCCGCTTCTGAGAAGAGATCTCAGGTATTCTGTTCCCAGCAGATCATTGGGGGTGGAGGGAAGATCAGCGCCCTCCATGGCGAGAGCTCTCGCCGACGGGAAGGAGAGTCCCTCCCGGAGCCCGTCCCGCAGCGCGGCCTGAAACTGCTCAGATTCATCATTGAGCCTGCGGGAAGCCTCAAGGAGGAGATCCGTATCTCCGCTCTCCGAGCCGAAGGCGAGATCCGTGACAACTCCGAGATTCTCCATAAGAGCCACGGCTCCCCGGGCAAAATAGTCCGCGCCGGAGCAGGACGCATACAGGGGCAGTTCCACTACAAGGTCTGCGCCTGCGGATAGAAGCGCCTCCGTCCTGACCTCCCTGGAGAGAATTGACGGAGCCCCGCGCTGCACATAATCTCCGCTGAGGACGATCACGATATAGTCCGCGCAGGTCTTCTCCCGCGCTTCTTTGATCAGATATCGGTGCCCCTCATGAAGGGGATTGCATTCCGCGATGATGCCGGTGACTCTCATGTCTGTAATGACCCTTTCCGTTCTGTGATCAGATAGGAGACCGGAAACCGCCTCCTGATTTCAATTATTTCATATAAGAAATAAAACTTCCATTATCAGGGGGAAGTTTTGTTCAAAAAAAGGGGCAGTTCTTGTTCCTCTTCAAATTAAGTGTATAATAAATAATAGAGCAGCATGCGGCAGAAGCCGGGTTAAAGTTTTATAGGAAACGGAGAGAAGAAAATGAATATTTTGGTAATCAACTGCGGCAGTTCATCACTGAAGTTCCAGGTCATCAATGCAGAGTCCGAGAAGCTTCTGGCCAAGGGCCTTTGCGAGAGAATCGGCATGGACGGTTCCTGCATCACTTATGAGAATAAGGCAGACAACACCGGCAAGGAATTCAACGAGATCCCTATGCCTGATCACAATAAGGCAGTCAGCCTTGTACTGAGCGCACTGACCAACGAGAAGACAGGCGTTCTGCAATCTCTTAGCGAGATCGGCGCTGTAGGTCACAGGATCGTCCACGGCGGCGAGAAG
>CACZXG010000044.1 GCA_902785055.1 uncultured Lachnospiraceae bacterium
GTCACTTCTGGCAACTGCGCAGGAGCAGCTGACGGCAGCGCTTGAAGATGATGTATACACCCGCATTCAGGAAGTCAATATCAGAAAACAGGTTGAAGACAACCAGATCAACTCATATTTTGTCGACGCACTTCAGAACCAGATCCTCAAAGATCTGCAGGAAGACGCAGGCAAGTCGGCGGAAGAGGCCTACGCGCTGCTGTACAGCGGCGGACTGAAGATCTACTCGACGCTTGATCCGGAGATCCAGGCAATCTGTGACGAAGAATGCAGCGAGGATTCCGGAAACTTCCCCGACAATGTCAAGTATATGCTCAGTTACAGACTCTCGGTCATCAATGAGGACGGCACAACATCCAACTACGACAGCAACAGCCTTGCGAACTGGCTGGTGGAACAGGGGTGGGATGCCGACCTGATGTACAGCTCGAAGGATGACGCTTACAGCGATATCGAGGATTTCCGGTATTCGGTCATGTCCGATCCGAACAGCCAGAAGTATACGGAGAGCATCAATCTGGCTCCCCAGCCCGAAATCTCTCTGACGATCGAAGATCAGTATACCGGACACGTGCTGGCCATGGTCGGAGGAAGAGGCGACAAGGAAGCGAACAGGACGCTTAACAGGGCAACTGACACGCTTCGCCAGCCCGGATCCACCTTCAAGGTAATAACGACGTATGCGCCTGCTTTGGAGACAGGAGAGTTTACGCTTGCGTCTTCCGAGGACGACGCGCCCTTCGAATATGACAGCGGCGTTCCGGTGAGAAACTGGTACAAGGGATACAGGGGGCTGTCAACTCTCAGAGAGGGAATTGTACAGTCCATGAATATCGTCACTGTAAAAGTCCTCACCAAACTCGGCCCCAGGGTCGGCTATGATTTCGCTCAGCAATTTGGTATTTCCACATTGGTGGACGGAGTCGAAATCAACGGCAGTATTTTTTCTGACGTTAACCAGACTCTTGCACTTGGCGGTATCACATACGGCGTAAAGAATATTGAGCTGAATGCGGCGTATGCCACGATCGCAAACGGCGGATATTACATTGAACCCAAGATGTACACGCAGGTCTATGACCATGAGGGGAATCTCCTTCTGGACAGCTCGGTAACTGCGGCGCAGAGGCGTGTTCTTAAGGAGAGGACGGCGTGGCTGCTCACCTCAGCGATGGAAGATGTAATATCGGAAGGAACAGGAAGAAGCGCTGACTTCTCATCTACTATGACAGCGGGTAAGACCGGAACGACATCGGATGAAAACGACGTGTGGTTCTGCGGTTATACTCCCAGATATACAGCTACAGTCTGGGCGGGATATGACAACAATGAGGATCTGACGACTTCTGAAGAGCAGAACCTTGCAAAGTATATCTGGAAGCAGGTCATGCAGGAACTTCCGGGCAATCAGGAGTGGGAAGACTTCCCTCAACCCGACGGAATCGTACAGAGAACGGTGTGCCAGGTTTCCGGTCAGCTCCCTCTCAGCGGCGTGTGCCCTTCGGTCAGGGAATTCTTTGACGAAGACTCTTACTTTGACGATGAGTACTGCGATTATCACTATGAGGAGTACCTCGAGATGAAGCGCAGAGAGGAAGAGGAGCGCAGAAAGGCAGAAGAAGAAGAAGCTGCCAAGAAGGCGGCAGAAGAAGCAGCCAAGAAAGCGGCAGAGGAAGCAGCCAAGAATGCGGCTCAGACGCAGGCTCCCGCAACTACGCCCGCGACTCAGTAAATTAGTTTATTTTTGTTTGACAAGCCGGTACTGCTGTGCTATTATACATATGTTGTCGCCAAGACAACATGTAAGCTGGCATAGCACAGTCGGTAGTGCGTCGCATTGGTAGTGCGGAGGTCACGAGTTCGATTCTCGTTGCCAGCTTTTTTGAAACCCGAAAGCGTTAATATGCGGCGCTTTCGGGTTTCTTTCGCAGAAGGGCTTTTTGCACGGAGGTCGGGATGGCAGCTGAGAAAGAATATCTGACTGTGAGAAGTATAGGAAAGGGAGAGTATACAGAGAAGAAATCCCGTTTTCTCGGAGAGATCCATCCTGCCGCAACGGAGGAAGAAGCTGCAGCTGTGGTGGCGCAGGCCAGAAAGCGCTATTATGACGCCAGACATCACTGCTACGCCTGGATCCTGGGCGAGGACGGCTCTGTCAAAAAAGCGTCTGACGACGGGGAACCGTCCGGCACAGCGGGTGTCCCGATGCTGAAGGTATTGGATGGCGCGGGGATCAGGAACGCCGTGGTTGTGGTTACTCGCTATTTTGGCGGAACACTTCTGGGAACCGGCGGCCTTGTCCGCTCCTATACGCAGGCGGCTCAGGCGGCACTGGCTGATGCGCAGATCGCAAGGATGTGCAAATGCAGGGTGATCGGCGTGGAAATCGATTACAGTCTATTAGACAGGGTATTGTATTACTTGAAGCAGCAGAAGGTTAAGCCTTACGACCAGGTCTATACAGATAAGGTTTCCTTAATGATAACTGTCAGGGAAGATCGCGCGGATCAGATCTGCGAAGGGCTTACAGCGCTTTCAGGAGCCGCAGCGGAGATCATAACCGTCGAGGAGGGATTTTTCCCCCTGGATGTCGGTGAGGCTGATTGACAAAGGAATTACGAGAGTCTAAACTGAACACGAAAAAGATCCCGAGTAAGAGAGGAGGTGGTTTTTGTGGATAGAAGTACATATAGTTCCGGTACAGATAATCCCCTTCCACGAACGTGGAAAAACAGAGATCACCTGAATTACGGAGGATTGCTATGGAAGACAGAAAAACAGAAGAGTACGGCAAACTGCTGAGAGAACTGCTGGAGCAGAAACAATATACGAAACTGCGGCAGGAAGTGGCTGACATGAACGTGGCTGACGTCGCGGCTGTGATGGATGAGATGGAGGACGAGGAGTCCCTCAGAATATTCAGGATCCTGCCCAAAGGGATCGCTGCAGATGTATTCGCGAACCTCGAGATCGAGGTGCAGCAGTACATCATCCAGTCCCTTTCAGACAAAGAAGCATCCAGCATCATCGACAACCTGATGGCTGACGATGCTACAGACCTTCTGGAGGAGATGCCGGCAAATATCGTTAAGAAGATCCTTAAGAACGCTAAGCCGGAGACCCGCAAGGATATCAACCACCTTCTCAGATATCCCGAGGACTCTGCGGGAAGCATCATGACGGTCGAGTATGTCGACCTGAAGGAGAATATGACGGTCAGCGACGCGGTTGACCGCATCCGCAAGATCGGGCTTGATTCCGAGACGGTTAATATATGTTATGTAGTAAATGCGCAGCGAGTGCTGATCGGCACAGTGGCGCTGCGCTATCTGGTCATTCTTAACCCCGACGCGATCATCGGGGAAGTCATGAATGACAATGTCATCAGTATCAATACTCTTACCGACCAGGAAGAAGCAGCACGCATCTTCCAGAAATACGACTTTACGGCGATGCCCGTGGTTGACAATGAGAACCGTATGGTCGGTATCATCACCATCGACGACGTAGTCGATATCATCCAGGAAGAGGCCACCGAGGATATCGAAAAGATGGCGGCTATCATTCCTTCCGACAAGAGCTATTTCAGGACGGGAATTCTGGACACTTACAAGAACAGAATGCCCTGGCTGCTGCTCCTGATGATCTCCGCGACCTTTACGGGAGCGATCATCACAAGTTATGAGAAGGCTCTTGCTTCTTACGTGATCCTGACTGCATATATTCCCATGCTGATGGATACAGGCGGTAACGCAGGTTCTCAGGCCAGCGTTTCGATCATCCGTGGTATTTCCCTGCGTGAGATCGAATTCGGCGATCTTTTGACAGCACTGTGGAAAGAAGTCAGGGTTGCTGCGCTGTGCGGAATCACGCTGTCGGTATGTAATTTCGCCAAGCTTATGCTTTTCGACAGAGTCGGATTCCAGATCGCCCTGATCGTTTGCGGCACACTGGTCCTTGTTGTTCTTGTCGCCAAGACGATCGGATGTACGCTGCCGCTTCTGGCGCACAGGCTTGGATTTGACCCTGCAGTCATGGCCAGTCCCCTGATCACAACGATCGTGGATGCGATCTCGCTTACGATTTACTTTATGATCGCGACGAATGTGCTGCATCTTGCGACATAAAGGTAAGGGTTAACAGTTTTATGACGGGGCACATAGTCCTGCTGAAATACGTTGAAAGAATGTAGTATCATTATGAAATAACCGAAAATAGGGGCAGTCACATTAAGCGAAAATCCTACGCTTATGTGACATGCCCCTATTTCATTCTGTTATCAATCAGCCCTTTATTCCATCTCGGCTGCACTCTTCATCGCCGCGCTGATGTTGGCGCGCTTTCTGAGGCGGGGATCGAGGATCTTCTTGCGGAGACGCAGATGATGAGGTGTGACCTCAAGAAGTTCGTCTGTGTCCACGTATTCGATGGCCTGCTCCAGGCTCATGATCCTGGGCGGAACAAGTCGGAGCGCCTCATCTGCGCTGGAAGAGCGGGTGTTGGTCAGGTGCTTGGTCTTGCAGACATTAACATCTATATCCACGGACTTGCCGCTCTGGCCTACGATCATGCCGGCGTAGACTTCATCGCCGGGGCTGATGAAGAGCTGGCCGCGCTCCTGGGCATTAAAGAGTCCGTAGGTGACTGCTGTTCCTGCCTCAAAGGCGATCAGGGATCCCTGTTTGCGGTAGGTGATGTCTCCCTTGTAAGGAGCGTACTTGTCGAAGATCGTGTTCATTATGCCGTTACCTTTGGTGTCGGTGAGGAAATCTCCTCTGTATCCGATCAGTCCGCGGGAAGGGATGGAGAATTCAAGTCTCGTATAGCCGCCGTTAACGACGCCCATATTGAGGAGCTCACCCTTGCGTTCGCTGAGTTTCTGGATGACATTGCCCGCAAATTCTTCGGGAACATCGACGAAGCAGGTCTCCATAGGCTCGAGGAGTTTGCCGTTTTCATCTCTCTTATAGATGACTTCCGCCTTACTGACTGCGAATTCATATCCCTCGCGGCGCATGGTCTCGATCAGAACGGACAGGTGCAGCTCACCGCGGCCGGAAACCTTGAAGGATTCCGTGGTATCGGTATCCTCTACGCGCAGAGAGACATCTGTATTGAGCTCTCTGTAGAGCCTGTCACGGATGTGACGGCTTGTGACGTATTTGCCGTCCCGCCCTGCAAGAGGGGAGTCGTTGACACTGAATGTCATGGAGATCGTGGGCTCTGAGATCTTCTGGAAGGGGATCGCCTCCGGAACGTCGGGAGAGCAGATCGTATCGCCGATGTGAAGATCGGAGATACCGGATACAGCTACGATAGAGCCGATATGGGCCTCGCTCACTTCCACGCGCGAAAGACCTTCGAACTCATAGAGCTTACTGATTTTGACCTTGCGCATTACGTCGGGGTTGTGGTGGTTTACGATCACACATTCCTGATTGACCTTGAGGGTTCCGTTGTCAACTTTACCGACGCCGATCCGGCCGACATATTCATTGTAGTCGATGGTGCTGATCAGCATCTGTGTACCTGCCTCGGGATCGCCCTTGGGTGCGGGGATGTAGTCGATGATAGTCTCAAACAGAGGCTTCATGCTGGCGCCTACACTGCCCAGATCCAGCGTCGCGATACCGGATTTGGCGGATGCGAACACGAAGGGACAGTCAATCTGTTCGTCGCTGGCTCCCAGATCCATAAGGAGCTCGAGAACTTCATCAATGACCTGGGTGGGACGGGCGCCGGGTCTGTCGATCTTGTTGATGCACACGATCACCGGAAGATCCAGTGCCATTGCTTTGCTGAGAACAAATCTTGTCTGGGGCATCGGTCCTTCAAAGGCGTCAACGACGAGGATGACGCCGTTTACCATCTTGAGGACGCGCTCAACCTCTCCGCCGAAGTCGGCGTGGCCGGGGGTGTCAATGATGTTGATCTTGACTCCTTTGTAATAAACTGCTGTATTTTTGCTCAAAATAGTGATTCCGCGCTCTCTCTCGATATCACCGGAATCCATGACGCGCTCCTGAACCTCCTGATTCTCGCGGAAAACGCCGCTCTGCTTGAGGAGGCCGTCTACCAGGGTAGTCTTGCCGTGGTCGACATGGGCTATGATTGCTACATTTCTGACATCTTCTCTTGTCTGGATCATTACTTCTCCTTACGTCTGCAAGGCAGATCACGCTTATTCTGCCCCTGTTTCCATAATATTAAGGAAACAAAACTGTTTTTCTTCATAAACTGTAACAGTATAGCATCGGATACCGTCCCTTGTAAATGGGAGATATCTAATGTAAAATGGTTAATGATATTATTAACCATGGAGGAATGACAGATGAGCAGAATCATTTTAAAGCTGAGCGGCGAGGCGCTGGCAGGACCCAAGAGCATGGGATTTGACGAGAATACTGTCAGAGGAGTTGCGAAGCAGGTCCGTCAGCTGATAGACGCCGGATACGAAGTGGGCGTCGTGACCGGCGGCGGCAACTTCTGGAGAGGCCGCACGGGCAATGAGATCGACCGCGTAAAGGCGGACCAGATCGGAATGCTGGCGACGGTCATGAACTGCATCTATGTATCGGAGATATTCAGAACAGAAGGAATGAAGACCGTGGTGATGACACCCTTTGCTGTTGGTGCTTTCACAGAACTGTTTTCCAAGGACAAGGCTAATCAGTATTTTGCCGACGGAACAGTGGTATTTTATGCGGGCGGAACAGGACATCCTTATTTCTCAACTGATACGGGGATCCTTCTTCGGGCGATCGAGTCCGAGGCGGATATGATCCTTCTTGCCAAGAATGTCGACGGTATTTATGACAGCGACCCGGCTAAGAATCCTGACGCGAAGAGATTTGACACGATCTCCATCGACGAAGTGATCGCAAGGGGACTGCAGGCGGTTGATATGACTGCATCCATCCTGGCCAAGGAAAACCACATGCCGATGCGCGTGTTCGCGCTTCAGGAGGAGAACAGCATCGTGAAAGCGGCTTCGGGAGATTTCAACGGAACCACGATCACGGTCTGAACGATCTGATCACAAAGATAAACAGCCGGCGTGCCGGAGAATTAAAATAACAGGGAGGTTATTATGAGCAGCGAAAGAGTTAAACCTTATGAAGAGAGAATGGAGAAGACCATTTCCTATCTGCAGACTGATCTGCAGGCTGTCCGTGCCGGACGTGCAAACCCGCATGTACTGGATAAGATCCGTGTAGATTATTACGGATCACCTACACCTATCCAGCAGGTGGCTAATGTTTCCGTACCTGAGGCAAGGATCATTCAGATCGCTCCCTGGGAGAAGAAGATGATCAAGGAGATCAGCCGCGCCATTAACGCGTCCGATATCGGGATCAATCCCACTAACGACGGACAGACGATCCGCCTGGTATTCCCCGAGCTGACCGGTGAGCGCAGAAAACAGCTCTCCAAGGACGTCAAGAAGATGGGAGAGGATTCCAAGGTTGCTCTGCGCAATATCCGCAGAGACGGAAATGACGCGTTTAAGAAACTTAAGAAGACAGAGGATCTCTCCGAGGATATCGTGGAAGAGCTTCAGGATGAGCTTCAGAAGGCAACTGAGAAGTATATCAAGAAGATCGACAAGATGATCGAAGAGAAGACCAAGGAGATCACAACGCTGTAATCTGGCGGCGTCATAAGACAGGGGTTAAAATTGCAGAACGAACGAAAAATACCCGTTCATGTCGCAATCATCATGGACGGTAACGGAAGATGGGCTAAGAAGCGCGGACTTCCCAGAACGGCCGGACACGCGCAGGGAGCAAGAGTCGTAGAGCAGATCCTTGAAGATGCGGATCATATGGGGATCCGCTATCTGACGGTATATGCATTTTCCACGGAGAACTGGAGCAGACCTGACAGTGAAGTCAAGGCACTGATGAATCTGCTGAGGACCTACATGAAGACGAGCCTTGCAAAGTGTGCCCGGAATAATGTCAGGATCAGAGTGATCGGCGATAAGAGCAGGCTGGACAGTGACCTTCAGGCTTCCATCGCAAATCTGGAGAAGGAAACGGCTTCCAATACCGGAATCGGCTTCCAGATCGCGATCAATTACGGATCAAGAGATGAGATCGTAAGGGCTCTCCGCAAGGCCGCCCAGAGGGTGAAGGACTCCGAACTGAATCCGGAAGATATCACGGAAGATATGATATCGGATGGACTGGATACCGCAGGCATACCGGATCCGGATCTTCTGATCCGGACAGGAGGAGAGGAAAGGATTTCCAATTTCCTTCTGTGGCAGACCGCATATTCGGAGCTGTATTTCTGCGATGCTGCATGGCCTGATTTCAATAAGGCTGAATTGGAGAAGGCCGTTGATGCTTTTAATAACAGAGAACGCAGATACGGAGGTCTGATCTCATGAAAGAGAGAGTGATCAGCGGCGTGGTCATTGCCGCTCTGATCGTCGGCGCGGGACTGCTGGGGGGATTTCCTCTGGCAGTTCTCATCATGGTGTGCTCTATGATCGGTTTTCAGGAGCTTGCCCGGGCAACAGCTGTCCTGAATGGCGGAGAGAAAGTGAACGCGCTGACGGGAACTATGCTCGTAATGACTGCGGTCTACTATGTGGGGCTCATGATCTTTCAGGCCAGATGGGGATCGGTACCGGACCAGCTGGTCCTTGCATCTGATTTCTTTACTACAGTGGTCATCATAGCAGCCTTTTTGGGGATCATGACAGTCTATGTACTGACATTCCCGAAGTTCAGGTCGGAACAGGTGATGGCAGCCTTCTTCAGCTTTGTCTACGCTCCGATCCTGATGGCATTTGTATACAGGTCAAGAACGCTGCCGTACGGCATTTTCATGTACGCGCTTGTTTTTGTTTGCAGCTCAGTATGTGATACCTGTGCTCTTGCGGCGGGGATGATGTTCGGAAAACATAAGATGGCGCCCGTGCTCAGTCCCAAGAAGACTAAGGAAGGTGCGATCGGAGGGCTCCTGGGTTCTGCTGTATGTTCCGTTATTCTCGCATATATCCTCAGAGCCATGGATCCGGGAGCGGATTACAGAATTCAATTTCTGATCATCGGTGTCTGCGGAGCTCTGATCAGTATGATCGGAGATCTCGCGGCCTCAGCGATCAAGAGAAACCATGATATCAAGGATTACGGAAACCTGATCCCGGGACACGGAGGCATCATGGACCGGTTTGACAGTATCATCTTCACAGCGCCTTTGATCTATATTCTGGGCGTGATCCTGATGGGGACGGCTGCATTGTAAACATAATAGACAAGGGCGGGCATTGTGTTCGCCTTTTTCTTGCTTTTAGCGGCAGGATGCCGCAATATCTGTTTTAAACGGGAGTAGTATACATTGTTCAGTAATTGGTTAGTCAGTATTTTGATCTTTGCCCTTATCCTGGGAGTGATCGTTGTATCCCATGAACTGGGGCATTTCGCCGTCGCGAGAAGGAACGGGATCCGCGTAAGTGAATTTGATGTGGGATTTGGACCGACCCTCCTCAAAAAGAAATTAGGAGACACGAACTTCTGCCTCAAGATCCTTCCACTGGGCGGCGCCTGCATTTTCGAGGGGATGGATTCTCTTGAAGAGGAGGAGAGGGAGAAGCTCTCTCCGGATGCTTTCCCCAATGCGCCGGTGGGCGCAAGGATCGCCACAGTTTTAGCGGGACCTGCGGCCAACTTCCTGATCGGCTATATTTTTGCCCTGATCATCGTCGCGTTCTGCGGCACGGATCTTCCTGTCATTAATAAAGTAATGGATGATTCCGCGGCCATGGAGGCGGGACTTCAGGACGGTGACACGATCGTGAGGATCGGCAGGGAGAATATTCATCTCTACAGGGAAGTGAGCCTCTACTCAATGATGAATTACGGCGAGCCGCTGGAGATCACCTATGAAAGGGGCGGGGACAGACACACTGTAACTGTAACGCCCAAATTCGACGAAGAAGCAAACCGCTATTATATCGGAATACTTGGAGCCGGAGAATCACATGAGTGTTCAGCGCCGGAAGTGTTCCGGTATGGGTTCTACGAGATCGAGTACTGGATGAAAGTGACCTTTAAGTCCCTGGGGACAATTTTCAGCGGCCACTTTTCTAAAGATGATGTTTCAGGACCTGTCGGAGTGGTGCAGGTGGTCAATGAAACGTACACGGAGGCACAGCCTTACGGAGTAATGACCGTGATCCTGTCTATGATCAACCTGGCGACGCTCCTGACCATAAATCTGGGAATCATCAATCTGCTCCCGCTGCCCGCCCTGGATGGAGGAAGGCTTGTCTTTCTGCTGATCGAGGCGGTGCGCGGCAAGCCGATCCCGCCCGAGAAGGAAGGCATGGTGCACCTTGCCGGTTTCATGGCCCTCATGGCGCTTATGGTATTCGTGATGTTTAACGATATATCCAGGCTCTTCAGCTGAGGAATGACAAATAGATTTTCAAAACGGAGGAGTATCCTTATGGCATACAGAGATCATACAAAAGTTGTTAAGATCGAAGACAGGCTGATCGGAGGCGGAAATCCTATTGCGATCCAGTCAATGACGAACACCCGCACGGAGGACGTCAGGGCGACAGTTGAGCAGATCCACAGACTGGAGCAGGCGGGATGTGAGATCATCAGATGTACTGTCCCGACACCCGAGGCGGCCAGGGCTGTCGCCGAGATCAAAAAAGAGATCAGCATTCCGCTGGTCGCGGACATCCATTTTGACTATAAGATGGCGATCGCCGCGATGGAAAACGGCGCGGATAAGATCCGCATCAATCCCGGCAATATCGGCGGGAAAGACAGGATCGCGGAAGTGGTAAGATGCGCCAGGGAGAGGCAGATCCCGATCAGGGTAGGCGTCAACAGCGGTTCCCTGGAGAAAAGCCTGGTGGAAAAATACGGCGGCGTGACAGCTGAAGGTCTTGTGGAGAGTGCCCTGGATAAGGTGGGCATGATCGAGGACTGCGGATACGATCAGATGGTGATCAGCATCAAGTCATCGAATGTAATGATGTGCATCCGCGCTCACGAGATCCTCGCACAGAAAACAGATTATCCGCTTCATGTGGGAATTACCGAGGCGGGAACACTGATGAGCGGCAATATCAAGTCGGCGGTAGGTCTTGGCGTCATTCTCTATCAGGGAATCGGCGATACGATCCGGGTTTCCCTGACAGGGGATCCTGTAGAAGAGATCAAGTCCGGAAAGCAGATCCTTCGAACACTCGGACTTCGAAAGGGCGGCATTGATGTCGTTTCATGCCCCACATGCGGCAGAACCAAGATCGACCTGATCGGTCTCGCAAATCAGGTGGAGACACTTGTACAGGGATATCCCCTGAATATTAAGGTCGCTGTTATGGGCTGCGCGGTAAACGGCCCTGGCGAAGCGAGAGAGGCGGATCTGGGCATAGCCGGCGGAGACGGAGAAGGCCTTCTTATCAAGCACGGAGAGATCATACGCAAGATGCCGGAAGAGGAACTTCTGGACGCGCTCAAACAGGAACTGGACAGCATGCTTTAAAGATGCATGCCGAAAGTTCGTGTTCATTGAAGACAATGAAATAGCAAGAGGACTTATATGCAATGAAAGCTTTTTTTGATGTATTTCCCTCTTTGGAGGTCAAGACAGATCTTCGGGACTATTTTGCCGAGACACAGATCGAGAGACTGACGACAAATAAGGATCGGACAAGGATCAAGATCGTCCTCCATTCGGATCATCTCATTCACAAGGACCGCATTTACAGGATGCAGGAGGAGATCTCCAGACAGGTATTCGCAGAGAGGATCCGGGAAATCTATATTGACGAGCATTATACGTTAAGCGCACAGTATACACCAAAGCGCCTCATGGAGGAGTATCACGACTCGCTGGTGAGCGAGGTCGGGAGTTTTTCTCATGTCATGGGGCTTTATTTTCGTGAAGCCAGAATTGATTACAGGGAAAACGGCGCGATCGCGGTCACTTTGGAGGACACCTGCCTCAGCAGAAAGATGGCTTTTTCCCTGGAGGAAGCCCTCAACAGGATCTTCCGTGACAGATGCGGAGTGCCCGCCGAACTGAAGGTGGAACTTGAGGCGCACGAAAAGAAAGCGGCGCCGGCCAACCCCAGGAGGACAGCGCCTCTGCAGGGAGTGGATGCAGCCTTTGCAATCAATGAAGGCGCAGGGAAGGAACTTCCTCCATGGGATCCGAATGCGGTTTCGGAAGAAAAAGCTCAGAAAGATACTCCGAAGCAGAAGCTTTCATTTGTTAAAAAAGAGGAGAATACAGCGTTCAAAAACGCCAAACAGGGCCGCAAACCTTCCGGAAACAGTGCTCCGAACAGCAGTAAAAAGCCTTTGGGTCTCAAACGCTCGAATAATCCGGATGTTATCTATGGCAGAGAAGTGAATGAGGACGCAATACCGATCAGTGACGTCGTGGGTGAGATCGGAGAAGTCGTTATCCGGGGAAAGGTCCTCTCAAACAGCCGAAGAGATATCAGAAACGAGAAGACGATCGTCAAATTCTCTCTGACGGATTTTACAGACTCGATCTACTGCAAACTGTTTGTTCCCACGCCGCTGGTCGACGAGCTGCTCGGTTCCCTGAAAGAGGGAAGCTGGATCAAGGTAAAAGGAGCGGCTATCTTCGATGCGTTTGACAAAGAGGTCTCGATCTCATCGCTGCAAGGGATCATGAAGATCCCCGCGATCATAAAAAAGAGGGAAGACAATGCTCAGGTAAAGAGAGTCGAGCTGCACTGCCATACGAAAATGAGCGATATGGACGGCGTGTCCGAGTGCAAGGACCTGGTCAAAAGAGCGTATGAATGGGGAATGCCCGCCATTGCGATCACTGACCACGGAAATGTCCAGGCGTTCCCGGATGCCAATCATGTGAGGGAGGCTCTTCTTTCTTCAGAGAACAAGAAAAGAAAAGAGGCAGGGCTGCCTCCCGTTGATCCTCAGAAATTCTTCAAGATCATCTACGGCGTAGAATGCTACCTTGTCGATGATCTTCAAAAAAGCGTAGAGATCGGGGAGAAAGATCAACTCTCCGATGCTCTTGGCGCGCACAAATATGTGGTCTTTGACCTTGAGACCACAGGGTTTTCGCCGGAGAAAAACCGGATCATTGAGTTCGGCGCCGTCAGGGTAGAGAACGGCGAGATCACGGGCCGCTTCTCTGAATTTGTCAATCCCGGCATTCCGATCCCTTACAGGATCACGCAGCTTACGGGCATAAGCGATGACATGGTCATCGAAGCGGATCCGATAGAAAAGGTTCTGCCAAGATTCCTTTCCTTTTCGGAGGACTGCGTGCTGGTTGGACACAACGTCGGATTCGATATCGGGTTTGTCAGAGAGAATTGCAGGCGTCTGGGTTTTGACTGCCCTTATACGACGGTGGATACTTTGGGAATAGCCAGAGCGATCCTCCCCGGACATGCCAAATACACCCTTGATGCCGTTGCCAAAATACTGGGAGTCTCGCTGGAAAACCATCACCGCGCAGTGGATGACGCTGAGTGTACGGCGGGGATCTTCAGGAAATTCCTGCCTATGCTGAGTGAGAGAGGTCTGGATACTTTTGAGAAGATCAATGCCCTCAGTGACAGTAATCCGGATATTATTAAGCGTCTGAGAACGCATCACTGCGTGCTTCTTGCAAAAAATAACACGGGAAGAGTGAATCTGTATTCTATGATCAGCGATTCCCATCTAAAATATTTCTTCAAAAAACCAAGGATTCCCAAGAGTCTTCTTATGAAGCACAGAGAGGGGATACTTGTGGGAAGCGCCTGCGTATCGGGAGAACTGTTCGAGGCGCTTTTAGAGGAGCGCGGGGACGAAGCAGTGGCGGGAATCGCCGGGTTCTACGACTATCTGGAGATCCAGCCCCGGGACAATAACCGCTTTCTTCTCGAATCCCCGAGAATGCAGGACAGATATCCGCAGATCAAGACGGAAGAGGATCTTCTCGATCTCAACAGAAGGATCGTGAAACTCGGCGAGCAGCTCGGGAAACCTGTCGTAGCGACTGGAGATGTTCATTTTATGGATCCTGAAGACGGGATCTACCGCGATATCATTCAGGACGGCCTGGGAATGGCGGATGAAGACCCCGCACCCCTGTACCTGAGAACGACTGAGGATATGCTTCAGGAGTTCTCCTACCTGGGCGCGAAAAAAGCCGAGGAGGTGGTCATCACCAACACGCAGAAAATTGCGGACATGATCGACGCGATATCGCCCGTGAGGCCGGACAAATGCCCTCCCATAATCCCTCACTCGGACGAGATGCTGACGGAAATCTGCTACAACAAGGCACATTCCATGTACGGAGATCCGCTTCCCGCTATTGTAGAGGAGAGACTTCAGAGAGAGCTCGGATCCATCATCAAAAACGGCTACTCAGTAATGTATATCATCGCGCAGAAGCTGGTCTGGAAGTCTGTGGAAGACGGTTATCTCGTGGGATCGAGAGGATCTGTCGGATCATCCTTCGTGGCCACTATGTCGGGGATCACGGAGGTCAACCCGCTTCCGCCTCACTATTACTGCACGAACTGTCATTTTTCAGACTTTGATTCGCCGGAAGTCAAAGCTTATGCCGGACGCTGCGGAATTGATCTGCCGCCCAGGATATGTCCCCGGTGCGGCAAGCCTTTGAAAAAAGACGGCTTTGATATTCCTTTCGAGACTTTCCTCGGATTCAAGGGAGACAAAGAGCCGGATATCGACCTTAACTTCTCCGGAGAGTACCAGAGTAAGGCTCATGCCTATACGAAGGTCATCTTCGGCCATGAGCAGACATTTAAGGCCGGAACTATAGCGACGGTGGCGGAAAAGACGGCTTACGGCTATGTCAAAAACTTCTTTGAGCGCAAGGGCGCTGCAAAGAGGAACTGCGAGATAGAGCGGCTGCTGCAGGGATGTACCGGCATCCGCCGCAGCACCGGACAGCATCCGGGCGGAATCGTGGTACTGCCTCTCGGAGAAGATATCAACACATTCACGCCGGTCCAGCACCCGGCCAATGACATGACGACGGATATCATTACGACGCACTTTGATTACCACTCCATCGACCACAACCTGTTAAAACTAGATATTCTCGGACACGATGATCCCACCATGATCAGAATGCTGCAGGATCTTACGGGACTGAATCCTGTTGATATTCCGCTCGATGATCCCACGGTCATGAGCCTTTTCAGTTCCACAAAAGCGCTGGGGATCACGCCTGAACAGAACGGAGGGATCGATGTGGGATCCCTAGGGATACCGGAGTTCGGAACCAAGTTCGTAATAGGAATGCTGGATGATACGAGGCCGACTTCGATGTCGGAGCTGGTCCGCATTTCGGGACTGTCCCACGGAACCGACGTATGGCTCGGAAACGCGCAGTCTCTTATACAGAGCGGAAAAGCCACGCTTTCGACGGCAATCTGCACCAGAGATGACATCATGTCATATCTGATAGGTATGAATATGGACAAATCCCTGTCATTTAAGACAATGGAATCCGTCCGTAAAGGTAAAGGACTGACGCCTCAGATGAAGGAGGCGATGGAGGCCGCAGGTGTTCCTGACTGGTACATCGAATCCTGCCTTAAGATCAAGTACATGTTCCCCAGGGCGCATGCGGCAGCATATGTCATGATGGCGCTCAGGATCGCGTACTGCAAAGTATTCTATCCGCTTGCTTACTACGCGGCGTACTACAGTATCAGAGCTTCGGCTTTCTCTTATGAGATCATGTGCCAGGGACAGGCTCATCTCCTTGAAGTGATGGAAGATTACAATAAGAGGAAAGATACACTCACGCCCAAGGAAGCGGCTACACTGGATGACTGCCTGGTTGTGAGAGAGATGTACGCGAGAGGCATTGAGTTTACGCCGATCGATATTTTTACAGCGGGATCAAGAAACTGTAAGATCGTGGACGGAAAGATCATGCCCGCTCTCACCAGTATTGACGGTATGGGTGAAAAAGCTGCGGACGCGGTGGTAGAGGCGGCAAAAGACGGTCCTTTCATTTCCAGAGACGATTTCTATAACAGGACTAAGGTGCCGAAAACGGTAGTTGAGAAAATGAATGCCATGGGGCTTCTGGGAGATCTGCCCGAGAGCAATCAGATCTCTCTGTTTGACATTTTGAACTGACGGAGGTGAATATGCGAAGTGCAAAGGACCCCCAAAGGGGAAACGAGAGAAATTATATCCCGAATGATGAGATCGACAGGGAGGAAAAAGCCGATATCAGGCAGCAGAAGAAAGGCAATGCTTTCAGTGTCCTTCTCGGAGGGCTGGTCGTCATTTCCCTGATCGCGTTCATATTTGTCCTGCTTGACAGCGGGATCCTCTCCGGCGGCGTCACGCAGACGGTCTACGGAACTCCCCAACTGACCCAGGAAGAAAAGAAAGCGGCGGAAGAGGAGGCCCGGCTGGCTGAAGAGGAAGCCAAACAGAAGAAGAAAGAAGAGGAGGCTGCCGCGAGGGCAGAGGAAGAAGCAGCCAGAAAGGCTGAAAAAGAGGAATCTGAGAGGCAGGCAGAGGAAGAAGCAGCCAGAAAAGCTGAGGAAGAAGCGGAGAGAAGAGCGGAAGAAAAGGAAGAAGAAGCAGCGCGCAAAAAAGCGCTGGAGGAAGAACAGGAAGTCCTTGCCGGAGATTTCATTTTGTCTGAGAGCAATATCCGCTACTATTCCGAGGAGGCGCTGAACAAGCTGACAGACAGAGAAGTTCTCTTTGCCCTGAATGAGATCTACGCCAGAAGAGGAAGGATCTTTACCGGAGAGGAATTCAGGAGATACTTCGAGAGCAAAGACTGGTATAAAGGAACGATTCCCGCAGAAGAATTTGACGCCAATCAGAATGAACGTTTTAATGAGTATGAAAAAGCCAATATAAATGCTCTTGTCAAAATAGCGCAGGAGAGAGGAATCCGCTGACCGGATGACACAAAAGGCAGAGAACCTGAAGAGACAGTAAAACTTCAGGTTCTCTTTATTTTGCAAAAAAAATATAAGAACACGCTTGACAAATTAGATTGTGCAAAATATAATTGAATAAAACACAGGGAAATGATAATTATTTATATAAAGGAGAACGGATATGGGAATTTACGATTATGTGATCAAAAACGGCAAGGGTGAAGATGTACCTATGAGCGATTATAAAGGAAAGGTGCTTCTGATCGTCAATACAGCTACAGGATGCGGCTTCACACCTCATTATGAACCGCTTGAAAAGATGTATGAGAAATATCACGACAGAGGATTTGAGATCATCGATATACCCTGCAACCAGTTCGCGGGACAGGCTCCCGAGTCTGACGAAGAGATCCACCAGTTCTGCACGCTCAAATACAACACACAGTTCCCTCAGATGAAGAAGTCTGAAGTGAACGGAGAGAATGAGCTTGCACTCTATACCTATCTTAAGAGCCAGCAGGGATTCAAGGGATTCGGCTTCGGACCCGCAGCTCTTGCTATGAGCGCGCTGCTCAAAAAGATCGATAAGGATTACAAGAACAATCCTGACATCAAATGGAACTTCACCAAATTCGCTGTTGACCGCGACGGCAATGTGGTCGCCAGATTTGAGCCCACTGAAGACATGAAGAAAGTAGACAAATTTGTGGAAGGACTGCTCTAATCTGCAGAACAGAAATTTGCAAAATCGAAAAAAAGTGCTTGCGTGACCTGGTATCTTCTGATATAGTTGTATATGCGTCAGGTAAGCGTATATGGCTCGTTGGTCAAGGGGTCAAGACGCCGCCCTCTCACGGCGGAATCATGGGTTCGATTCCCGTACGAGCTACTGGCTGTCAGATTCTTCTGGCAGTTTTTTTAATGGAAAAATCCTATAGAATACGCTTTTTTTGGAAATGACTTGCATTTTATAAAAAAATGTGATAATTTTCATATGTTGAATATGGTACAGTTTAAAAGTGGGCTTGCAAGTCCACTTTTTTGATGTCCTGAAGGAGATTGAATGACCGGATCCCGGTCAAGGAGGAGTATGGCCAATAAGATATCAGGCAGAGCAAGGATTGAGAGTGAGGCTGAGAAGCTGACTGAGCCGATCGCTTTAAAGCACGGCGTCCGTATTTATGATGTGGAGTATATTAAGGAAGGTCCCGATTATTATCTCAATATTTATATCGATAAGGACGGGGGCGTCTCCATACTGGATTGTGAAGCTGTCAGCAGAGAACTCTCCGACAGACTCGATGAGGCTGATCTGATAAGCGATGCTTATACGCTCGTTGTTTCAAGCCCCGGGCTCGGAAGAACACTCACGAAGGACAGACATCTTAAGAACAGTCTCGGCGAGAAGGTAGAGGGTAAGCTTTTCAAAGCTGATCCGGACATTGGCGGAAAGGAATTTGAAGGTGTTCTCACTGCATGGGATGCCGGGACGATCACCGTTGAGATCGAAACTGTGCCGCGCTCCGGAGGGAGAAATAAAAAAAGCAAAGAGATCCAGAGCGGCGAGGCGGATGCTCCGCGCGCCCTCGTGATCCAGAGGAAAGATATCGCTGTACTCAGATTATATCTGGATATCTGAAAAGCCGCAGACCGGGGACGGCTGCGCACTCAGGAAGAATAGTAAGACTGGTTCCGGAAAAGGAGACAAGATGAACACAGAACTTAAAGAGGCAATTGAGGCGCTGGAAAAAGAAAAGAATATTATGCGCGAGACTCTGTTTGAGGCAATTGAAAATGCGCTCTTAACTGCCTGCAAGAGCAATTTTGGCAGAGTGGACAACATCAAGGCGTGGGTAGACCGCGACACATTCGAGTACTACTGCACAGCGGAGAAAGAGGTCGTGGAGTCAAAGGATGATGTGGAGGATAAACTCACTCAGATCGCGCTCGAAGACGCGGTAAAGATCAACCCCGCTGTCAGAACGGGCGATAAAGTGGAAGTGAAGATCAACAGCCAGTCCTTTGGCAGGATCGCCACACAGATCGCCAAGAACGTGATCCTTCAGAAGATCCGGGAAGAAGAGCGCAGCGCCATCTACGATTATTATATCAAGATGCAGAAGAATATCGTGACAGGTATCGTGCAGCGCATTAACGGCGGCAATATCAGCGTGAATCTCGGAAGAGCGGAAGGCCTTCTCAATGAAAAAGAGACTGTGCCTAGCGAACACTTAAAGCCCACAGACAGGATCAAGGTCTATATCATTGATGTCCGCACCACAAACCGCGGTCCCAGGATCCTTGTCAGCCGCACACATCCGGAACTTGTCAAAAAACTGTTTGAGCAGGAAGTGGCCGAGATCCAGGACAAGGTAGTAGAGATCAAGAGCATTGCGAGAGAAGCGGGAAGCCGCACCAAGATCGCGGTATACTCCAACGATCCCAGAGTTGACGCTGTAGGCGCCTGCGTCGGTGTCAACGGCATTCGCGTCAATAATATAGTAGAAGAGCTCCGCGGCGAAAAGATCGATATCTTTTACGCGAACGCGGGCTTCCCCTATTACGAAAAGTTCGATTATGAGGATTGGGCCCGGGTCAAGGCGATCTTTGACGCCAACACCCTCTCCCCCATCTACACCTACGCCAAGTATATCCGCCACCTGGACGGCCGGCCCGGCATCCTCGCCTACACGGTCAGCGCCATCGGCGAAATGGCCATGCCCGGCTACGCGATCTACTCCTCCTCCAAGTTCGCGCTCAACGGCTTTCAGCAGGCCATCCTCTCCGGTGAGTACGGCTTGTAGGTCCATGTCACCCATTTGAAGGTTTGCGGCCAGGAACTCTGTGATATGCCCATTCCGGGCATCCTGCTTTATGGTCCTCCCGGAGAATACCGGGGACAGCACCGCCGATTCCGTATTCCTGTTTCAGAAAGTCCGTCTTTTCCTTTGGGGTATGCTCTCCCTGATAGAAGCCGTAGATTCTCCCCTCGGAGCCTTCAACATGACTTCCACTAACAAGAACACCGTTGATTTCATCCTCGGTGATAAAGCTCTGGATTGCAGGCAGTTCTGAAAGCTCAGATGTGTAATCCTTTCGTTCAAGCGGAAGTTCCCGCACACGGGCAAGCAGATCCCCTGGATGATGATAGTGAAAGCGCATCAGTGAAG
>CACZXG010000045.1 GCA_902785055.1 uncultured Lachnospiraceae bacterium
TCATCGAGGTCACAGATCTTCTCGATCATCTCAGAGCGGTACAGTTCCGCGTCTTCCTTGAACTGATCCGGGATCTCACCGATGGTGATATTGTCACCCTTGTCATCGTTATAAGTATACGCTTCCATCTCAAACAGGTCGATGATACCGGTAAAGGTATCCTCTGCACCCATAGGGATCTGGATCATGATGGCGTTCTTGCCGAGCCTTGTGCGGATCTGCTCTACTGAGCCAAAATAGTCCGCACCGATAACGTCCATCTTATTGATGAAAGCCATACGCGGTACATTGTAGGTATCAGCCTGGCGCCATACATTCTCAGCCTGGGGTTCTACGCCGCCTCTCGCACTGAATACGCCTACGGCGCCATCCAATACGCGAAGAGAACGCTCTACTTCAACAGTAAAGTCAACGTGTCCGGGAGTATCAATGATATTGATGCGGTGCTCGAGAGCGCCTTCCTTGGGCACATTATGATCATGCAGAGTCCAGTGGCAGGTTGTCGCCGCTGATGTAATAGTAATACCTCTTTCCTGCTCCTGGGCCATCCAGTCCATGGTAGCAGTACCGTCATGGGTATCGCCGATCTTATAGTTTACACCGGTATAATACAGAATACGTTCTGTGAGCGTAGTCTTGCCGGCATCGATGTGCGCCATAATACCGATATTCCTGGTTCTCTCCAGGGGATATTCTCTAGTTGACACAGATTTTTCTTCCTCCTAATGTGTATAATAACTTCAAGCAGCAAATCTGAAACAGCCAGTCTGCGATCAGAATCTGTAGTGGGAGAAAGCTCTGTTGGCATCTGCCATCTTGTGCATATCTTCTTTTCTCTTAACAGAAGCGCCTGTGTTATTAAACGCATCGAGAATCTCGCCTGCCAGCTTGTCTTCCATGGTCTTCTCGCCTCTCTTGCGGGAGAACATTACCATCCAGCGAAGAGCAAGGGCCTGACGTCTATCAGGTCTGACTTCGATCGGGACCTGGTAGGTTGCGCCACCGATTCGTCTGGCTTTAACTTCAAGGACAGGCATGATGTTGTTCATGGCTGTCTCAAATACTTCGAGAGCAGGCTTTCCTGCTTTCGCTTCTACCTTGCCAAAAGCGCCGTATACAATCTTCTGTGCTACGCCTTTCTTGCCATCGAGCATGACAGCGTTGATCAGCTTGGTAACAACCTTGTTATTGTATAAGGGATCGGCAAGTATTTCTCTTTTTTGTACATGTCCTTTACGCGGCACGTTACTTCCCTCCTTATCAATGGATAATTCATCGGTACTCACTAATAGATATGTGTTCGTGCTGTGATCTATCTGTAAATAGAATTCCAACACTTACAGGTATCAGTTTTTAGTAAATATCTTACTTACCAGCCTTAGGTCTCTTCGCGCCATACTTGGAGCGAGCCTGACGTCTGTTAGCAACACCTGCTGTATCCAGAGTACCGCGGATGATGTGATATCTGGTACCGGGCAGGTCTTTAACTCTTCCGCCTCTGATCAGGACAACGCTGTGTTCCTGCAGATTGTGACCCTCGCCGGGAATGTAGGATGTTACCTCGATTCCATTGGAGAGACGCACCCTTGCGATCTTACGCAGTGCGGAGTTAGGCTTCTTGGGGGTAGCAGTCTTAACCGCAGTGCACACACCGCGCTTCTGAGGAGAGCTGGCATCAATAGCCTTCTTCTTCAGGGAGTTCATTCCCTTCTGCAGAGCGGGAGCAGTAGATTTCTTAACGGAAGTCTGACGACCCTTTCTTACTAACTGGTTAAATGTTGGCATTCTATTTCACCTCCTTCTTATAAAAATAAACATGGTGCAGCCCATAAGAGCCACACCATGATATTATATGAGTCCGTTTTGCAGTTGTCAATCACTTTTTTATTCTTCGACAGAAGAATTGATCATTTCTTCTGAAGGCTGAGCTTCAGGGATTTCCACCTGGATTTCGGCCTCAGCGTCCGCTTCCTGTGCTGCTTCCGCAGCTGCCTCACCGATCCTGCGCAGACGCGCGTCTGTGCTGAGTCTGGTGTTGCGGTATCTCTTCATGCCGGTACCTGCCGGGATCAGCTTACCGAGAATTACGTTCTCTTTCAGTCCGATCAGAGGATCGATACGTCCATGAATTGCCGCGTCAGTAAGAACCTTTGTGGTCTCCTGGAAAGAAGCTGCCGACAGGAAAGAGCTTGTAGCAAGCGCCGCCTTGGTAATTCCGAGAATGATCTGCTTGCCTTCCGCAGGCTGCTTGTCGAGAGCTGTAAGTCTCTCGTTCTCATCCTCAAAGTCAAGGACATCTACCAGGCTTCCGGGAAGGAATTTGGTATCGCCGCTGTTCTCGATCCTGATCTTGCCGAGCATCTGTCTGACAATAACTTCAATGTGCTTGTCGCAGATATCAACGCCCTGCAGACGGTAAACTTTCTGAACCTCGCGGAGCAGATAGTTCTGGACTGCCCGGATTCCCTTGATCTTCATCAGGTCGTGAGGGTTGACGCTGCCTTCAGTCAGCTCATCGCCGGCCTCAATGGTCTGTCCGTCAACGACCTTGATCCTGGATCCGTAAGGGATCGGGTACTCTTTGGACTCGCCCGTCTCGTCACTGGTAACAATGACTTCGCGGCTCTTCTTGTTGTCGGGGATCGATACGGTTCCGCCGAACTCGGAGATGATCGCAAGTCCCTTCGGCTTACGAGCCTCGAACAGTTCCTCGACACGGGGAAGACCCTGTGTGATATCGCCGCCCGCGACACCGCCGGTGTGGAATGTTCTCATGGTCAGCTGTGTTCCGGGCTCGCCGATGGACTGTGCCGCGATAATACCTACCGCTTCACCTACCTGGACCATTTCGCCGGTAGCCATATTGGCGCCGTAGCACTTCGCGCAGATTCCCATGTGGGATCTGCAGGTCAGGATCGTACGGATCTTAAGTCCTTCGATCCTGCCTCCGCGCTTGTTCACGCCTCTCTCGAGGATCGCTGTTGCGCGGCTGGGAGTGACCATATGATTCTTCTTGACAATGATGTTGCCCTCAGCGTCCTTGACATCCTCACAGACAACTCGGCCTGTGATTCGGTCTCTGAGGTCTTCGATCATAGCCTTGCCATCCGTAAATGCCTTGACGGTCATGCCGGGAATGGATTCCTTGCCTTCGCAGCAATCGATCTCGCGGATGATAAGCTCCTGGGATACGTCGACCATTCGTCTGGTCAGGTAACCGGAGTCCGCTGTACGAAGCGCTGTATCAGACAGACCCTTGCGGGCGCCGTGTGCCGACATGAAGTACTCCAGAACGTCCAGACCTTCACGGAAGTTGGACTTGATGGGCAGCTCGATCGCGCGGCCCGTCGTATCCGCCATCAGTCCGCGCATGCCGGCCAGCTGTTTGATCTGCTGGTTGCTGCCTCGGGCTCCGGAGTCAGCCATCATGAAGATGTTGTTGTACTTATCAAGACTTCTGAGCAGCAGGTCTCTGAGCTCGTTATCAGTCTCTGTCCATGTATCGACGACAGCTCTGTATCTCTCCTCCTCTGTCATCAGTCCTCTGGCGAAGTTTCTGGAGATCACATCTACTGTAGCCTGCGCTTTTTTAAGCATTTCCTTCTTCTGCGGAGGAACGGTGATGTCGGCAATGGATACCGTCATAGCCGCAACTGTGGAATACTTGTATCCCATAGCCTTGATCAGGTCAAGGACTTCCGCGGTCTTGAAGGTGCCGTGAGTGTCGATGATGGCCTGGAGGATCTTCTTGAGGTCCTTCTTCTTGACCAGGAAATCGATCTCGGGCAGCAGATAGTTTTCAGGCTTTGTGCGGTCCACAAATCCGAGGTCCTGAGGAATGATCTCATTAAAGAGCAGTCTTCCGAGGGAGATATCGATGGTACCTGTGACCACTTCTCCGTCTTCCCTCTTCTTGCTGACCCTGACCTTGATCTTGGAATGCAGCGTGATGTAATGGTTCTCGTAAGCGAGGATCGCCTCGTTCATGCTGTGGAAGCATCTTCCCTCGCCGGGCTCGCCGTCTCTCTGCTGAGTCAGATAGTAGATACCGAGTACCATATCCTGGGAAGGAACAGCAACGGGACCGCCATCTGAGGGCTTAAGGAGGTTGTTGGGGGAGAGCAGAAGGAATCTGCACTCAGCCTGCGCCTCTACGGAAAGAGGAAGGTGGATCGCCATCTGGTCACCGTCGAAGTCAGCGTTGAACGCTGTACACACCAGCGGGTGAAGCTTGATCGCCTTGCCTTCCACCAGGATGGGCTCAAATGCCTGAATGCCCAGTCTGTGCAGTGTAGGTGCACGGTTCAGCATTACAGGATGCTCTTTGATGACATCTTCCAGGATGTCCCAAACCTGAGGGTCAACGCGCTCGACCAGTTTCTTGGCGTTCTTGATATTCTGGGAAATATTTCTCTTCTCCAGCTCCTTCATAACGAAAGGCTTGAAGAGTTCCAGCGCCATTTCCTTCGGAACACCGCACTGATAGATCTTCAGCTCGGGGCCGACTACGATAACGCTTCGTCCGGAGTAGTCAACACGCTTGCCCAGGAGGTTCTGTCTGAAACGGCCTCCCTTACCTTTGAGCATGTCGGACAGGGACTTGAGTGCTCTGTTGCCGGGGCCTGTAACAGGACGGCCGCGTCTGCCGTTGTCGATCAGCGCGTCGACCGCTTCCTGCAGCATTCTCTTCTCGTTCCTGACGATGATGTCCGGAGCGCCGAGCTCAAGCAGTCTCTTCAGGCGATTGTTTCTGTTGATGATCCTTCTGTACAGATCATTCAGGTCGGAGGTCGCGAATCTTCCGCCGTCGAGCTGCACCATGGGGCGCAGGTCCGGAGGAATGACCGGGATGCAGTCCATGATCATCCAGGAAGGAGAATTTCCGGACTCACGGAAGGCCTCGATAACTTCCAGTCTCTTGATGATCCTGGCTCTCTTCTGGCCCTGCACGGTCTCCATCTGCTCGCTCAGTTCCTGGTATTCTTCCTCTACTTTGACATCGAGAAGCAGCTGTTTGATAGCCTCGGCACCCATTCCCGCGCGGAACTTGTTGCCGTACTTCTCTCTGGCTTCCTGGTACTCGCGCTCAGTCAGGACCTGCTTGTACTCGAGGTCTGTCTGGCCCTTGTCCAGTACGATATAGGAGGCAAAATAGAGCACTCTCTCAAGGATCTTCGGTGAAAGATCGAGGATCAGGCCCATTCTGCTGGGGATTCCCTTGAAATACCAGATATGGGAAACGGGAGCTGCCAGCTCAATGTGTCCCATTCTCTCTCTGCGGACACTGGACTTGGTGATCTCAACGCCGCATCTGTCACAGATCACGCCTTTATAGCGGATCTTCTTATACTTTCCGCAATAGCACTCCCAATCCTTCTTGGGACCGAAGATCCTCTCGCAGAACAAGCCGTCTCTCTCAGGCTTCAGGGTCCTGTAGTTGATCGTCTCGGGCTTTGTCACCTCGCCGTGGGACCACTCTCTGATCTTCTCCGGTGAAGCCAGTCCGATCTTGATCGCTTCAAAAGCTACCGGCTGATAGTTTTGCTGTTTCGTATTAGGCATTTAGAAATCCTCCTCGGAGTCTTCACTTGAAAAATCACCGTTATCCAGATCCAGGCCTTCTAAATCGATCCCCTCCAGGATGTCTCCGTCGGAGGATTCGTGAGGTTCAGGCTCTACGTCCTCAAGTTCTCCAGCAGCGTTGAATTCCTTGCTGCTGAAGCCGCCGCGCTCAAGCTGCGCCTGATCGGGGCTTCCGTAATCCTTGAAGTTATTCTTCATCTCGAAGCGGTAGACAGAGGAATCACCGTAATCGATATCTTCCTTGATCTCAACGACTTCGCCGTTCTCATCGAGAACCTGAACGTCAAGTCCCAGGGCCTGCAGCTCTTTGAGCAGGACCTTGAAGGATTCCGGAATACCGGACTCGGGGATATTCTCACCCTTGATGATCGCCTCATAGGTCTTCACACGTCCGACGACATCGTCCGACTTAATTGTCAGGATCTCCTGAAGTGTATAAGCCGCACCGTAAGCTTCCAGTGCCCAGACTTCCATCTCACCGAAACGCTGGCCGCCGAACTGAGCTTTACCGCCCAGAGGCTGCTGGGTGACGAGGGAGTAAGGACCCGTGGAACGGGCGTGGATCTTATCGTCTACCAGATGATGGAGCTTCAGGTAATGCATGTGGCCGATGGTGACAGGGTTGTCAAACATCTCGCCGGTGCGTCCGTCTCTGAGCCAGACCTTACCGTCTCTGGAGATCGGAACGCCCTTCCACAGTTCTCTGTGAGCACGGTTCTCATAGAGGAACTTCATGGTCTCAGTACTTACCAAATCTTTATATTTTGCCTCGAACTCGTCCCACTCAGTGTTGACGTAGTCGTTCGCGAGATCAAGGGCATCCATGATGTCATCCTGAGTCGCGCCGTCGAAGTTCGGGGTTGCCACGTTAAATCCAAGCGCTTCCGCCGCAAGGGACAGGTGGATCTCCAGGATCTGTCCGATGTTCATACGGGAAGGCACGCCCAGAGGGTTGAGCACGATGTCCAGCGGACGTCCGTTAGGAAGATAAGGCATATCTTCAATAGGAAGCACTCTGGAAACGACACCCTTGTTTCCGTGACGGCCTGCCATCTTATCGCCGACGGAGATCTTTCTCTTCTGCGCGATATAGATGCGGACTGCCTTGTTGACGCCGGGGCTGAGCTCGTCGCCGTTCTCCCTCTCGAATACCTTGGTGTCGACAATGATACCGTACTCGCCGTGAGGGACCTTGAGGGAAGTGTCACGGACCTCTCTGGCTTTCTCGCCGAAGATCGCGCGCAGCAGCTTCTCCTCCGCTGTCAGCTCAGTCTCTCCCTTAGGAGTAACCTTGCCGACAAGGATATCACCTGCGCGGACTTCCGCGCCGATGCGGATGATACCCATCTCATCCAGATCCTTGAGAGCCTCTTCACCTACGCCGGGGACATCTCTTGTGATCTCTTCCGCACCGAGCTTGGTATCTCTGGCTTCGCAGTCATACTCCTCGATGTGAACGGATGTATATACATCATCTCTTACAAGGCGCTCGCTCAGAAGAACGGCATCCTCATAGTTGTAGCCTTCCCATGTCATGAAGCCGATCAGCGGGTTCTTGCCCAGCGCAAGTTCGCCGTTGCAGGTGGAAGGACCGTCAGCGATGATCTGGCCTTCTCTTACTCTCTCGCCTGTGAAGACGATAGGCTTCTGGTTGTAGCAGTTGCTCTGGTTGGAGCGCTCGAACTTGGAGAGGTGGATCTCCTCCTTCGTTCCGTCGTCGTAAGCCATCTTAATGGTAGTCGCGTCGACAAATTCTACTACGCCGGACTTGGGGCAGATCACGCAGACACCTGAGTCGCGTGCCGCCTTAGCTTCCATGCCGGTACCGACAGCAGGAGCCTCTGTAGTCAGAAGCGGGACTGCCTGTCTCTGCATGTTGGATCCCATCAGGGCGCGGTTAGCGTCGTCGTTCTGAAGGAAAGGAACCAGGGACGTAGCCACGGAGAACACCATTCTGGGGGATACGTCCATGTACTCAAAGACTGTCTTCCTATAGGAAGAAGTCTCTGTTCTGAAACGTCCGGATACGTTGTTCTCGACAAAATATCCATTCTCGTCCAGAGGCGTGCTCGCCTGGGCGACATGGTAATTATCCTCTTCGTCCGCAGTCATATAGACGACTTCGTCGGTAACTCTCGGATTGGCGGGATCAGTGCGGTCCACCTTTCTGTAAGGTGCCTCAATGAAGCCATACTCGTTGATACGCGCATAGCTTGCCAGAGAGTTGATCAGTCCGATGTTGGGACCTTCAGGGGTCTCGATTGGGCACATTCTTCCGTAGTGTGTATAGTGAACGTCTCGGACCTCGAATCCGGCGCGGTCTCTTGACAGACCACCGGGACCCAGAGCGGACAGACGTCTCTTGTGTGTCAGTTCGCCGAGGGGATTGTTCTGATCCATGAACTGGGACAGCTGGGAGGAACCGAAGAATTCCTTGACAGCAGCCTGTACGGGCTTGATGTTGATCAGGCCCTGGGGAGAGATCTCCTCGGAGTTGTCATGGGTGGTCATTCTCTCGCGGACGACTCTCTCCATTCTGGAGAGACCGATGCGGTACTGGTTCTGAAGAAGCTCACCGACGCTGCGGATCCTTCTGTTGCCCAGATGGTCGATATCGTCGCTGTTGCCGATGCCGTATTCCAGATGCATATTGTAGTTGATGGAAGCAAGAATGTCTTCCTTTGTAATATGCTTGGGGATCAGCTCGTGAACGCTCTTTTTAAGGGCTTCCGCAAGTGCTTCCGGATCGTCGTTGTCCTGGAACTGAAGAAGGATCTCTCTGAGTGCGGGATAATACACAAGCTCAGTGATGCCCAGTTCATCGGGATCACAATCCACATAGTGTGTGATGTCGACCATAAGGTTGCTGAGAACCTTAACGTTTCTCTCCTCAGCGCGGACCCAGACGTAAGGGATCGCTGAATTCTGGATCTCGTCTGCCATCTCCCTGGTGACAACCTCACCGGCCGTTCCGAGGATATCGCCGTTCGCCTCGTCCACGACGTCCTCTGCAAGAGTCAGGCCCTTGATACGGTTCCTGAGCGCAAGCTTCTTATTGAATTTATATCTGCCGACCTTCGCCAGATCATATCTGCGGGGATCGAAGAACATCGCGTTGATCAGGCTGTCTGCGCTCTCCACGGAAAGCGGCTCGCCGGGGCGGATCTTCTTGTACAGTTCAAGAAGGCCGCTCTCATAGTTGTTGGAGATATCCTTTATAAAGCTGGCGCGGATCTTAGGCTCATCTCCGAAGAGATCAAGGATCTCCTCGTCGGTGCCGATCCCGAGCGCTCTGATGAGGACCGTCACAGGAACTTTCCTTGTGCGATCCACTCTCACATAAAAGACATCATTGGCATCTGTCTCATACTCCAGCCATGCGCCCCTGTTGGGAATGACGGTGCAGGAGAAGAGCTTCTTGCCGAATTTATCCTTATCAATACCGTAGTAGATACCGGGGGAACGGACAAGCTGGCTGACGATTACACGCTCAGCGCCATTGATCACAAAGGTGCCCGTGTCTGTCATCAGGGGCAGATCTCCCATGAAGATCTCCTGATCCTTGAATTCCTTATCATTCTCCTTGTCGAAAAGGCGCACAGTAACCATAAGAGGAGCCGCATACGTGGCGTCTCTTTCCTTGCACTTCTCAATAGAATACTTGACCTTGTCTTCGCAGAGCTTGTAACTCACGAAAGAAAGGCTGAGCCTTCCACTGAAATCCTCGATCGGAGAGATGTCATCAAAGACCTCCTGCAGACCCTTCTCAAGAAACCACTTGTATGAATCCGTCTGCACTTCGATCAGGTTGGGCATGGGCAGCACTTCCTTCTGGCGCTGATAGCTCATGCGCATGCTCTTGCCTTCCCCTATAGGATGTATCCTGTATTTTTCCATCTGGTTCACCCCGTATTGTATTGAATCTATATAAAAAATGTGTCTGCGCATGCCGGCCGCTTTTTTGACGCCTGAAAACTATTTTCGGGCAGCACAAAATCTAGGCATGCGAAAAAGATGCGAATAATATTCTATCATCGCATTGTCCAGCAGTCAATAATTATTTTTTAAAGTTTTGTAAACGAAGTATTAATTTCCGTTCTCCTGATTGTAACTGTCTGCTTATGGATATGAAATCCGGCCGCCCTTGCGGACAGCCGGATCATAGAGTTCATTGTTCGAAAAAGAGTCAATTACTTGATAGTAACGGTAGCTCCAACTTCCTCAAGCTTAGCCTTGATAGCCTCAGCCTCATCCTTGGCAACTGCTTCCTTGATTACCTTGGGAGCGCCCTCAACAGCTTCCTTAGCTTCCTTCAGGCCAAGGCCGGTGATCTCACGGACAACCTTGATAACCTTGATCTTCTGAGCGCCGAAGCTTGTCAGCTCGACATCAAACTCAGTCTTCTCTTCAACTGCCTCAGCGGGGCCGGCTGCTACTACTGCAACACCTGCAGCTGCGGATACGCCGAATTCCTCTTCACAAGCCTTAACCAGCTCATTAAGTTCCATAACAGTAAGCTCTTTGATCGCATCGATGATCTCAGCATTTGTTAACTTTGCCATTGTATTTACCTCCATGTAAATTAGTTTGAAATAAAACTTCTAAAATAAGAATACTTTGCAGAAGTATTATGCCTCTGCAGGAGCTGCCTCTCCATCCTTCTCCGCGATCTGCTTGATAACGCGTGCGAAACTGGAGATCGGAGCCTGCCAGCTGCCGAACAGTCTGCCCAGAAGAACTTCTCTGGACGGGATCTTCGCGACCTCACCGAGTCCTGCGGGATCCACCACCTTGCCTTCTACAACACCGCCCTTGATCTCGAGCTTGTCAGCCTTCTTGGCGAACTCGCAGAGAATACGTGCGGGAGCTGTAGCATCGTCCTTAGAAACTGCCAGTGCGCTGGGACCGTTCAGAAGATCGGAAAGACCTTCGCAATCTGTGCCCTTGAACGCGAAGTTCATCATGGTGTTCTTATAAACCTTATAAGTGACACCAGCCTCGCGGAGCTGTTTGCGGAGCTCTGTATCCTGCTGAACTGTCAGACCTCTGTGGTCAACCAGTACCACAGACTGTGCGCCGTCGATCGCTGCGGAAATCTCCTTGACGACCGGCTGTTTCAATTCAACCTTTGCCATTTTGTTACCTCCTTATAGATTTTGGAGCCGAAACGAAGAAAAACCCGTCTTCGCGAAGACGGGTGAAAATTCATATCCACATTCAGCGCGCAGCGGCGCGCCTTCCTGTGTTTCCACATCCTCGGCAGGCAGATCACTCTTTACGCCTTGCGGCACCTGCTGTCTTCGGCTTGGCTTATAACCTTTCGAATCTTATCATTAACTTTTTCATTTGTCAAGAGCTGTATTTATATTTTGACGCTTATTCTTCTGTAAAATACCCATCGCCGTCGATGGAGACTCCCGGAGAGACACTCCTCATCTCATCGAGCACTCTCTCCTTCTCGCTTCCTTCCATCGTGCTCACTCCCCGGTATTGAAGCATCGGAATGAACTGAAGGGCGCTGATAGAGGGGTCTTGGGTGTTCACGGTAACTCTGAGCACTCCGGTATCCCGTGCTGCCGCGCCAAAAAAGTAATTGCCCAGGCTGTAGAATACAGGAACGCCGTCCACATACTCAATATTCTGAAGGACATGGGGATGGGATCCGACGATGAGATCCGCACCGGCCTCCGCCAGTTCTTCTGCTTTCGTGGTCTGGCTCCAATCGGCGTAGGGCATTTTCTCCGTTCCCCAATGGGCATAGACTATGCAGAGATCTGCCTTTTCTTTCGCCTCGCGGACCTTGTCACAGAGCCAGGAAGTATCCAGCATACGGAATACGCCGGGATTGTCCTCCCCCGCTTCCCTGGTGTCCGGATTCTCATATCTCTCGATCTCAGTCGCGTTGAGAATAGCGATTGTCGTTCCGTTCGCGATGCAATATGCCGTTTGGGACGCGTCATCGATGTTCCGGCCCGCGCCGATATACGGGATCTCCTGCTTATCAAGGGCGTCAAAAGTATCCATTGCGCCCTGCTCGCCGTAATCATAGACGTGATTGTTGGCGAGAGCTGCTATATCCGTTCCCATCTCTCCCAGCCATTCCGCCGTCCAAGGAGGACACCGGAAAGTAAAAGTTTTGCCGGGGGTGGGAGTTCCCCTGTCTGTGTAGGGAAATTCGTTGTTGACCACCAAAAAATCCGCTCCGGTGAGCGTATCCCAGGTCTCATCGTCGAAACAGGCTCTGATCCCGTCTGAATAAGCGATGGAACTCCAGGGGTTCTGTCCTGTCTCAAATATGATATCCCCCACAAATACGATCGAAATCTCCCGGTCCGATTCCGGCTGCTCTCCGGGCGTTACCCATTTTCCGTCTTCCCGGGTCAGGGCTTTCCCCGAAGAAGAGATGACCACAGAAGCGCCCTCAGGATCCGCGGCTCTTCTGCGGAATTCCCGTTTGATCGGCTCCGCTTCCCTAAGCACCTCCTCAGCTGCTGCCCGCATCCAGTTTTCCTGTCCTCCGGATGTTTCTGCCAGGACAGGCAGCGTCACGGACCAGGCCGGCACCGCTGCTGCGATCATGGCAGCCAGAATATATGCTTTCGTTTTACTGCTTCCGAACACGGTTCTCCTCCTGATCAGATGGGATATTATCCTTTAAGGTAAGAAAAGGAGTTCCTCCCGGGAACTCCTTTCCATTTCATGACTTAATAACGGTTTGCGATCACCTTTACGCCGGGGCCCATGCTGGTCGCGATGGAGATGCTCTTGAGATACTGACCCTTGACTGCAGCGGGTTTCGCTTTCACGATTGCTGCCATCAGAGCGTCATAGTTCTCCATAAGCTGTTCCTTTGTAAAGGAAGCCTTGCCGATAGGGCAGTGGATGATGTTGGACTTGTCCAGCCTGTACTCGATCTTACCTGCCTTGATGTCCTTGACTGCCTTAGCGACATCCATGGTAACTGTGCCTGCCTTGGGGTTGGGCATCAGACCCTTAGGACCAAGGATACGGCCGAGACGGCCGACAACGCTCATCATGTCAGGTGTAGCAACTACTACGTCAAAATCCAGCCAGCCTTCATTCTGGATCCTGGGAAGAAGCTCCTGGCCGCCTACGAAATCAGCGCCTGCTTCCTGTGCCTCGTCGAGCTTAGCGCCCTTGGCGAACACCAGAACTCTGACCTTCTTGCCGATACCTGCGGGAAGAACTACCGCTCCGCGGATCTGCTGGTCGGCGTGACGGCCGTCGCAGCTTGTGCGGATGTGGATCTCGACAGTCTCATCAAACTTCGCTGCTGCAGTTTCCTTTGCAAGAGCGATTGCCTCTTCAGGCTCATATAATTTAGTGCGGTCTACCTTCTTGGCAACTTCCGCATATCTCTTTCCGTGCTTCATCTTCTATTCCTCCTGTGTGTAGCTCAGTCCTGGACTGTGATTCCCATGCTTCTGGCTGTTCCGGCGATCATGCTCATAGCAGCTTCAAGAGAAGCGGCGTTGAGGTCGGGCATCTTCATCTCGGCGATCTCTTTGATCTGATCCTTGGTGACAGAGCCGACTTTCTGCTTGTTCGGAACACCGGATGCCTTCTGCAGGCCTGCTGCCTTCTTAAGAAGAACAGGTGCCGGCGGAGTCTTGGTGATGAAACTGAAAGATCTGTCAGAGTAGACAGTGATAACGACAGGGATGATCAGATCACCCATGTCAGCGGTCTTGGCGTTGAACTGCTTGGTGAATTCCATGATGTTAACACCGTGCTGTCCAAGAGCAGGACCTACCGGCGGAGCAGGAGTTGCCTTGCCGGCCTTAATCTGCAATTTGATGTAACCAGTTACTTTCTTAGCCATTGTTTCCTCCTTTGTGGTACTGTGCGCAGCGTCTTCGCTGCTCCCACTGTTTGTGACGGCAATGCCGTCAGTTTCTATATATCAGACGGGCGCGGCCCGCCTCATATAACTATAGTAGATTCTCTTCGCGTCAGCTCATTTTCCGAACTTCCGCAAAACTGATCTCAACGGGGATCTCGCTTCCGAACATTTCCACCTTGATCGTGGTCGTCTGTTTGCCGAGATCGATCTTCTGAACCTGTCCGACGGTATCCTTCCAGATTCCTGCCACGACTGTAACAGAATCGCCGACTTCGAAATCCACAGTGATGCTGCCGGTCTGAATGCCGAGGCTCTTCATCTCCGCTTCGGTCAGCGGCACCGGTTTGCTTCCCGGTCCCACGAATCCCGTAACTCCGCGGGTATTGCGTACAACATACCATGTGTCGTCGTTCATGATCATATTGACAAGGACATAGCCGGGGAACATCTTCTTGGATACGGTCTTGCGAGTGCCGTTTCTAACCTCGACTGCATCCTGCATGGGAACCCTGACCTCAAAGATCTGGTTCTCAAGGTGACGGTTCTCGATCGTCTTCTCAATATTGATCTTCACCTTGTTCTCATATCCTGAATAAGTGTGAGCCACATACCAGAGAGCCTCGTCCGTGATCGCGCTCTCATCAAGCTGCGACTCTTCACCGCCGGACTCCTGTGCCTCCAAAGATGCCCTTACAGCAGCCTCATCTGCCGCGTCTGTATTGGCTTCTCCCTGCTTTAGGACCCTCTCGGCCTCCGCCTTCTCAATATCAGCAGCCTTCTTGGTAAAATCAGGCCTTCTGATCTCGCGGACACCCGGAAGCACGCCCGTTTTTACACGGACACCGCCGCTGCGGTGCTCTGAATTTTTCTCTGCCATCGATTTACCTCATCTGTCAGTTCGCTTTAAACGTTGTAAGCCACTCGATCAGATTCTGTGCGCCGAAATCAATGACCGCAATCAGAAGCGCGGTAACAACGGTAACGCACAGTACCGCGATCAGCTGTTTCACAAGCGTATCCCGATCCGGCCATATGATCTTCTTAAATTCAGCCTTTACACCCTTCCAGAAGGTGCTGAGTTTGGACTGCTTGGCCGTACTGTCGTTTTTGCTCATTTGACCTTACCTCTTAATTACTTTGTTTCCTTATGAGTAGTGTGTCTCTTGCAGAATCTGCAGTATTTCTTGGTCTCGATTCTCTCAGGATGAGTTTTCTTGTCCTTAGTAGTATTGTAGTTGCGCTGTTTGCACTCTGTGCAGGATAATGTAATTCTTGTACGCATAACGTGTCACCTCCGCGTGGATTTTCATTACTATCAGGCCTTTTTTAGTGCATAAAAAAAAGACCTGTTACAATCTCGAATATTAAAGTAACATACTTATTCTCTGTAGTCAATAGTAATTTAACAGATGCAGCCCGTCAGAATTCACGGGCTGCATCCTTAATATCACTTTTGTTGATCCCGGCCGCTTCAGGCCATCACTTTCCAAGTTCCTCCGCAGCTGCGTCCAGGGAAGCTCTGATCACCTTGTCCATGTCAAAATATTTGTACAGGCCGAGTCTTCCGCCAAACAGCACGTTCTTCTTCTCCAGTGCCAGCGCGTGGTACTTCTCATACACCGCGTTGTTCTGATCGTTGTTGACAGGGTAGTAAGGCTCCATGCCCTTCTCCCATGTCGCGGGGTACTCTCTGGTGATGATCGTGCCCCTGACCGGCTCTCCTGTCTCGGAATCTTTTCCGAACTCGAAAAACTTGTGCTCGATGATCCTTGTGAAGGGGATTTCTCTCTCGGTGTAGTTAACGACCGCATTGCCCTGGAAGTTATCGACCTCAGGGAGTTCCTCGCTCTCAAATCTCAGGGAGCGGTACTCCAGCGGGCCGAAGCAGTCATCAAAGAACTCATCGATCATGCCGGTGTAGAGGACCTTAGCGAATGTGCTGCCGTTCATCTCAAAGACTGTGCCTTCTCCGCTCTGCGCGGGAACTTCCTTCACTGCCTTCTTGAAATCAACGCCCAGCTCTACGGGAATGCCTTCCAGGAGTTTCTCGACGATTCCTGTGTATCCGCCCTTCGGAATGCCCTGGTAGGGGTCATTGAAGTAGTTGTTGTCAAAAGTAAAGCGGAAAGGCAGCCTCTTAATAATGAAAGAAGGAAGCTCTTTGCAGTCCCTGCCCCACTGCTTCTCCGTATAACCCTTGATCAGTTTGGTGTAAACATCTCTGCCCGCCAGGGAGAGTGCCTGCTCCTCAAGGTTGGAAGGATTCTCGACCGCCGCCTCGCGTCTCTGCTTCTCGATGATCTCCATCGCCTGAGCCGGAGTCTGTATATTCCACATCTTGCTGAATGTGTTCATATTAAAAGGAAGGTTGTAGAGCTCATCCTTATACCGCGCCACAGGGCAGTTTATGTAATTATTGAACTCCGCGAAGTTCTGTACATAATTCCAGACTTCCTTGTCGGAAGTGTGAAAGATATGCGCGCCGTAGCGATGCACATTGATCCCGTTCTTCTTCTCCGTGTAAATATTACCGGCGATATGGTCCCTGCGGTCGATCACATAACACTGTTTCCCGGCTTTTTTCATTTCATGAGCAAACACTGCTCCGTATAACCCTGCTCCAACGATCAGATAATCAAACTGCATAATCACCTCTAATTGTAAAAATGGTCAGATCTTAGTCTTCCTTTTCTTCCAGGTACTCCGGAATATGTGTGTAATCCTCCATGATATCAAGGACTTTCTTCCTTCCGTTTTTGTTAAGTTTCCAATACTTTTCCATCACTCTGCGCGTCGCGATCTGAGAGGACAGTGAATTCCCCTCCTCCAGGGGCGTGAAATCCAGCGGATTAAGGGATAGTGCTTCGCAGATCCGGATGACCGTGCTGTAAGCCATTCCGTCAACTCCCCTCTCCAATGCCGTGATAAGCGTACTGTAAGGAATATTCATCACGACGGCAAACTGCCGGATACTCTTATATCTTGATAGAATGACTCCTTTCAGGATTTCTGCCTTCTTCTTACTGTCCATCTCTGAAACCTCCCTTTCATGTTAAAACTATCTAGCCTTAGTCTCAGACCCCTTGCCCCGGACCGAACGCCTGTCTGCGCCGGGTTAGTCATAAAAAATGTATTTCAACAATTAAGTATTATATCATCTAAACCATTAATTTAACAGTAAAAACAATGTTTTGTTCCAAGTACGCTGCACTGATTTGGGCACGATTGGCAGCCGCGATCGCGCGCGCCGCGCTCAGTCCTATCCCGTACCCGCCTTTTTTCTGCGTCCTGGCCTCATCTCTTCGATAGAAGCGGTCGAACAGGCGCTCCGGGTTCTCCTCACGGTCTTCAGGAGAGACTGTATTCTGCTCCCTGAGGATCACGGAATTTCCTTCCGTGAAAGCCGTCAGCAGGATACTGCCGCCCTCCGGTGTATATTTTACCGCATTGTCCATAAGGATTCCGATCAGCTGTCCCATGCTGTCGCGGTTCGCTTTCACCGTGATCTGCGGTGTCTCCACGCTGAGCGTAAGTCCTTTTTCGCGGGCAGGCTCCTCAAAGGGGGCGGCCGTTTCCCCTATCAGCGCTCCGAGGTCAAAATCCTGCATCGGGAGATTGAGATCCGCCTCGTCCATCTTTGACAGGGTCAGGAGGTTCTGCATGAGATCATTCAGCCTCCGGGTCTGCGCTTTGATGTTCCGGGTCCATTTGCTCTCCCCGTTAAACAGTTCAAGCGCCTCCGTGTTGGTCATTATAATAGCCAGAGGTGTCTTAAGTTCGTGGCCGGCATTGGTGACAAACTGCTTCTGTCTGACGATGTTCTCGGCGATAGGCGCGATCGCTCTGCGTGAGAGAACGCTCACCAATACAAACATCAGGATCCATGCGATGGCCGTGATGATCAGTGAGATCACGATCACCGAGACGATCGATGAGATCTGGGATGAGACATCGACAAATGCCGCTGTCTTTCCGTCTTCGCTGCTTTTCAGAGAATACATGAAATGTCCGATGATCCCGGACTGCTTTCCTCCGGCGATGACCTTCTCTCCATATTCCATTGCCTCTTCGTCAGTAACAGAATATATGCTGCCGGTTTCCGCGGATTCGATCCCTCCGTCAGTATCATAGCGGATTATAAAGTACCTGACAGCCATCACGTCGTCGGGAGACATCCTGCCCCCGTCAAACGGCTTTATGGGTTCTGTCCTGTCCGGCCGGTCCTGTTTCATTTTCATGAAATCAGGCGTTCCTCCGTTATCAGCCAGCATCTCGGCAGTATTCTTTTCCTTCCTGTATACATCGAAGGAATAGATCCCGCTGATCGCGCAGATCACCGCCAGCAGAAGGACAGAAATGGCCGTCATTGCTGTTTTGACAAATTTGATCTGCAGCGTCCTGACCATATTCTCTCCTGCTTAAAATGTAAGCGTGTAACCGATATTTCTCTTCGCGGTGATCTTTACGCCGGATCCCACTGACGCGATCCGTTTTCTGAGATAGGAAATATATACCCATACCGCGCCTATGTCCGCTTCCGTGTCATATCCCCAGACCTTCTCCAGAAGATCCTCGGAAGAGAGATAGATCCCGTGATTGAGCATCAGGGTTTCCATCATCTGGTATTCCAGTTTGGGCAGGACCACCGCGCGGCTGCCGCAGCGCAGCTCCGAGCTTCCGCTGTCAAGTACCAGGTCCCCGAATTTCCTTTCATCCGGCTGATACTCCTCCCTGCGGCGGAGCATCGCCCTGATCCTTGCAAGAAGTTCGCCCATAGCGAAAGGTTTTACAAGATAGTCATCCGCTCCCGCGTCGAGTCCTTCAATGCGGTCCTCGATCTGGGACTTCGCCGTCAGAAGAAGCACCGGTGTACGGCACCCTTCCTTTCTGATCTGTGAAAGCACTTCCAGGCCGCTCTTGCCCGGCATCATAACATCAAGGATGATCCCGTCATAACTGCCGGCATGAATATAATCCAGTGCCTCGATCCCGTCATAAACAGCATCCACCTGGTACCTGTGGTATTCCAGTATATCCGTAACAGCCTCGGACATAGCCGGCTCATCTTCCGCCAAAAGCAGTTTCATTCCCGTCCCTCTTACGTCAAGCTTATCTGTCGATCCGTTTCCTGCGGTTCACACCTTCAGTTTGTTCCGCTCTGCGCCGCTGTCTCTTCCGCTTCTACTTCCACTTCCGTGTAGGAGCCGTTGGGAGTCCATCCGAGTTTTCCTGCGGTCACGGGATTATAATACGCGTTTGCCGTATCGCGCATGCGGTCGATAGAGATCTTGGAGATATCTCCTCTCTCCTCGTAATCATCGGCCTCCCAATCCTCATTGTTGTACTCGTCCGCTTTGTCGATGCCGTAGATCATTACATCATATGCCATTTCAGCGGTACGCTTGCCCATCTCGTAATAATCAATACCGTAAGCGGCCAGGGCGCCGTCTCTGCACATGCTCTCAGAGGAGCCGAAGACCTTCCTTCCCTTTTCAAGAGAGACCCTCGTTATCATGCCCATATTTCTCGAAAGTGCGTCATCGTTGGGCAGATATAGTGTGCCGCACTCCTCGCATGCCTTTGTGACGGCACTCTCAACTCCGCTTTCATCGCTGAAAGGGTACTCTTTGTAATCCACACCGTCGTCATCGAGATAGCTCTTCATGAGCTTGACCTGGAAACCTGAGTTCATTTCTTCGCTGCAATATACAATGCCGATGGTATCTCCGTCCGCCACATTTAACAGGAACTCCTCCTGCGTCTTCATGGGAGGCAGATCTGAAATTCCCGTGACATTTCCTCCGGGCTCACCGACACTGCTCACGCCGCCCGCGAGGAGGAAATCCGTGATGCCGGTCCCGATGATGGGGACATCTTTCGTCGCGTTATAAGCGCGTTTGAGTGCCAGCGTGCCTCCTGCCAGAATGAGATCGTCCTTATCCTGAAGGAAATGATCGATGATAACGTCGCATCCGGGTTCCGTGCCATCCGCGACCTTGTAGTCGATCTCAACATCATCTCCCATAAGATCCTTGAGTTCATCCTGAAATCCCTGGGACGCACTGCTGAGTGCCTCATTGGGGGACTGCTGGATGATCCCGACATAATATTTGCCTTCCTCATGGACTGCGGGAGTATAGGTCTCCACCACCGCTGCTTCTTCCGTAACAGCTTCCGCGGCGCTCTCCTCCGCTTTCTTGTCGCCCTTTCCTCCGCACGCTGTCAGCGCAGCCATCACGCAGCACAGAATCGCTGCTGTCAGTTTCCTGTTCATTTAAATATCCTCGTTCTTCCCGTAATATTCATTATCATGTGCTCTCATTGACGGATGCACATATAATCTCCACGATATTATACTCCACCCATCCCCGAAAAAGAAGCCGGATTTTCATATCAATCCCCCCTTTAGCGCGCTGGTAGTGTCAAGTTCACTACCTGTTTTTAGTTCATAAGCCTTGATTTTATGGGAGATTCAAATAAAAAGAGCATTGACCTCCCTTTTTGGTATAATGT
>CACZXG010000046.1 GCA_902785055.1 uncultured Lachnospiraceae bacterium
CGGCGGGTTAGATTCAGACCTGTAGAAGCAGCAGAGACGCCTGATGCGATTGAACAGCTTATTCTGGCTTACATGGATGCCAGGCAGGATGACGATATCCCGATTTTGCTTGTGATCCCATGCCTTGTTCTGGATTTTTTGTGCATTCACCCCTTTTCGGATGGAAACGGCAGGGTGTCCAGACTGCTCACAATCCTTCTTCTGTATAAGCATGGCTACGATATCGGCAGGTATATTTCCATAGAACAGCAGATTAACAGGTACAGGGAAGCGTATTACGAGGCACTGGAGAAGTCGTCGCTCAACTGGCACAGCAATGAAAATGACTACACCCCTTTTATGATCAATTTCATGCAGATTCTGTATCGCTGCTACAAGGAACTGGATGACCGCTTTATCGATGATGCGTTGCATAAAGCAAAAAAATCAGAAAGAGTGAGAGCTGTTGTGCTGAATTCGCTGGTGCCGATCTCAAAGCAGGAAATAGCAGAGAAAGTCCCTGATATCAGTGTAAGAACAGTGGAGCTGGTACTTGGACAGCTTCAGAAAAAAGGGGAGATAAAAAAGATAGGGAGCTTTCGGGATGCCAGGTACATGAGGATATGATTTATGATAAACTGCCACGGCAGGGTATTCCCTTTTGCCTGAGACCCTTGAATTTACTGGACTTCCGAAGATTCCGGGCGGGAAGTCGGGACACTTTTGGGACAGTTGATAGTCGTGATATAGCTTAGAACAGCCGGTACAGGCTCCGATGAAGGGAGTGTACCGGCTTGTTTATCATTGGTGTCTTTCAGGAGTGGAAGGAATAAGCTGATGTCTTTCCAGTGGTCCTGCGGACGATCAGCTTCGGTTCATATTCCATACGGATGATCAGTCCCGATTCAACACCCGCTTCCCGGCGGGTGTTTTTTCGATAGATCATTTCTACTGCATTCTGTCCCTTTTGCCAGGAGGAGTGTTCAACAGTCGTAAGGGCAATCTGCGGCATACCGGAGAGACGATGGTTGTCAAATCCGGCGACGCTGATGTCTTCCGGGACCCGGATTCCCCGATCAGCAAGAGCAGCCAGAATGCCGAAAGCGATGTCGTCGCTGTTGCCGACAAAAGCTGTGGCAGGTGTATCTGCATCCAGAGCGCGGATGGTCATGTCATAGCCGGCCTGGTACTCTGCTCCGGTGTGCGGATAGTCTGCGTAAGCTTTCAGTGTAGGACAGAAGAGTTTGATCCAGGCCGGATCAAGCTCCGCTTCCCTATAGTATTGCTGAAATCCTGCCAGCCTGCGCGTGCGGCTGATCTCTTTTTTGACGACCGGGCCGGAGATAAAGGCGATGTGCCGGTGGCCCAGCTGCACCAGGTGTTCTGCCATCATCCATCCCGGTTTCTGGCTGTCCAGTTCCACGGAACTGAAACGGATCCCTTCCGGCTTGTCTCCAATCAGAACCACCGGTATGCGCTTTGCGAGAGCGTTGGCTTCGGTATATTTTGTCAGAGGATAAAGGGAGATCACACCGGCGAGTTCATTTTCGGAGAAAAGCCTGAAATACTCGTCTTCCCGCTCTGCACTTCGGAAAGTCACAGCTGTCAGGGATGTGTAGCCATATTCCTGTGCCTTCTCAACAATAGAATGAATGACAGCGTTGTAATAGCCGTTGGAAACCGTCGGGCACAGGATCATGATGGTCTTCGAAAGAGACTGGTCCGGTGTCCGCTTCTTTTTGCCAGGTTTATTATAACCGAGTGTCCTGGCTGCTTTCTTTACTTTCTGTACTGTCTCCTCTCCGAAGGAGACGTTTTTCTTTTCGCTCAGGATCATGGAGACTGTTGACTGGGAAACGCCCGCGTATTCAGCGATGTCCCTTGTTGTTACTTTGTTTCTCTTGCCCATCTGTATCCTCCTTTTGAAAATACAGGCAGTTTCCCCTCAATAGCCTGTAAGCAGGATCGCTTCCATTGCCCGCCGCAGCTGTAAAAGAAATCTTTTTGATTTATTTTGATTAACAGGAGACAGGCTGCTTTTATTAATCAAAAGTACATTTTGATTATTAATATAATATCAGTGATTAATACGGCATGCAAGATAGTGCACGTAAAAAGGCACTTTTAGAATCCATGAAGCTTTTTTTACGACATCAGACGGTTATCTGATTGTTAATCAAACAATAAATATTAATAAAAAATGGCGAAAACCCCTTATATTTACTGGCTTTCATGAGTTTGACATGTGCCGGATTGCATGTTAATTTCATACCAGAAAAACGAACACAAACCAACGGCGATACACTTGTTTTTAGAAAAATCACGACAACAATTTAAGGAGGAAAAACATGAGCATTATTACATTCGTATGTGCAGGACAGATGAACTCGGCAATCACATTCCCCGCCTTTGAAAACGGCCACGAGGTAAGACTTGTAGGCTCCCCTCTGGACAGGGATATCATCGACGGTCTCCGCAAGGATAATTTCCACATCACACTGAAGAGAACCCTGCATGACGGGATCAAATACTATCAGATCGAGGAACTGCAGGAGGCACTGGAAGGTGCAGACCTGATCCTGGGCGGCGTCAGCAGCTTCGGTCTCGACTGGTTCTGTGACGAGATCCTTCCGGTCCTGCCTGAAGAGGTTCCGCTCCTGACCGTCACCAAAGGCATGGTCGACCTCGAGGACGGCACACTGGTCCCCTATCCCACTATTTTCGAGCAGCGCCAGCCCGCAGGGAAGCACATCAATTTCAACGCGATCGGCGGCCCCTGCACCAGCTATGAACTGGCGGATCACGATGACAGCCATGTTGCATTCTGCGGCAAAGACATGGAGACCTTAAAAAAGATCAAAGCCCTGCTTGCAACTGACTATTATCACATCAGCCTCTCCACTGACGTTGTCGGTGTGGAGTGCGCAGTGGCCATGAAGAATGCCTACGCCCTGGGCGTATCCCTTTCTGTTGGCCTTGCAGAAAAGCGGGACGGAAAGATCGGCGCCGTCCACTATAATTCCCAGGCGGCCCTCTTCGGACAGGGCGTCAAAGAGATGATGCGGCTGCTGAATCTGATCGGCGGCGGCCCTGAGAACATCATCCATGGTGCAGGCGACCTGTATGTCACCGTCTTCGGCGACCGCACCCGCAAGATCGGAACTCTTCTCGGCAGAGGCCTGACTTTTGACCACGCCATGGAAGAACTCAAGGGCGTCACCCTCGAGTCCATCGTCATTGCGACCAGAACTGCAAGAGCTGTCAAAAAACTGGCAGCACGCGGTGTGGTAAGCCTGGATGATTATCCGCTCCTCATGCATGTGGATGAGATCATCAATAATGGCGCGGAAGTGGATATTCCCTGGGAGAAATTTACGATGGTCGTTGAGAAGTAATGCCAGTTCAGGCATACTGCAGAGTAATTGGAGGAAAAGAATATGTATAAGGAACGATGCAGCGTCAAGACCAAAGGCAATATCCCTAAGGAAAAGATCTTTGACTGTATGGACGCCATCAACCATGTCAAAGCACCTGCACCGGTCCGCATCGGCGATATAGTGATTGAAAATGTGTGCGGCACAGGCGTGGATGTCGTTGCCACAAAAAACGTCTCCCTGTAGAGTCGTTTCTGACAGCGGTCTTCTGGAAACCGGCTTCAAGAACAGCCGGCAGATTCTTGAACTGACCGGATACGGCGTGAAGGCAGTGACTGCCGCGCCCGATGTTATGGATGGACTCGTCAGAAATGCGGCGATTGATACGGCAATCGCACAGTTCGCTGAGGACTTCCAGGGCCTGGCCGGCGAAGGGATTTTTTTTACAAAACCGGGAACTACTATCAAAATATGATCTGGAAGGCTCCTGTGCGATCGGGAGAGATGCAGGCCGCGGAGCTGGCAACAGGAACGGACAGCATCTTGTTATACAACTGGAAAGCACCCCGGCCGCTTCGGCTGCGGCTGGAGTATTTTGGCATTTCATATAAGATTGAGTTACCGGACATTTTCCCATAGATGGTTGTATTGAATCATATATGGACACTCAATAAAAGACACAGCGGATTATACGCTTACATTTGAGCGGAAAGGCTGCAAGTATAAGTGCCTGTCACTGTGAACGGTTGTTCACAGTGACAGGCACCAGGGGCCACCAGGGGCGTCTCGATTATTTTGCGTCTCTGCGTTTCTTATTCGAGAGCAGGATGTATGCGATCATCAGCAGTGACAGTGCACCGGTCACAGACGGGAGCGCCACATTCGTCGTGTCTCCTGTCTTTGCCGCATTCGTCTTGTTTCCTGTCTTCGCCGTATTCGTCGTGTCTCCTGTCTTCGCCGACTTCTTCGGTGTATGTTTCTCTTCCTTGTTGTACGTGTTCGTAATATTGATCTTTCCTGTCACATTAGGCTCAAGCTTAACGTCTGCCGTCTTCTGTACAGCAGCACCGTTCACTGTATAAGTAGTTGTAAGGACATATCCGCTCACATTCGCATTGTTCTCCGTCACAGTGTATGTTCCGGGTTCCAGGTTCTTGAACGAATAGCTTCCGTTGATGAACTCAGTGTAGTATACAGTCTGCTCAAATCTGTTCGGTCCTTTCACCGTAAAGCTGAGTGTCGGCGGGACCTGTACTCTGTATCCCGCGAAGGCTTTCCTGATCACCAGTTCACACTTCGCTTCATATTTATTCGTGATGGTAAGGCTTGCTTCGCCGTCATAGGAGACCGCAGCTGTGAGCGCGTTCGTCTCATCGTCTGCCCTGGTCACTGTTACCACGACCTTGTGCTGTGCTGTGTCATACGTCACATACGGGATAACACTGTTCTCCTCGGTGATCGTGTACTCGTAGACACCTGCCTTTTCAAAAGTGATCTCGCCGAAGCTTGCAGTTACTGCGTCTTTCCTCGCGATTGCTTTTGTATTTGCCGGCATCGGAGCGTCCTCTGTCACTGCCGCCAGATTGAAAGTAAAGCTCTCTGCCTTGCTCCAGTCATTGAACCTTTTTGTCACCTTGATCTTCGCCTTTGCCGCTTTGATCTCCGGCTTTGTCGATGTATACGTATTCGTAATTGTCAGGCTGTCCGCACCGTCATACTTGACTTCCGCCGTGAGCGCGTTCGTATCATCCTCTGCCTTCGTGACTGTGACCACCACACTGTGGGGGGCCGTGTCATAGGTCACGTCTTTCACGCCGTCATTCACCTCAGTGATCGTATACTCGTATGTGCCTGCCTTCTCAAAGATGATCTCGCCGAATTTCGCGTCGACTGCGTCCTTTGTTGCGACCGCCGCCGTATTCTCCGGCATCGGGGCACCTTCCGTCACTGCCGCCAGATTGAAGGTGAAGCTGTCTGCCTTGCTCCAGTCATTGAACTGCTTTGTCGCTTTGATCTCCGCCTTTGTCGAAGCATACGTATTCGTAATGATCAGGCTGTCCGCACCGTCATATTTCGCGACCGCCGTCAGCTTATTGTCCTCGCCCTTTGTGACTGTCACGACGGCCTTGTGCGGTGTCGTGTCATAGGTCACACCGTCCGCACCATCGTTTACCTCGGTGATCGTGTATTCATAGGTACCTGGTTCGTTATAGCTGACTTCTCCAAAGACTGCCGTCGGAGCGTCCTTCGTTGCGACCGCTGTCGTATTCTTCGGCATCGGAGCGCCCTCTGTCACTGCTGCCAGGTTGAAGCTAAAGCTCTCTGCCTTGTCCCAGTCGTTAAATGCATTTGTTACCTGCAGCGTCGTCTTCGCTCCCGCAAATGTGTTCGTGATGATCAGGCTGTCCTCGCCGTCATACTTGACCTCAGCTGTCAATGCGTTCGTATCATCCTCTGCCTTCGAGACTGTGACCACCACACTGTGGGGTGTCGTGTCATAGGCCACGCCTTCCACGCTGTTATTCACCTCAGTGATCGTATACTCGTATGTGCCTGCCTTCTCAAAGATGATCTCGCCGAATTTCGCGTCGACATCGTCCTCCGTCGCGACCGCTGTCGTATTCTTCGGCATCGGAGCGCCCTCTGTCACGGCTGCCAGGTTGAAGGTAAAGCTCTCTGCCATGTTCCAGGCATTGAAGTTTTTTGTTGCCTTGATCTCGGCTTTTGTCGAAGCATACGTATTTGTAATGATTAGGCTGTCCGCACCGTCATACTTAACTTCAGCTGTGAGCGCGTTCGTATTTTCCCCTGCCTTCGAGACTGTGACCACCACCCTGTGCAGTGTCGTGTCATAGGTCACGCCGTCCGCGCCGTCGTTTACCTCGGTGATCGTGTACTCGTAGACACCTGTCTTTTCAAATGTGATCTCGCCGAAGACTGCCGTCGGAGCGTCCTCCGATGCGGCCGCCGTCGTATCCTCCGGCATCGGAGCGCCCTCTGTCACGGCTGCCAGGTTGAAGGTGAAGCTGTCTGCCTTGCCCCAGTCGTTAAAATCCTTTGTTACCTGCAGCGCTGCCTTCGCTTCAGCGGAGGTGTTCGTGATCTTTACTTCGTCATTGCCGCCGTCATAGGTCACAGCCGCCACTAGTTCACCGTCAACATATTCAACATTGACATAAGCATAATGCTCTGTTTCGTCGTAAACGATTCCCGGAACTTTCTTCGAAGATTCCTCCGGTATCACTTCACTGATCTCGTAGCTGTATGTGCCCACTGTGTCAAAGGATATCTCATCAAATATCACCGTGGGATTCGAAACAGTCGCCGTGCCTTCCAGCACTGTCATCCCTTCCGGCATCGGAGAGCCGGGGTTCGGAGTTACCCGGAAAGTAAATTGGGCGTTCGGGTGATCCGCCCAATTCCAATTATTACCGGCAATCTCCTTTGTGGCCTTCAGCGAAGCCGTGGTACTGATGTAATACTCGTTGGTGAATCCAAAGGTGAACTGCTTGCCGGCGGGAATTACACCCCATTCCCCCCCGTTTTTGGACACCTTTGTCTGTTTGATCTCCGCTTTCCAGTCGTCTCCCGAACCGGAATACTGTACTTCGACATCAATGTTATAGTAAGATGTATCATATCCGATATCATTCGGCGAATCGCCTGGTTCAACCTCTTTAACACGATAGAGATAATGAACTGTCTCATTCTTATCCTTGATCGGGTCGAAATGAAGATCTCCAAACTCAGCTGTCGGATTATCTTCCGTCAATACGACCGACTCATTTTTGGGAAGCGGAGCTCCTTTCGTCAACGCTGTCATCTGAATCGTGTAACTCGTTCCGGCCGGCCAGATACCGCTGGCAAATACCTTATTTGCCGCAAAGCCTTCCTCGGAGCCGATCAGCTTCCCGCCATTGTAGCAGTAGCTGTGTCCTTGAGCGCCGGTCTCGATCTTTTTCGCAATTAACCCGCCTGTATACTGTCCGCTCGTCTGCTTTATGGAGGCATCCGGCGCGATCAGATGCCCAAGGAAGTTTCCGGAAGGCAGATTGATCTTCTCAGCATTCGGAATATTCCATACGTATGCCGTTCCTTCTCCGGAATCACCGGTTCCGGGGTCCGATCCGTTGATCGTGACTACGGGCATATTAATCTCACCGCGATCCGGGATATTGATCAGTGTGTTGACCGCTGCAGTAATATCACCGATGATGTTGATCTGTTCGACGCCTTCGAGCGATTCGATCGTGACGAGTTGACCGGCGGTGATCGTAAGTACTTTTCCGTCATTGCTTACTGCCGGGCGTCCCGTCGCGCCCTGTTCGAGCAGCATCTGAGATTCCTGCCTGACGACGTCGTAGAGCTGATCCCAGTCAACATAGTCATCTGAAGTATAGACATTGTTGGCCATACCCTGGGAATCCGTCTGATTATAATTCTGCCTGCCCGCGACCGTATAGTTCGGGGAGCCTTGAGTATTTATTCCTATGATGACGTTTTCTGGCCCAACATACAGCGGCGCAAGATTATGATCTCCGATCCTGCTGCCCGAAGTACCGGCAAAGCCAGCCACTGAGCCTGCGATAAAGGAGCTCACGGTCTGCGCTGATTTCAGATCATTCGCAAATCCGGATCCGGATCCGGAAAGATCTCCGCCGATCAGAACTGAGCCCATGCAGAGGGCGTCGAGTTTGGCATTATCGCTCATTATGATCTGAAAATGCTCGAGCAGATACTGGATCGTTGATCCAACCTCATAATTTCCCCCGTTATCCGTAAAGGAAGCATGACCCTCAGGAGGGGTAAACGGATTCGGGTCATCCGTTGATTTTCCGATAATGAGAGTACTGAACGATTCCAGTTCGAATGCGATCGTCTCCGCTCCGAGCAAGACGGTTGTTTCGACACTCTCGGGCGCCTCTCCGTCCGGAATATGGATAACGGTCAGTTCACCGGCATCCTCTACTCCCAGCTTTTCTGTGAGCTGCTGCTCCAGAAATTTTATGGTGACGGAGACTGTTCCTTTTTCCGGTTCATACTTGATCGTATTTCCCGTCAGCTCATCGGATTCATCCTTCTCAGGACCCATGAAGGAAATGTCATAGACTAGCTCACTCTCCGATTCACCGATCTTTGCCACGACAAGCTCCGCGTCATCCGGAATCGCTGCGGCATCCGTGAGGACTGCCGTGACCTTAACTCCATCTGAAGTCGTCGCATAGCGCACACGTTTGCTCTCTTCCTTCACTCCGTACTTCCGGTTGACGATCCGGACGCGAAGGAGAGACGCTGCATCAAAGGAAACCAGCTCCTCTTCCAGAGAAACCTCTGCGGCAATCTGTTCTCCATCAGCGTCATAGACGACAAGATCACCGCCGGCCTTCGTCTTCAGGATCTTCTTGAGCTGCTCATCGGAGAAAGCCATCCGGATCTTTACCGAACCGCTCTCAAGGTCAAGCTGTATGGGTTCCCCGCCCAGTTTTTTGTTGTTCTGATCTTCCGGGATTCCCCTGAAATAAAGCGCATAGGAGAGTTCTCCTTCCGGAGATCCAAGCTCCTCCACGATCAGTTCCGCGTCATCAGGAACAGCCTCCGGGTCAGAAAGATCAGCCGTAACCATCAGACCGGTTCCCTGTACCTCATACTTTGTACGGACATTTGGAATGACCGTATCCTCTTCTTTCTCAGAAACTGCGGCAGCAGGATCTGTATCCGTTTTTGCAGTGCCGGACTCTTCCGGAACAGAATCCTTCCCAGCTTTATCGTCATCTGAGGATTCTCCGTACTCCTTCTCAGAAGATTCCTCCGAATCAGCGGGAACAGCCTGCTTCGTTCCCTGAGAGGATCCTTCGGCAGAGTCCTCAGATGTTTCCCGGACATCCTCGGAATTCGAAGTCCCGGGTTCGGCTTCAGGCTGATTTCCCTTATCCGGGCTTTCTGATGTTGCTTCATTTTCCGGAGTGCCTGTTTCTGATACAGATCCGGCTGAATCACTGTCCATCTCCCCGGATGGCTGTGATTCATTCGAATCAGCGGAAACAGCCTGCTCCGTTCCCTGAGAGGATTCTTCGGAAGAATCCTCAGATGTATCCCGGACACCCCTGGAATTCGAAGTCCCGGGTTCGGCTTCAGGCTGATTTCCCTTATCCGGGCTTTCTGATGTTACTTCATTTTCCGGACTGCCTGTTTCTGATACAGATCCGGCTGAATCACTGTCCGTCTCCACAGTTGGCTGTGATTCATTCTGCAATTCAGTCGCGAATACAGGTAATGACTGTACATAAGATGTGTTGACGAGCATCACAGACGCAATTGTGAAAGCAAGCACTTTTCGAATTCGTTTCATGAAGCCCCCCTGATCAATCGCCTAAATGATGAGATATGGTTAGAGAAATAGCGGGTTTTTCCTTTTTATAAAAGTATAAATTGAAAGCCAAAGCCTAGAAATGTGTAATAATTAATAAGTTTTAACGGCTTTAACAATTTTAACATAAAGCAGTAAGAATTCCAACATACTCTTAGGTGGCGGGGATGAGGTCCTGCTTGAAGAAGGGCTGTCGATCCATGCCTGCCGAACAGCGGGGCACAGCGCTGATGAAATGTCGTATCGACTTGAGGATGCTTTCTTTATAGGGGATACGGTTCCGGTCCGGACAGATATACCGATCATCATCGATGTGGCGGAAATGAGCGCCTCTATCAAGGCACTCAAGCGAGAGGAAGGGATCTGCAGCTTTTACCCTGCCTGGGATCATGTGTATTCAGCTGAGGAAATGAAGGTGAAACTCGAAGAAGCCGAAGAGCTTGTCGTGGATCTTAGAAAAACAATAGTCGTGTGAGGCTTCACATAATCTGGAGAGATAATGATTGCGATTTAACTCAGAAAGCCGGGGCATGCTCCATGGGAGGATGCATGCACCGGCTTTGTATGTGCATCAGAAAAGCAAGAAATATTTCCTGTTTTGGACGGGAATCCAATCTACTGGGTACAGTTTACACATTGAAAGGAGGCAAGACATAAATCTGTCCAAATCTTGACCAAAAGTATTGATTTGGACATTTTTATTTGATACAGCAGACTGTGCCGCATTGTAAAAACCTGTCTAAAAGTATAGAATAAAAGGAGATTTAGACAGAAATCTGTGCTTGAGCGGGAAGGCAGGTCAGCATGAGCATTAGAAATATAATAGGAAGAAGCGAAGAAATCACAAGGCTGGATCGGTGTATGGAAGCTATATCGGCCCAGTTGATTATTATATATGGCAGACGAAGAGTGGGGAAAACCTATCTTATCAATGAGTATTTTAACAATGAGTTTGCTTTTAAACTGACCGGAGCATATAAAAAAACAAAAGCTTTCCAGCTTGAGAGTTTTGCAGACGAGTTGAAGCAAAAATCGGGGAAAACACAGGCTGTGCCGTCAGACTGGCGTGATGCGTTCAGACAGCTGAGAGAATATCTGGAGACTCTGCCGGAGAGGGAAAAACAGGTTGTTTTTATTGATGAAATGCCTTGGCTTGATACTCCTCAGTCAGATTTTCTTTCTCTGTTTGAATGGTTTTGGAATGATTGGGCGTCCGCGCGCAATAACCTTGTATTCATAGTTTGCGGATCGGCGACATCGTGGATGACAGACAATATATCAGGCAATAAAGGCGGGCTGTTTAACCGGCAATCATGCAGGATATATCTGGAACCGTTCACATTGCATGAAACAGAAGATTTCCTTGGATTCAAAGGTATTACATGGTCGCGTTATGAAATAGCAGAGTGTTATATGATAATGGGAGGAATCCCATACTATCTGAATCTTCTGGACAAAGCTATGTCATATACGCAGAATATAGATAATCTTTTCTTTAAAAAGAGGGGAGAACTGTGGGACGAATTCGGGCATTTGTATGCAACTCTGTTCTCAAACAGTGACAGTCATATAAAAATAGTTGAGGCATTAAGTACAAAAAAGGGAGGCCTTACGAGAAATGAACTCCTACAGAAGACAGGCTTGCCTGCAAACGGAAATTTTTCGAAAATGATCAGCAATCTTGAGTCTTCCGGCTTTATAAGGGTGTCTAATTTCTATGGCAAAAAGAAGAAAGATGCCCTTTATCAGCTGTCTGATTATTACACGGCGTTTTATTACCACTATATAAAGGATAACTACGGCAAGGACGAACATTACTGGAGCAATGCAATTGACAACCCGGCTCGAAGGTCGTGGACGGGTTTAACCTTTGAACAGCTCTGTAAAGATCATATCCCGCAAATCAAGAAAAAACTCGGTATATCCGGAGTGCTTTCGGAAGAATCAATATGGTATACACATGGAGATGAAGAACTGGGAGTTCCGGGTGCACAGATCGACTTACTCATAGAACGCAGGGACAGGGTTATTAATGTATGTGAGATGAAGTTCTCAATCAATGAGTACGTAATAGACAAGGATTACGACATGGTTTTAAGAAATAAGCTTGACGCTTTCAGAAGAATGACAAATTGTAAAAAATCTTTACAGACAACTATGATAACGACATATGGAGTGAAACGGGGCAAATACAGTGGAATTATCAACAGTCAGATTACACTGGAGGATTTGTTTCAATAAGTACACCAATAAGATGACAAAGTATCCGACTTTTCAAAATCGGGACAGATTTTGGGACATTTCACTGAAATATAAGAATTTATGAGATGATACGAGAAGAAATTCGAAGACGGTATGAGAAGCGTGATCTCTGAGACCCGCATAAACACTGGATTTGAGAAGTTTTGAGAAGATACAAGAGGTTATAAAAAGGTGATAAAAATACTATTCGTGTGCCACGGCAAGGTATTCCTTTTTGCCTGAGACCCTTGTATTTACTGGATTTCCGAAGATTCCGGGCGGGATTTTGGGACACTTTTGGGACAGTTGAAGATTGTGATATAGCTCAGAACAGCCGGTGTAGGCTCCACAGGTGGAGTCTGCACCGGCTGTTTGTACGGAAATGTTTTTCATTATTAGTAGGAAGAAGTTAAATCTGGAGTTCTCGAGAAATAATAGAACCGTCCCCAGGTTGACGGGGTTTCATCCAGGACTTGCCCATGTCGGATTTTTTAAGAGGTTTACGGCTCATCGTCACACCTCCCAGCTCAGCATATTCTTAAGATAAGGGTCAGCCCCATACCGTCCTTCCAGATACTGCTTATCATAAGCAGCCGTGTTGTTGATGGGATCGTTATTTTCCTTACGAAGCTCAGAGAGAGAATAGACTTCACTGCTGTTTTCTGAATCCAAAGCGGCGAACCAGATCTCATCCCTGCGGAAGATGCTGTTCTTCATTGTGGACATGTCATGCGAAGTGAAGAGCAGCTGTGCTCCCTTCTTATTGATCTCCGGATTCGTAAAGAGCCGGATGACATAACGAAGAAGTTTCGGATGCAGCTTGGCATCCAGTTCATCAACGATTACCAGACGCCCCTCCTTCAGGGCCATGAGGATAACAGGGAGCGCAGCAAAAAGTTTGCGGGTTCCGTCGGACTCACTGGAGAATGGGAGCTCATAGAGCGTATCATGCATGGTCCTCTGCAGGTAGAATTCATTGCTCTGCTGATCAAAACGGTACCCGGTGATGCCGATTCCCATGTCATTCATCATGGTAAGGAACTGCTTCTTTGATACGTCATCATCGGAGAGAAGGATCTGCTGCTCTGCCAAAGGATTTGCATAGTCGCGGATGATGCACTCTTCAAACCAGCGAATGACTTCTACGATCACGGGGATGGAATAGTTGATCGCAAGGAAGGAGAGCAGAGGCATTTTGGAATTTACTTCAGTGTTGATATTCTTGCTTCCGAGAATTGTCCCAAGGAAAATCTCTCCATGATCCCGCTCAAAGATTCTGGCAGCCCGGCTGGCACCGAGCTTGCGGCGATAGAGCGTTTCCTCTTCTATTTCGCCGTGAAGAAGTACAATAAAGTAGCGGTATTCATATTCACCGATGCGGAAAAACAGCTGGAAACGGGAAGAATCTTCCCGGGAATCCTTGTCGAACAGATACGGGACACAGGAAACCTTCTGCTGCATGATGAAACGGGCGTGATTCTTGCCAAGCTCATAAACTGGTTCTGTGACAAGTGAGATCACGCATCCCAGAGCTGCAAGAAGGTTGGACTTGCCTCCGCCATTTGGACCGTAGATCACACCGACCGGCAGAATATCATTTCCCTTTTCAGTCTTTATAAGGCTGTCCTTAAACTCCGAAAGAGCCGCTGCCTGAAAATCGAAAGTAGTTTCATCACGATAAGAGCGGAAGTTGCTGAATGAAAACTGGCATAACATAATAGTCACCTCCTCCGTACTAGCTTATTTATGGTCATAGTAGCATGAACCTATGGATAATTCAACGTTTAAAGCTGAAATGAAAAATAAAATTTGGAAAAACGGTATTAAATAACAGTATTACGGTGTTTGGAGGAAATTGCGACCGACTTTACGGTGTATGGCAGGAACTGCATAAAGAGAAACTGGATAGGAAGATGTTCAGAGTTGTGTGAACAGGAATTCGCGCTCATCGCCATTATGGCGGTGGGCGCTTTTTTTCGTTGGTGAGAATTGATGTAGCAAAACTATTTGCTTCTGATGACGAAAGAAAATGTCAAGCATCAAAATTACTGTTTCAGATTGAAAAAATCATAGGTCATGACCTTACCCCTTATGGTTACGAGTCTTATGAGGAGTATTATAAAGAAGTTGATGCCTGTGCGGAACCGTTCAAAGATGACCCGGCGGTGACGAAACTTTTTGCCAGTTACAAAGCTGAGGTCATGCGTATGAACAGAAAAGAAGAGTGGTCTATCTGTAAGTACAAGGGAGACAGAATTGGCGAAATCATGGGATTGGAGTCAGGACATACTTATTATTGGCCTACCACAGCAGATAATCCTGTATATTGCGGAGTAATTGATGAGGAAGAGTTCACAAATTATTGGTTTCCGACAGAGACGGAGGATTGGGAGATACTATTGGATCCAACTGGAATGGCATATCGCACGCTATATGAGAAAAAAGGGTATGTGTCGAGAAAAAACTTAGACTACGTAATGAAACAGGCTCGAGAGCTCTTGGATAATCGATCGGACTCGTATGACGACTCGGGAATGATCCGATGAAAGGGGCTAGTAAGTTCAGATCAGATACCTTGAGACGGTAGTATTGCTGACAAGAAGTACATAATGGGAGGCTGGAAAAGCCTTGTTTTAAGGGATTTCCGCGATCCGGGGTCATCATGCGCCGGGGTTGCAGCGATCCCTTTTTCTGTTCGCGGTAACTTATCGAGGATTTTGTTTTCTGAGGGTTGTGGTACCACTTTTGCTTTTCGGCAGGTTGTGGACACGATTTTGCTTTTTGACAGGTCGAGGACATGATTTTACTTTTTGACAGGTCGAGGACATGATTTTGCTGTCAGGGAAAATGTAAAGGAAACTTGACAGAAAAGATATCATCTGATATATTGAAAATGTAAAGGAAGCTTGTCAAAAACGGGCTGGAGGTGATGATTTGGAAAACCGTGTGGAAAAGCTGCGCAAGGAACGCGGTTTAAAGCAGGAGGAATTTGCCAAAGCAATCCGTGTTTCCAGGCAGACGGTCAGTTCAATTGAAACCGGAAAGTACAATCCATCGCTTGATTTGGCGTTTACCATAGCGGATTTTTTCGGAATGACAATCGAAGAAATCTTTATTCATAAGGGAGGTGCCAATAATGAAAAAGAGCTATCTGAATAGGGGCATTATATGCGTACTTGCAGGCCTTTGTTTTCTTCTGGCTGCAGTTTTCACTGAGAGTGTATTTGATGGTCTGCTCTGGGGGTTTGCCGGAGGAGCTTTAGGACCGGGTATTGGATGGATCATCCAGCATTTTTACTGGTCTGCTCCGAAAAATCAGGAGCGATATCGGGAAATTCAAGAACAGGAAGATATCAATCTCCATGATGAACTGAATGAGAAACTACGCGATAAATCGGGCAGAATTGCATATAATATCGGGTTGCTTATAATATGCATTTCTGAAATAGTGTTTAGCATTCTGGGAAAAACAGGAGTAATCACGGATCACAAGATCATTGTTCTGTATCTGTTCAGCTTATTTGTCTTTCAGATCGTGATTGGGAAAGTTGTGTATCATCAGTTGAGAAGAAAGTATTGATTGTCAGACAGTTTTTAAACTATGTGATTATTTCATCAACTCAATAGTGAATGCGGCTAAAAGGCGCTTGTTTTCAAGTATTTTCATGAATTTTTGAAAGCAGGCGCCTTCTTTTTTCCTTCTTTTTTCACTAGATTCAGAGAGAGAGGAGATGAAAACAATGAAGGTAACAAAAAACGTCAGTTCATATGCAAATAACGACCATGGTCTGAAGTCGGGAATTTCGGAATTGTAATAATCTAATACATATCAGTGATCGGAGTACAGTATGCCGCAGCGCAGGGGATCGTAAAGCGAAAGCTTTGCAGGCCGCCTGGCAGGCTGTATTTGGATGCGGTGGATTTTGCAGGACTGCGGACTTGAGTCCGGCAGCCGCAATTTCGTGCTTTCCGGTATGTGACGACGGAATATCTGACGATCTGTAATGAGGAATAGTGATAAGGATAAGAAAAGGGGAATCGCCCGTGAATAATCACGGGGGATTCCCCGATTTTTTATGTTTTTTTTAATGCTATGCTTTTATCAGGAATGACGATCGTTAAAGTGCATATAGTGTCCACAGGCTGTATTTTTACCGATCATTTGCCGTTTATAAGTTTATAAAGGGAAAGTTTATTCTTCATCGCGCAAGACTCGCGAGCGAGTCTTGAAATAGGAAAGAGGTGTCCTTAATTGACAAACAACAGCAGAAAACGCCTGATCTGGGAAGAGATTATGAGAGATCCGAATATATACAGGGTCTGTGAGGCAGGCAGTTCTTCTAACAGCTATGTATTTTTTTCCGGGGAGGATTTTGTCGTCATCGATCCCTCTTCAGTGGACATGATTGGGAGTATCTGCCGTCTGGCACATATAACGGAAATGGACAGCGGAAGGATCCGGATCTACCTGACACAGCCCTGCAGAAAGGAACTCTGTACGGACAGCGGGCCTGCATTTAAGGAGATGAAGATCTATTGCAGTGACCTGCCCTACAGGACAATTTCCGAGGAGGCAGACGAACCGGACAGGAAAATGCAGGGCAGGCCGGAAGCGGAAGAGGATGCGTATGATAAAGAGGCTTTTCCCTGGAAACAGGTGAGGGACGGAGATTTATTCCGGATCGGCAGCAGGACACTCCGGATCATAGGACTGGAGGCATGCAGGAAGGGGCTTACCGGACTCTGGTTTCCGGAAAAGAAATTACTTTTTGCCGGCGAAGCGGTAGGTGCTGATGAAGTGCCGGGAGTGTACAGCTGGGATCCGCAGGTGGATACATTAGGGTTGCAGATCGAGGTTCTCCGACGGGTCAAAAGACTGTGTCCTCAGATGATTCTGCCGGCAAGAGGCCGCTGCATCGGTGTAGATCAGCAGGGAGAAAAGGGCGCGGAAGAATGCCTGAAAGTACTGGATGCCATGCTGGGGGGATACTGTCTGCGGATCCTTGAGGTCTACCAGAAGGTTCCCGCCCGGGGAGGCATCCGATCTGAAGAAATGTTTCAGGAGGATGAGTCTGCAGGCATTGCAGACACGGAAAGCGGCCTGAAGTATTTGCTTTACCGCAGATATATTCGACAGACTGAGACTTCTGACGGATTTGTCTATGAGCGCGGCAGCAGGCGGCTGACGGACTGGAATCTGCAGGAGAAGGATGAATGACAGGGAGTGAACAGCAACACAGGGAAAAACCCTATTTTAGATGAGGGATTCCCCCGATATTTTTGTTATTTGATTTTTTTTATAATAATTTAGAAGGATTTAGACAGTGTTGTCTGCCCAAACAAAGAGTCTCTATTGAAAGAGACTCTTTTGAGTACTGCAGGGGAGTAACAGGGTTTCAACTTTGCAAGGAGGGGTACAGGTATGGATAAAGAATTGAAATTGACCAGAAGAAAATTTCTCCAGGTATCGGCAGCGGCAGGCGCCGTTGCCGCTGCGGGAGGAATTGAGCTTGCGGCTCATGCCGCGCCGGATGAAGAGGCGAAAAAGGGTGAATTGAAGTATGTGCGCACCACCTGCGCGCCCAACTGCACCGGCGGCTGCGGACAGCAGGCATGTGTTTACAACGGAGAGATCAAAGATATCATTCAGGCATCGGACTACGAGGATTCCGAGCACAATCCCAGAGGATGTCTGAAGGGCATCTCTTTCTCCAATCTGATTTACGGACCTAACCGTATGCACGGGCCTCTCAAGAGGATCGGAGCTCCCGGCGAGGATGAATTTGAGGAGCTGAGCTGGGAGGATGCACTCGATCAGGCGGCTGCGGAGCTTCGCAGGATCAGCGACACCTATGGCCCTGAGTCCATCGCCTGTGTCGTCCAGGTCGCGGGCACCGGCCACGTGGCAAAGGGCGCGATCTCAAGAATCGCAACACTCAACGGCTGGGCCATGATGGGCGGCTACGAGATGAACGGCGACCTGCCCATGTCCGCGCCGATCACCTTCGGCGTGCAGTCCGAGGAGCTTGAGACTTACTGCTGGCTGGATGCCAAGTACATCATGTGCTTCGGTTCCAACCCCATGCAGACCCGTATTCCGGACGCCCATTTCCTCAATGAGGCCCGTGAGAACGGCGCAAAGCTTCTGGTCTTTGACCCCTGCTTTACTGCGACAGCTTCCAAGGCGGATGAATGGTACTCCATCAAGCCCTCCAGCGACGCGGCAGTGGCGCTCGGCTTCGCCAAGGTCATTCTGGACGAGAAGCTCTATGATGCGGACTTTATCCGCAAATTCACGGATATGCCGATCCTGATCCGGAGCGATAATCAGAAGAAGCTCCTGGCAGCAGATGTCGAGGGACTGGAAGTACCCGCGGATATGCCCGAATACAGGCAGGCTTTTGTTGCTTACAGCAAGGGGAAACCTGTCACTGTCAATCCCGAGAAGTTTGACCTGCCCATGGATACGCAGCTTGAAGGTGAAGTGACCATCAGGCTCAGGGATGGCAAGAGCGTCAAGTGCCGGCCTGTCTTCGACCTGCTCAGCGAGATGGCATCACAGTGGACGCCGGAAGCGGTCGAAGCGGAGACGGATATGCCTGCCTCCGAGATTCCGAGGATCGCGCGGGAAATAGCGACGATTAAGCCCGTTCATATCATGTACGGCGCCTCCAACTATCAGTGGTACCACGGAGACCTCAAGGGCCGCGCCCTGTCCCTGCTCGTAGCTCTGACCGGTAACATCGGTCATCTGGGCGACGGTTTCTCCACCTATGCCGGCCAGTACAAGATGCGCTATAAAGGCGGCGCCTGGTGGAATGTGCCGGAGCTTCCCGACAAGAAGCCGGCAGGAACCTCTTTCGCCTACATGCTGGACTACACGCTCAACGATTATGCGAAAAACGGACCCCGTCCCACGATGACCTGTCCCTTCCCCAAGAGCGGCATCAAGGCCTGGATCCTGTATTGCTGCAACGCATTTGATCAGCACAATATCGCCAATGTCCTGCGCGAGCAGGTCGAGAGCGGACAGCTCGAGTGTGTGATCACCCTGGACTTCCAGAAGACCACAACGAGTAAATATGCGCATTTCTGCCTGCCCGGTGTCAGCTGGTATGAGAAGACCGAGCTGGTATCCACACCGATCCACCCTTATGCCCAGCTCATGCAGCCGGCCATCGAGCCCCTGTACGACTGCAAGCCCGAGCTCTGGATCATGCGCGAGCTGGCAGACCGTGTCAATCCCGGAGACAGAAAGTGGTTTTACCCCGATCTGGATCCCGACAAGGCCGCAGAGGAAGTCATCAAACTTACCTGCGAGACCGGCGGTATCGAGATGGAGGGAGTCACTCTCGAAAAACTGAAACAGGGTCCTGTCAAGCTCCACCACGAGAATCCCGGACGCAAGAGGATCCCTTTCTACGAGCAGATCCAGGGCGGACAGCCCTTCCCGCCGGTCAGTTATCCCATGACCATCGACAAGACAGCTCAGTTCGTCAAGAGCGGAAGGATCGAGTTCTACAAGGACGAGGACACCTTTATCAAGGTCGGCGAATGCCTGCCTGTTCACAAACCGCCGTTTGAGGAGACTGAGTATGTGCTCAATCCCGCGGCGAGGGAACTTTACAAATATACCTATATCACACGCAACAGTATTCACCGTGTACACTCCACGCACTCCAACAACCAGATGATGCGGGAACTGCAGGATGACAGCGCCAAGGTCTACCTCAATCCTGATGATGCCGCGGAAAAGGGAATTGCGGCAGGCGATCTGGTCGAGGTCTTCAACGACAGAGGCAAACTCCTTGCGGAAGCCGTTCTGGATCCCGGTGTGCGCACCATGACCGTCATCTTCGAAGAAGGATGGTGGAGCCGTTACACGCATGGAACTTCCTACAATACACTGCTCTATCCCTGGATCAATCCGGTACATGAGGTGTATTTTGTCTCGCAGATGTGGGCGCCCAACACCTCATGGAATGAGTGTCTGGTCGACTTCAAGAAGGCAGAGATTTAAATAAGCCGAAAGGAGAATGAATACAAATGCGTTACTGTATGGTTATAGATCTGGACAAATGTATCGGGTGCCAGACCTGCGCAGTGATCTGCAAAATGCATCACGCCCAGCCGCAGGGAACCTGGTGGAACAGGGTCTTCACGCAGGGATCCGACTATCACCAGTCTGCAGTCGGCACCAAAGACGGCTTTAAAATCGAATATCTCCCGGTGTCCTGCCAGATGTGCGACAATGCCCCCTGTGAGAGAGTCTGCCCCACAGGCGCGACTTACAAGAATGAAGAGGGCATGATCCTGGTGGACTATGACCGCTGCATCGGCTGCCGCACCTGTATGGCAGCTTGCCCCTATGGGGTGCGCCAGTTCAACTGGAAGGATCCCAAAAAGGCAAAGGAAGAGGCCGGCTATGCATATGGCTATCCCTTTGATGTCACAGAAAAGGGCAAACGCCTGGTCTACACCCAGGACCGGGAAAGGCACGTTATTTCGGCGATCTGGATGATCCCAACTCCGAAGTGAGCCGCCTGGTCAGCTCCAAACAGGTCTTCCGTCTCAAAGAGGAGTACGGCACAGAGCCCAAAGTCTACTATATCTCCTCTACCAAGAGCAAAAATGTCGAGGGTCCGTGGACGGAACAGTCCTGGGAAAATAAGACACCGAACACCATCATACCGTAAGGGGGACAGCTATGAAAAAATTATCTGCCAAAAAAACAGCTGCCCTGGTCATAGGCGCGGCTATGTGCGCCGCAGGACTTGCGGCGTGGATCTATCAGCTGGTTCAGGGCATGCAGGTCACTAACCTGCGCAACAGTTTTACCTGGGGACTCTACATGGGAAGCTTTGAGTTCTTCATCGCGATGGCGACAGGCGGTATCCTTGCCTTCTCCATTGCTTATCTCTGGAACATTGAGACTTTGAAGCCCTTTGTCAAAATTGCGTCCATCGGCTCCCTGGCTTGTGTTGTCGCGGCCGGCGTCGCGATTTTTGAGGATCTGGGCGAACCCTTCCACGCACTTTATATGATCATCACCCCAAATGTGGGCTCTCCCCTGTTCTGGGATGTGGTGATTCTGACCCTGTACGTGATCGTCTGCCTTGTTGCGGTAGTGCTCACGCTCCTTCCCGACACGAAAAAACATGTCCATGACCGCGGCTACAGGATGACCAACGAAGAGAACTGCCGGCGCTTTTCCTTTATTGCGTTTCCCATGGCTTTTCTTCTCAATATCATCACCAGCTTCATGTTTGCGACACAGAACACCAGGGAGTGGTGGCACAGCGCTCTGATTCCGGTCAATGCCTGCGCGGAAGCGACAGCCGTCGGTCTGTCTTTTACCATCCTTCTCTGTGTGCTGATGGTCAGACATGAGATTTTTGTTGAGAACAGTGACGGAATCCGTCTTCTGTCCCGCATCGCAGCTGCATCGATCGCTGCCTACATTGTCATGTCCTTTATCGAGATCGTTCCGCTTGCCTGGAGCGGCACACAGGAGAGCCGGCATCTGCTGCATCTGATCTTCCACACCTACGGACCGCTCTTTTGGCTGGAGATCCTCCTGCCTCTGCTGGCAATGATCCTTTTCCTGGTCGGCGGCGGTCTCGGAAAGGAACTGGTCTCGGTGGCAGGCATCCTGGTTATTGTGGGTATTTTCATCCAGCGTATGATGCTGCTCCTTCCCGCTTTCAATTCGATTCCGCTCACACTGCCTGTGGCGGGAAAGCTCTGGACCTTCCCGATCGCGGTCGGAACCTTCACGGAAGGGGAGGACGTTTTCGTCCGTTTCTGGAATTACGTGCCAACTGCTGTTGAGTGGATCGTCGGTATTCTGCCTGTCGGTCTGATCGTATTCGTGATGGCTGTCGCGGCGATTCTGTTCCGCCTGAATCCCGGAGAGGAGTGA
>CACZXG010000047.1:0-1599 GCA_902785055.1 uncultured Lachnospiraceae bacterium
TTCCTCATCCAGATGGAGAGTCTTGCTGCGCTCGCTCTCAGTCAGTTTACTGATCGGGATCCCGGTCCAGCGCGATACGATCCTGCCGATCTCGTTCTCAGTCACACGATCGTGGACAAGAGATACGTCTTTCATCTTATTCTCTTCTTCGACCAGCTGCTTTTTAAGCGTCGGAAGAGTGCCATACTGAAGTTCCGCCGCCTTGTTCAGGTCGCCCCTCTGCTGCGCTTTCTGAATATCGCTGTTAACCTGATCGATCTGCTCACGAATCCTGGAGAGCTGGTCCGCGCGCGCTTTTTCATTCTCCCACTGCGCCTTCTGGGAAGCAAACTGCTCCTTGAGTTCTGCCAGTTCCTTCTGAAGGTCCTGCAGGCGCTCCATACTCAGTTTGTCATCTTCCTTCTTGAGCGCAGTCTCCTCGATCTCAAGCTGCAGGATCTTTCTCTGCATCTCATCAAGTTCTGTGGGAAGGGAGTTCATCTCTGTCTTGATCAGGGCGCAGGCCTCGTCCACCAGGTCGATGGCCTTATCCGGCAGAAATCTGTCAGAGATATAGCGGTTGGAAAGGACCGCCGCGCTCACAAGCGCATTGTCCATGATCTTGACGCCGTGATAAACCTCATAGCGCTCTTTAAGCCCTCTCAGGATGGAAATCGTGTCTTCTACTGTAGGCTCATCTACCATGACAGGCTGGAATCTTCTCTCGAGAGCCGCGTCCTTTTCGATATACTGTCTGTATTCCTTGAGAGTCGTCGCACCGATGCAGTGCAGTTCGCCCCTTGCCAGCATGGGCTTGAGCATATTTCCGGCGTCCATCGCGCCTTCCGATTTGCCTGCGCCCACAATGGTGTGAAGTTCGTCGATAAAGAGTATGATCTCACCATCGCTCTGCCGCACATCCTCCAGCACGGCTTTGAGCCTCTCCTCAAATTCACCTCTGTATTTTGCCCCGGCTACAAGAGATCCCATATTGAGGGAAAAGATCTTCTTGTCCTTGAGGCCTTCCGGCACATCGCCCTTGGCGATACGCTGCGCAAGTCCTTCTACGACCGCAGTCTTGCCGACGCCGGGCTCACCGATCAGAACAGGGTTGTTCTTGGTCTTTCTGGACAGGATCCGGATCACGTTTCGGATCTCCGCGTCCCTGCCGATGACCGGATCGAGCTTCTGGTCCCTTGCCTTTCCGACAAGTTCCTCGCCGTACTTGGCCAAAGTGTCATAGGTCGCTTCGGGGTTATCTGTTGTAACTCTCTGATTGCCTCTCACTGTTGAAAGCGCTTTCAGGAAAGTATCCCTTGTAATGCCATTATCCTTGAACAGTCTGGAGATCACACGGTCCGCGTTTCTGATCAGGGAAAGGAAAAGATGCTCAACGCTTACATACTCATCGCCAAGCTGCTTAGCTTCGTTCTCCGCGCCGATCAGGACCTTGTTGAGGTCCCCGCTGACATATACTCTCGAGCCGGAACCGCTGACCTTGGTGACACCGGCCAGGGCTCTCTCCGACGCCTGCAGGAATGCCTGCGGATCGATGCCCATCTTCTGCACAAGCTTCATGATAAGGCTGTCTTCTATAGTCAAAAGACTGTAAAGCAGATG
>CACZXG010000047.1:1606-21157 GCA_902785055.1 uncultured Lachnospiraceae bacterium
TTGACAGCTTCAATGGACTTCTGTGTAAATTTCTGTATATTCATGCATAGTCCTCCTTGCTGATGTTTTTGTTGTTCTATAACTACTATAACATGTGCGATTATTATGTCAAGAAAATTTTTTAAAAAAAGAACGCCGGATTAAAGGCGTTCTTTTTATTCAGAAATTCAATCCGTTCTGCGTAATATTACAGCTGTTTATCATCATCCGGCCTGTTCTCTGCAGAGTCAGTTCCGGCGAATGCAGAGAAGTCTGTATTCTGTTCTGTCTGCTCCATATACTCAGGAACTGTACTGCTCTCCTCCGGCTGTATCGGAGGCTGAAGAGCATTATCTCCCGCAGTATGCTGATCCTGAGTTTCCGCAGCAGTCTGCGCCGTATCTCCGGCGTCAGCGTTCTGTGATGAATCCGCTCCGGCTTCTGTCACTGTCGCCTCTGCATCCACCGCCGAGGCTTCCGCCGCCAAATCTTTGGATACTTTGGAGATTCTTGATACCACCCACAGATCGGAAACGCCGTCGAAGACCAGAATACCTCCGGCGATCCTTGTTATGAGCGAGGCCAGATTAAATGCATTTCTGATTAGAAAGATTCCCGCTGCGATCGTCGCGATCGCAACAATAAGAGACGCCCACCATTTGGAATACTTGCTGCGTGTGAGCATAAAGGTCTCCCCAAGATTGATCAGTCCGCCCAGAAGGACCAGGATTCCCATGATCGTCGGGATCAGCCTGACAAGATCATCCGGATGCAGAAAGATGACGACACCGCAGATCAGCATCACCGCCGCCATGATCAGAAGAATTGACTTCAGCGCCGACTCATGTTTTCTAAAAAACATAAAGACCGCCGCCAGGCCTCCCGCAGCCAGTAAAGCCCCGATGCATTTACCCATGATCAGAAGGCTCGTAGACGGCCACACCAGCAGAACAACACCGAGTACAATTGCTCCCGCGGCAAAAATAATGCGGTCGTTCCTGAAACTTTTCAGATTATTTCCCATAGGCTTTTCCCCCTGCCATTTCCTGCCTGAAAACACAGACCCGTTCCCCCCGGATCCGGCACCTGATAAGATTATACCATATCATTCTCTTTCGTGAAAAAGCCTTCGATTATATTGTAAAGATCTTCTCTTCCCGCTTTGTTTAAACCGGAAAACGGGATCACTTCAAAACTGACATCATGACTCACTTTGCTCTTTTCCATAATGGTCCTGCGGATCATAGCGGTCTGCTTCGCGAGCTGGCTTCTCTTGATCTTATCGGATTTGGTCGCAACAATGTAAGGCGTAAACCCTGCTGCCAGTATCCAGTCAAACATCATAACGTCATTTTCCGAAGGCTCATGTCTGATGTCGACAAGAAGAAAAACAGCGTCAAGTTTTTTACTCGTGTGAAGATAGTTTTCGATCATCTTTCCCCACTGCTGTTTGACCTTTACGCCTGCCGTCGCATAGCCGTACCCGGGCAGATCAACGAGATAGAACTCGTCATTGACATTGTAGTAATTGATCGTCTGCGTCTTTCCGGGCGTGGAACTGGTCCTTGCATATGATTTCCGGTTCATAAGGGCGTTGATCAGTGTGGATTTACCCACATTGCTCTTTCCCGCGAAAGCAAACTCGGGTTTTGTATTCTCAGGCAGCTTGCTTGTGATGCCGCACACGGTCTCGAGATTTACTGTTTTTATGACCATACATATCCCTTTCTGCGTTTTATTTGTATAAAGATATCGCTTCCGCAGATCTTGCAGAAGCGATATCCGGTAATTTGCCATATGTTATTCGGGATCAGTTCGCTTCAAGAAGCTCGATCGTCTTGATCTCCGGAGCTTCTCTGATCACCCTGGGAGGCTCTCCATCCAGGACTGATCCTTTCGTGATGATGCATTCCTTGATGGTCTTATCGGAAGGAATGGTGAACATGACGTCCATCATGACTTTCTCCATGATCGAGCGCAGTCCTCTCGCGCCGGTCTTGCGCTCAACGGCGAGATCGGCGATCGCTTCCAGCGCGTCGTCCTCAAAGGAAAGCTTTACATCATCATAGGAGAACAGTTTCCTGTACTGCTTGCTCAAGGCGTTCTTGGGCTCTCTGAGGATCCGGATCAGGGCCTCCCTGTCCAGTTCGTTCAAAGTAGTGACCACCGGAACCCTGCCGATAAACTCGGGGATCAGGCCGAACTTGACAAGATCCTGCGGAAGGACCTGGCTGAGTGTCTCATCCAGTTTCTTGGGATCATGTGCCTCAACGTTTGCGTGAAAGCCCATAGCTCTCTTGCCGATCCTGGCATTAATGATCTTATCGAGGCCGTCAAAAGCGCCTCCGACGATAAACAGGATGTTTGTCGTGTCGATCTGAATGAGCTCCTGCTGGGGATGCTTGCGTCCTCCCTGTGGAGGGACCGATGCGTTTGTCCCCTCGATGATCTTCAAAAGTGCCTGCTGCACACCTTCGCCGGAGACATCTCTTGTGATGGAGACGTTCTCACCTTTCTTCGATATTTTATCGATTTCATCGATATAAATGATACCGAGCTGAGCTCTCTCGATGTTGTAGTCAGCGGCCTGGATCAGCTTAAGAAGGATATTCTCAACGTCCTCGCCTACATAACCCGCTTCTGTGAGAGTCGTCGCATCGGCGATCGCGAAAGGGACATTGATAATCTTGGCCAGTGTCTGGGCAAGATAGGTCTTTCCAGATCCGGTAGGTCCCAGCATCAGGATATTGCTCTTCTGGAGCTCTACGCCGTCATCCTCGCTAAGACCGGACTTGTGCTTGACTCGCTTATAATGATTGTAAACGGCAACCGAAAGCGTCTTCTTGGCCTCATCCTGCCCGATCACGTAGTCATCGAGGAATGTCTTTATCTCCGCCGGTTTTAACAGATTGATCCCGTCCACCGCGGGATCGCTTACAGAGTAGTCGTCCTCCTCAATGGATTCGTCAATAATATCGGCACAGATCGCAACGCATTCATCGCAGATATAAACTCCCTCAGGTCCTGCGATCAGTTTGGAAACCTGATTCTCGGTCCTGTTGCAGAAAGAGCATCTGCGCGGCTGCATCTTCGTCTTATCTGCCATCAGTAATCTCCTTGCGGGTTGTGTAGATCCTGTCGATCAGGCCGTATTCCAGAGCCTGCTCGGGCGTCATCCAGTTATCTCTGTCCGTGTCCTTCACGATCTTCTCATAAGGCTGGCCTGTATTTTGCGCGAGGAGCCTGTTCATTCTCTCCTTGATCGCAGCCATATGCGCCGCCTGGATGGCGATATCGGATGCCTGGCCCTCTGTTCCGCCCAGAGGCTGATGGATCAGGATCTCCGAGTGAGGAAGAGAATACCTCTTGCCCTTTGTGCCGCCGGCAAGAAGGAATGACCCCATGCTGGCCGCCATGCCCACGCAGATCGTTGATACATCGCATTTTACAAACTGCATTGTGTCATAGATCGCCATACCTGCGGAAATGGAGCCGCCGGGGCTGTTGATATAGAACTGAATGTCCTTATCCGGATCCTCTCCCTCAAGGAAGAGCATCTGCGCCACTATGAGTTCCGCGGACGCGTCCGTCACCTGATCACCTAAGAAGATGATCCTCTCTTTGAGAAGGCGGGAGAAAATATCGTAGGAACGCTCTCCCGTGCCTGTCTGTTCAATTACATAAGGGATAAAATTTGCCATTTTCTAACTCCAATCTTCTAATTGCGATAACTGCCAAGATTGTCTGCCTCAGAATTTACAGTGGCGGAGCGCATTATTTCCTGCGCTCCGCCATCCAATTACTTTTCTACAGCATTGTCAGCGACAAAGGAAACAGCCTTCTGAACAGCGATATCCTCCATCATTCTGTCTTTCTCTCTTCCCTCGAAGATCTTCTTGATCGTGTCGAGGTCTGTGCCGTATGCTTCCGCGAGCTTGCCCAGTTCGACTTCGAAGTCCTCGTCGGTAGCGACGATATTCTCAGCCTTGACGATCTCTTCCAGCACAAGACGTGTGCGGATGCGCTTGTCGGCCTGGTCCTTGACTTCTTCCATCATCTTCTCTCTGCTTCCGCCGATATAGGAGAAGTACTGATCGATATTAAGTCCCTGGGACTGAAGTCTCTGCGCGAACTCATCTACGATCTGCTCCTGCTGAGCCTTGAGCATAGGCTCGGGGATCTCGATCTCGGAATCAGCGATGATCGCGTCGATCACCTTATTCTCCTTCTCTGTTCTCGCCTTCTCTTCCTTCTTAACCTCGAGGTTCTTGCGGATGTCGGCTTTGTACTCTTCAAGAGTAGAGAACTCAGAGACATCATCCGCGAACTCATCGTTCAGTTCAGGGAGAACCTTCTCGGTGATCTTGAGGACTGTGCACTTGAACACAGCGGGCTTGCCTGCCAGCTCAGCTGACTGATAGTTCTCAGGGAAAGTGACGTTAACTTCGATCTCTTTGCCGATCTCTGCTCCCACCAGCTGCTCTTCGAAGCCGGGGATGAAGGAACCGGAGCCGATGGTCAGAGGATAGTCCTCTCCCTTTCCGCCTTCAAATGCGACGCCGTCGACAAATCCCTCAAAGTTGAGGTTGATCTTGTCGCCGTCTGCAACCGGTCTGTCGGTGATCTCGTTATAAGAAGCATTCTTCTCCTGCTCTGCGGCGAGCTCGGCATCAACTTCCTCATCGGATACGGTCACGTCGGTCTTCTCAACTTCGACTCCCTTGTATTTGCCAAGACCTACCGGAGGCTTAACAGCTACAGTAGCTGTATAGATCAGCGGCTTGCCGGCTTCTGCCTGCACAAGCTCGATGTCAGGGTTGGAAGAGATTTCGTTTGAGATCTCGCATCCCTGCGCCGCCTCAGGATAAGTGCTGTTGATCGTATCATTAATGGCATCCTCAAGGAATACGCCGGTGCCGTACATCTGCTCGATCAGCTTCCTGGGCGCCTTGCCCTTTCGGAATCCGGGCACATTGATCCGGGCTCTCTGCTTGAGATATACCTTGTTAATTGCTTTATCAAAATCTTCGGCGCTTACTTCAATAGTAAGTTTCGCCATACTTTTTTCCAGTTTTTCAACCGCTACGCTCATTGACTACTATCCTCCTGTCTGATTTACACAATTGCGGTACATTATATCATAACAGTTTGCAAAATTCCAACATGAAAACTGTTTATTTGCTTATTCTTCCGTATATTTGGGCAAATTCTTTCATTCTCGCTGCCAGATCATCCGTGAGTTCTTCCGGAAGCAGTCTCCAGGACCAGTTTCCGCCCAGAGTAGAGGGCGTATTTATCCTTCCGTCAGAGCCGATATCCAGATAATCCTGGATCGGAATGATCGCAGTATCCGCGACGCTCTGCATAGCCAGCCTGATCAGGTTCCATGTGGCAGTCTGGCTGCAGTGAATGTCCGCATACTTATTGATGAACTCCAGATGCTTCTCATCGGAAGCGATGTACCAGCCTCTTGTAGTATCGTTGTCATGGGTACCGGTATATACGACCGCGTTGCTGGTATAGTTGTGAGGCAGATAAGTATTGTCCGCGTCACTTTCAAAAGCGAACTGCAATACTTTCATCCCCGGGAACCCTGTGCGCTTCACGAGCCTTAGCACAGATTTTGTGAGATATCCAAGATCCTCCGCGATGATCTCTTTCTCTCCCAGTTTCTGCTTCATCGCGGCAAACAGCGAATAACCGGGGCCCTTTTTCCACTTTCCTCCCATGGCGTCCGCGGCGCCGTAGGGAACGGCCCAGAACTCATCAAAACCCCTGAAATGATCGATCCTTATAACGTCGTAGAGTTTGAAGACATGCTCAAGTCTTTTGATCCACCAGTCGTAACCTGTGGCCTTGTGATACTTCCAGCGGTAAATCGGATTGCCCCACAGCTGACCGGTCGCGGAAAAAGAGTCCGGCGGCACGCCTGCTACTACGGTAGGGAACCCGTTTTCGTCAAATTCAAAAAGTTCGGGATGACTCCATGTATCCGCGCTGTCAAAGGCCACATAGATCGGAATATCGCCGATGATCCTGATGCCCTTACCATTGGCGTATTCCTTGAGCTCTTTCCACTGTTTCGCGAAGAGGAACTGCAGGAACTCGTAAAACCTGATCTCCTCGTCGAGTTTAATTCTGTAACTGTCCATGGCTGCAGTTCTGCGAAGCCTTATATCTTCGGGCCAGAGCGTGAACATATCCCCGTCAAAATATTCCTTCACCGCGCTGAACAGCGCGTAATCCGGAAGCCATTCGGAGTTGTCCCACCTGAAATCCTCGAAGGCTCTCCTGTCGCTTTCATAAGCATCCTTCGCCCACTTCCCCGCAGGGTTCTGACAGAAGGGGCTGTTCGCGTACGCCCTGCGAAGCAGGGTATACCTGTTCCGGTAGATTTTCTCATAGTCTACAGTCCGGGGCTCTTTTCCAAAATCAAACTGATCCGCGGTTTTTCTGTCAATATAACCCGCCTCGATCAGTGCCTCGGGGTCTATGAAATACGGATTACCTGCAAATGTTGAGAAAGACTGGTATGGAGAATCCCCGTAACCTGTCTGTCCGAGCGGCAGGATCTGCCAGTATGACTGGCCTGAATCCGCCAGAAAATCCACAAATTCATACGCCTCTTTAGAAAAGCATCCGATCCCGTAGCGGGAGGGAAGGCTTGCCACCGGAAGCAGTACACCGCATCTTCTATCCATTATCTAACCCCCTTTTAAAAGACATTTTGACGATTACACTATGAAATGATCACTTCTGTCAGCGATCAGAAAAACCACTTCTGTTTCTTTACGATGCTCACGAACTCTCCGTTATTTCTCGTCTTGGCGAAAAGGTCGAGTACCTGGTTCACTGACTCCTCCGATTTTACTCCGTTGAAAGCCCTTCTGATCATGTTGATCGCTTCGAGTTCATCAGGCGTAAGAAGAAGATCGTCTCTTCTTGTACTGGAGCGCTGCATATCGATGGCCGGAAAGATCCTGCGCTCGGACAGCTTGCGGTCCAGCACCATTTCCATGTTGCCCGTACCTTTAAATTCCTCATAGACAACTTCGTCCATCTTGCTTCCCGTCTCGATGAGAGCCGTGGCGAGAATAGTGAGGCTTCCGCCCTCTCTCATGTTGCGGGCCGCTCCGAAAAATCTCTTGGGCATATGAAGCGCCGCCGGATCAAGGCCGCCGGACAGCGTTCTGCCGCTGGAAGGCTCCGTGAGGTTGTACGCGCGGGTCAGCCTCGTGATGCTGTCCAGAAGGATCATAACGTCCTTTTTGTGTTCAACAAGTCTCTTGGCCCTCTCAATGACCATCTCGGAGACTCTCTTGTGATGCTCGGGAAGCTCGTCGAAGGTCGAATAGATCACTTCCACATTCGGCCCCTCTATAGCCTCTTTGATGTCCGTAACTTCCTCGGGACGCTCGTCTATAAGCAGGATGATCAGGTGGATCTCCGGATTGTTGGCTTTGACGGACTTCGCGACTTCTTTCATGAGAGTCGTCTTACCGGCCTTAGGGGGAGATACGATCATGCCTCTCTGCCCCTTTCCTACGGGACTTAGAAGGTCCATGACCCTCATGGATATGCCTGCGCCGGGCTTTTCAAGGCGGATCCTGTCATCAGGAAAGATCGGGGTCATATCCTCAAAATTATAGCGCTTCGTTGCCTCCTCAGGCTTCATTCCGTTGACAGATTTGACAAACAGGAGCGCGCCGAATTTCTCTCCCTGGGTCTTGACTCTGATATTACCTCTGACGATATCTCCCGTCTTGAGGCCAAACCTCCTGATCTGACTGGGCGCCACATAAATATCATTGTCGCCGGGCAGATAATTTGCGCATCTGATAAAGCCGTATCCGTCAGCCATGACTTCCAGAATTCCGTTTGCCATCTGCCCGCTGTCAAGCTCACTGGCAAACTCATTTTTGTGGATGATCGGCGCGTCGGGCTTCTTCTGTTCAGTCTTGGGAATACGGCCGCCGTTCTGCGCCGCGAGCGCTATCGCGTCCTCCTCGTCCTTCTTGAGCAGGGCTTCAATTAGCTCCGCCTTCTTGAGTGTGGAGATCTTCTTCATTCCTCTGTTTTTGGCAATTTCTTTGAGATTCTGAAGTGCCAGGGATTCATATCTTTCTTTCGTCATGATTCTCCTTTAGATATATAGATATGCATGAACCGGCTCAGACATAGCCGGACTATCGCGGTAAAAACTAATTCTGAATTTAATTCTTAATTGGAGTAATGACTGCAGACTATCGCATGATACGGACAGATTACGCTGCCTGTTAGAATTATCGAATACATTGTAAGCCTATCAAAATAAATTTTCAATCAGTGAGTTATAAATCTTCTCATTTTTCTCGGGCCATCTGCGGCAGATTTCTTCAGCAAGTCCTTTATCAGGCACCTGGAGCCTGATCTCCATAACAGGATCGTTTCTCTCCATGACCTTAAGTACCACATTGTACATACCGTTTTCGGCGGGAATACAGTCCGCTCTCACCGACTGCTCGCTGCGCAGGGCCGCTCCTTCACTTTTAAGGAAGTCGTCTGCCTGCTTAATGATCTCCCTGCCGAGATCCGACCGGAAGATCCGCAGAGTCTGCCTTCCTTCCGCCGTGATCTGGTAGAAACACCTGTCTCCGGAATTTCTAGAGCGCACGAGTCCGCTCTTTTCGATCTCCGCGTAAGTCTGCGTCAAAGACAAAAAATTGACATATCCCTTTTCAAGCAGAAAAGAGGAGAGCCTGTCCATGGCGATCTCCCCGTCCGCTTTATCCAAAAGGTACAGTATGATCAGCTTGTAAATAGCAAGAGGTGATGACATAATTCTTCCTCCTGATCCCGCTGCCGGGTCAAAACAGTGACGTCCTACCGCTTCAATCCTCCCGGGATCTGGGAAGAAGCTGTTCGGGCTCCGTATATCTGCTGTCTTTTGTCAGAGAAGCCATATGTTCCCTGATCTTTTTTTCGTAACCGTTGCCGGAAGGGATGTAGAATCGTTCTCCGCGCAGCTTCTCCGGAAGCAGAGGCTGGCCGGCATAATGCTGTTCATAGTCGTGAGCGTACTGGTACCCTATTCCTCTTCCAAGCCCCTGCGCGCCCTTATAATGAGCGTCCTGAAGATAGCCGGGGATCGGCAGGCTCCCTGTCTCCCGCACAATCCGGCCCGCCTGCATGATCGATTCCACGGCGGTATTGCTCTTGGGCGCAGTAGCGACATATTCCGCCGCCTGAGCCAGGATGATCTTCGATTCGGGCATTCCGATCCTCTCACAGGCAAGCGAGCAGTTTACCGCCACAACTATGGCGTTGGGATCCGCGTTTCCTACATCCTCGGACGCGCAGATCATGATCCTGCGGGCAATGAACACAGGATCCTCTCCCGCCTCCAGCATACGCGCCAGATAGTATACCGCGGCGTCAGGATCGCTCCCCCGCATGCTCTTTATAAACGCGGAGATCGTGTCATAGTGGTTATCTCCGTTTTTGTCATAGCGGGTCGTCTTCTTCTGGATGCATTCTTTCACTATGTCCATCGTAAGGCGGATCTTCCCGTCCGCGTCTCTTTCCGTGGTCATTACGCCAAGTTCGATGGCGTTGAGGGCTCGTCTGGCGTCGCCTCCGGACATCTGTGCGAGAAACCGTGCTGCATCCTCTTCGATCACGGCGTCGTAAGCGCCCATTCCCCGCTCTGTATCATACACCGCGCGGCGGATCAGTTCCAGTATATCCTCTGTAGAAAGAGGAGTGAGTTCGAAGATCATCGACCTCGACAAAAGCGCTCCGTTCACTTCAAAATACGGATTTTCGGTAGTCGCGCCGATCAGCGTCAGGGTTCCGTCCTCCACAAAAGGCAGCAGATAATCCTGCTGCGATTTGTTGAAGCGGTGTATCTCGTCGATAAAAAGGATCGTCTTAAGGCCGTACATACCGCGCCTGTCCTGCGCCTCCTTAACCACCTGCTCCATGTCTTTCTTTCCGGCAGATGTCGCATTGATCTGCTGGAACTGCGCTTTCGTCGCGTTGGCGATCACCTTAGCCAGTGTCGTTTTACCGGTCCCGGGAGGCCCGTAGAAGATAAGGCTGCTGATCTTGTCAGCTTTGATCGCCCTGTAGAGCAGTTTCCCCTTTCCGATTATGTGCTGCTGCCCGACGACTTCTTCCAGCTTCACCGGTCTTAGCCTTGCGGCGAGCGGTGCCTCTGTCTCCTGTTCGCTCTCCCTCATAAAATCAAAAAGATCCATATAATCCTTTACTTTCCCTCCTCGGAATAGGTCTTGAAAGATTTAAGTTTCCAGATATCCCTGTTGTATTCCGCGATCGTGCGGTCCGATGAGAAGTAAGCCGCTCCCGCGATATTCAGGAGCGCCTTTTTGTTCCAGGACATTCTGTCCTCATAGTCGCGCATCATCCGGTCCTTTACTTCGATATAGGACTCAAGATCCAGCAGTGCCATATATCTGTCGGCGAATCGGATCTCATTGTAAAGCCGTTCCAGGTTCTCCCTGCGGCCTTTGGCCAGCATCTGAGGGCTGAGAATGAAATCAACTGCCTCCCTGACCTTTTCATTGCTGTTATATATAAGGGAGGGATCATAATCCCCTCTCTCATAGTGACCTATGACCTCTTCCGCGCTGATCCCGAAGAGATAAATATTCTCCTCTCCCACAGACTCGCATAACTCGACATTTGCTCCGTCGTTGGTCCCAAGCGTCAGTGCTCCATTGAGCATCAGTTTCATATTTCCGGTCCCGGATGCTTCTCTCGAAGCCAGAGAAATCTGTTCGGAAATATCCGCTGCCGGGATCAGTCTCTCCGCATAGGTCACATTATAATCCGTGACCATTACCATCCTCATGTACTGATTCGCATCAGGGTCGCTGTTGATGATATCGCAAAGGACAAGGATCAGGTGAATGATGTCCTGCGCCAGCACATAAGCTGACGCGGCTTTCCCGCCGAATATAAAATTGACCGGTCTCTTAAGTATATTCCCTCTCTTGATCTCAAGATATTTGTGGATCACGTACAGGGCATTCATTTGCTGTCTTTTATACTCATGGATCCGCTTGATCTGCAGGTCATAGATTCCGTCCGGAATAAGATCTACGCCCTCTCTGATCTTTATGAAAGACGAAAGGCGTACCTTGGCCCGCGCCTTGATCTCCTCAAGTTCATGAAGAGCTTCCGGGTCGTCCGCGAATGCCCGGAGATCTTCCAAATGCGCGGGATCCAGCTTGAAGTCATTCCCTATTTTGGCACTGATCCAGTCTGACAGTTCTGAATTGCATCCGTAAAGCCATCGGCGGAAAGAGATTCCGTTCGTCTTGTTGCTGAATTTTTCCGGGTAGATCTGATAGAATCCCCTGAGCTGGGATTGTTCAAGGATCTTCGTGTGGATCTTCGCCACCCCGTTCACGGAAAAGCCGAAATGGACGCACAGGTTAGCCATATGGACTCTTCTTTCCGAGTCAATGATCCACACGGAAGGGTCATGGTACCTGTTCTTGATGATCAGGTCAAGTCTGTGAATAATGGGAACGAGCTGGGGAACCACCTCAGAGAGCTGGTCGACGGACCAGGTCTCAAGCGCCTCCGTCAGGATCGTATGGTTTGTATAAGCGCAGGTCTTCGTCACGACCTTGACTGCCTCCATAAAGGAAAGAGCCTTGTCGTCAGTAAGGATGCGGATCAGTTCGGGAATGATCAGCGACGGATGTGTGTCATTGATCTGAATGACCGCATAGTCATACATTCTCCTGAGGTCGCATTTGCGCGCTTTCATCTCGCTCAGGATCTGCTGCGCCGCGCAGCTCACCAGGAAATACTGCTGGTACAGCCGCAGGATCTTACCCGCTTCATCGGAATCATCCGGATATACAAAAAGAGTCAGGTTCTTATCGATCGCGCTCTTGTCAAATTCGATCCCGTCGTGAACAATGGATCCGTCCGCGCTCTCAAGATCAAAGAGTTTGAGTTTGTTGACTCCGCTGTGATAGCCTGCGACACTGATCTCATACATACGCGCCCTGACCTTGTATTTGCCCAGGTTTACGTCAAAACTTACTTCCGTCAGATCTTCCCAGGAGTCCCACTGGATCCAGGGGTCCTTGTCCATCTGCTGCATGTGATCCGAGAAGGATTGGCGAAAGAGTCCGTACCTGTAATTTATGCCTATTCCTTCCGCAGGGTAGCCCAGTGTAGCTATAGAGTCCATGAAGCATGCCGACAGGCGGCCCAGTCCGCCGCTTCCCAAAGAAGGCTCGGGCTCGTACTCCAAAACATTCTGAAGTTTTCTGCCGTATCTTGCGAGAAGCTTTTCCGCTTTTCTGTAGATCCCCAGATTGATCAGAGTATTGAGGAGAAATCTTCCGGGCAGGAATTCCGCCGAAACATAATAGACCTTTTTCTCTCCGCTGTTTTTCTCACTGATCTTGAGGATCCTTTTGATCAGCAGCATCAGAATAAAATAGGTCTCTTCGTCGCCGCATTTTTCAAGCGGCTTTCCGAATCGCTCATGGGACAGTTCTGTGAGCTGCTTCTCCATATTCATTACCATAACGTCAAAGATCATGTTCCTGTAGCCCATAGACACTCTCCTCGAAAGCTATCCTCAGTTTTACTAATGATATCAGAATAAAGCGGACATTCGCAATCAGTACGGTCTTCTCAGCCCTTTCGGATAATGGTTCTTGATCTGGTCTCCCGAGAGCTTTCCCCAGCCGCAGCTGAATCCGCAGTCTGTCACAAGGCACCATCCTTTCTCTCCCCGGATCTGTGCGCAGTCCTGTGTCCGCAGACTCTCTCCCCTCAGATACGCGCGCGCCGCATTCCCGTCTCCGAGGACGTCCTCAGAGCCGTCTGATAGCTCTGCGCAGCACTTTACATCGCCTTCTTCCAGAAACACTGCCAGAGCGTGAGAAGGCTCGAACCGGTTCTTTTTGAGGGTTCCCAGATGGAGCCCCGGCCGCAGGACCTTCAGGCCGTCCAGACGTACACCCTCTGGGATCCTGTACAGTTCTTTGCCAAAGAGCATCAGTGACGCTCCGGATCCGTCCTCCTTTTCTGTCTCCAGTTTCCGGATGCCGCTCTGCGAAAGTTTCTCCGTGCAGAATTCCTTAAAGAGTCTGACCACTTCGCGGTCCCTTACGGGCTTTCCGCCGGCTGCTCTTCTTCTGGGTCCGGAACCTTCTTTTCTGAAAACAGCCAGGTAATGTCCTTCTCCCTCCAGCCTGTGCGGCCACAGGCGGATCGTTCCGCCAAGAGAATCCGAGATCTGTCCCGGGATCTCTTCTCCGGAAGCGTATTCGGGTCTTCCGGACGCAAGCCCAGTGCTCTCCAAAAAGTCGGGACCCAGGACCGATGGGAGATCCAGGATTTGAAAATCGGGATGCCTGATGACAAATTTCACCGCGTTCTCTTCATTCTCCTGCGGCGCGAATGTACAGGTGGAATACACCAGAGTTCCTCCGGGAGCAGTCATTTCCGCCGCGCAGTCCAGGATCCCGCTCTGCCTGCGGGCACAAAGTTCCACATTTTCCGGGCTCCAGTTGGGGATCGCTTCCTCTTCCTTTCGGAACATGCCCTCTCCAGAGCAGGGCGCATCCACGACTACAGTGTCAAAATACAGTGGAAACCTCTCCGCCAGTTTCTCCGGATCCTCATTAAGGACTACTGCGTTGGAAATCCCCATTCTCTCAATATTTTGAGAAAGGATCTTCGCTCTTGCCGGGTGGATCTCATTAGAATACAGAACGCCCTCTCCTCCAAGCATGGACGCCAGCTGAGTGCTCTTTCCTCCGGGTGCCGCACACAGATCCAGTACCCTCATGCCGGGCCTGACCCCTGAAAGAGCCGCTACCGCCATAGCGCTCGGTTCCTGTATATAATAGGCTCCCGCCTCATGAAGAGGATGTTTGCCGGGCCTCGTGAGCGGATCATAGTAAAAACCGTGAGGAGCCCAGGGGATCGGCTGCATATCAAACACAGGAGCAGATTCCAGCATTTGTGCTCTCTCTCTGAGTGTGTTTATCCGCAGTCCAGGCCTTCTGTTCTCCTCATAAGATCTTCTGAAGGCGTCATATTCTTCTCCCAGCATTTGTTCCATGCGTTTTTCAAATTCTTCGGGCAGTCTGTTCAATTCTTATCTCCATCTTTAAAGCTGCCGGGTGCTCCCTTCGGATTTACAACCCTGCAGTTTCATTTTAAAATAGTGTTATGTATTTATAGATTATACACAAAAAAGGGGGGACGTATGAAAACAAAATCCAAAACATCTATGCCGCTGGCAATGCAGATCTTTATTGCTTTAGTGCTTGCGGTGATCGCAGGCCTTTTACTGCAGAATCATGTGGAGTTCACCGAAGCCTATATAAAACCGCTCGGAACAGTCTTTTTGAATCTGGTCAAGTTCATCGTCGGTCCGATCGTGCTCTTTTCCATAATGGCCGGCGTAGTTTCACTCAAGGATATCCGCAAAGTCGGTTCCATCGGCGGAATTACCGTTGTCTACTATTTCTGCACGACAGCAGTGGCAACCGTGATAGGTCTTACCTTTGCAAATCTTTTCAAAGGCATGTATCCCGTCCTCTCCACTGAGAGTCTCGCCTATGAAGCGCCCGAAGGGAAGACCATGATGGATGTGTTCGTTGGGATTTTTCCCAAGAACTTTGTAGAACCCATCGCTGAAGCCAATATGCTTCAGGTCATTGTCATGGCGCTTCTGATCGGCTTTGCAATAATCTCCCTCGGGGAAAAGGTTGAAAAAGCCGCTGAAGGAATAAACCGTTGGAACGATATTTTCATGAAGGTCATGGAAATGATACTCCGCCTGTCTCCTCTCGGCGTCTTCTGCCTGCTTTGTCCCGTGATCGCCGCAAACGGTCCCAAAGTCATAGGCTCATTGGCAATGGTCCTTCTGACCGCCTATCTGGGGTATATCATCCACGCAGTTGTGATATATTCCTTTACTGTCAGGACGCTGGGCGGTTTAAGCCCTCTGAAGTTCTTCAAAGGAATGATGCCAGCCATCATGTTCGCTTTTTCGAGCGCTTCTTCTGTCGGCACTCTCCCGCTCAATATTGAGTGTACAGAAGAACTCGGTGCCACAAGAGAGATCACTTCTTTCGTTCTGCCGCTGGGGGCCACCATTAACATGGACGGAACGGCGATCTACCAGGGCGTGTGTGCAGTGTTCATCGCCTCCTGTTACGGCATCAACCTGACGCTGGGACAGATGCTTACTATTGTACTCACGGCGACTCTCGCCTCTGTCGGAACAGCAGGCGTACCCGGCGCGGGCATGGTCATGCTGGCTATGGTCCTTACATCCGTGGGACTCCCGATTGACGGCATAGCTCTGGTTGCCGGTGTTGACCGTATCTTTGATATGGGACGCACGACTCTCAATATTACCGGAGACGCCTCTGCCGCTCTTATTGTCACTAATATTCTTGAGAGAAAAAAGAGAGCGTAAAGCGCTTTTGTCAGTCTCAACAATTACCGGGATAAAAGAAAGCAGCCGGGCTTTTAAAAGCCCGGCTTTCTTATTGCTCAATTATGTGACGAGACGGACCTCAGATCGTATTCTCATACGCGTCCGCTTCTGTCCGAAGCATCTTCTTTCCGTTCAGTATAATGTATCCGTCCTCAATATCGTCGTGGACGATAAAACGCACGGCAGGTTCCTCCTGTTCGGAATGTCTGTGCCCGAACCGGCGGCAGGTAATATCCTGATCCTTCCTCAGCGTGTGGCCGTCAGTTGAACGGGGAGGTCTGTAACCGGTCCTCGCATCTTTGATCATTGAATTCAGCCGCTTTGCGGCATCAGACTGCGAAGGTCTCCCGGACCGCCCGTCTTTTCCTTTCGATGAAATACGTCTGAGTGAAAAGATCACGATAAACCAGATCATGACCATTATATAGAGAACCAGCGATCTCATTTCACATCCTTTCTCACGGAAGGACTTCTGCTATGCAGGATTCCGTGCCTGTGACAGAACCTTGTATCATTTCCGGCTTTCCGCCTCCTTTGGCTCCCAGTTTCTCTCTGAGTACTTTCTGCACATCCCGGGAATCCATTTTCCTGCTGCCTATAATATAACGGTATTTACCCTCTTCATCACTCCCGGCAAAAACACCGCAGAATCCGTCATGCTCCTCGCAGAGCCTGTTGACGAGATTTCTCTGCACAATATTGTCCATGTCCCCGACGAACAGGAACACATTCATCTGATCCTCAGGGATCGTCTCAAGGCGAAGAAACGCGGCTTTATACTCCAGATCCCTGTTTTTCTGCTTAAGTTCACCGATCTCGTCGAGAAGATGCTTTACACCGTCGCCGATCTCATCCTGGCTGCGGTTTGTCAGATGAGAGACCTCCTCTATGCGCTGCTGCCTCTTCTGCATCAGTGCGAAGGCTCTCCTGCCGCATGCGATAAACAGCCGCATTCCGCCGTTAAATCTAAGAGTCTTCACTATTTTGATCAGCCCGATCTCGCCTGTCCTCCTGACATGGGTCGCGCAGCACGCGCATACGTCTACCTCAGGGATCGTGACCAGTCGCACCTGTCCTTCGATCTCGATCTTGCTTCGGTAACTGATCTCCCCCAGCGCTTCTTTGTCAGGATAAGAGACTTCTACCGGAAGATTTCTGTAAATAACCTCATTGGCCTCCCATTCCAGAAGCAGGATCTCTTCTTCGCTGAGCTGTCCGTTGACATCCAAAGTCACCGAATTATCGCTTAGGTGAAATCCGATATTATCAAACCCATACCTGTTATGCATCAGCCCGGACAGAATATGTTCGCCGGTGTGATTCTGCATAAAGCCGAATCTTCTCTCCCAGTTGATCTGAAGAAGTACCTGAACGCCGGGGCAAAAGAGCAGCGCATCGTCTTCAGGACAGCTGACTGTATGCCTGATCACGCCGTCCAGGATCTGCACATCAATAACAGCGAACATTGCTGATCTGCTGCCGTTCCCGTTTCCGGCGATGCAGATCCACCCGATATCGGAAGACTGCCCGCCGCCTTCGGGGAAAAAGACCGTCCTGTCAAGGATAAGCTCCAGCCGGCACCCTGAATCTCTAAGATTGTCACTTTCATCAGCGGGCCCGCCGCCTCTTTCCTCAGCCGGCAGTTTGCAGACCGAGAGCACCGCAGCCTCACATCGTGTCAGATATGCGTCTTTTTCATAAAGTCTTTCTGTGGTGTTCACGTCAAATGTTCTTTCTCTCTGCTTTTCCGGCTTCCATCTTGAGGTAAGCGTTGATAAAGCGGTCGATGTCTCCGTCCAGTACAGCTCCGGTATTGCTGGTCTCCTCCGATGTTCTCGTATCCTTGACAAGCGTATAGGGCTGCAGGACATAGGAGCGGATCTGGCTTCCCCAGGCGATGTCCTTCACTTCGCCGCGGATGCCGGCAAGCTTGGCCTGCTCCTCTTCCATTTTCTTCATATACAGCTTGGCCTTGAGCATCTGCATAGCCTTGTCCTTGTTCTGGAACTGGGAGCGCTCATTCTGGCATGTCACAACAATTCCGGAGGGGAAGTGCGTGATACGGATCGCGGAGGAAGTCTTGTTGATATGCTGTCCGCCCGCGCCGCTGCTTCGGTATGTGTCGATCCGGATATCATCGGGATTGATGACAATGTCAATGTCCTTCTCGATATCGGGCATAACGTCGCATGAGACAAAGGAAGTCTGTCTCTTGCCCTGCGCGTTAAAGGGTGAGATACGGACAAGTCTGTGCACGCCTCTCTCGGACTTGAGATAACCGTAGGCGTTCGTGCCGTTGATCTGGAAATCCACGGACTTGATGCCCGCTTCATCGCCGTCCACGAAGTTCATGACGTCCACTGTAAATCCCTTGCGGTCCGCCCAGCGCGTATACATTCTGTAGAGCATGGAGCACCAGTCGCAGCTCTCTGTTCCGCCGGCTCCGGCGTTCAGACTGACAATAGCGTTGGAATCGTCATACTCCCCCGTGAGCAGGGTAGAGAGTCTCATCTCTTCGAGTTTCTCCTTAAATGCGTCCAGATCTTCTCTGATCGTGCCGATCACAGAACGGTCATCCTCTTCATTTCCCATCTCAATGAGCATCATCATGTCCTCATAAGAGGTACTGAGCTGATCGGCATCCTCTACCAGGGTCTGCAGATCCTTGAGCTGTTTCATTTTTTTATTGGCTGTATCCGCATCGTTCCAGAAGTCAGGCGCTTCTGACTCCCTTGAGAGCTCCTCGATCCTCTGTTTCTTATAATCCAGGTCCAGTGAATCCCTGACTTCCTCAAGCGGCGTCTCGTACTGCTGCAGTTCAAGCTTCATCTGGTCTAATTCGATCATTCGCTGTTAGTCTCCTTCTATAATATTGACGGATTTTATCACTGTTTGCGACCGCAGCAGTTCTTATATTTTTTGCCGCTTCCGCAAGGGCAGGGATCATTGGGATAGATCTTCTTCTCTACCCTTCTCTTGGGATCCCTGGCCGTAGTCTCGTCCTTGTTGGTTCCGGTCACCTTGGCGACCTCTTCTCTCTCAACCTTCTGCTCTACTTTTACATGGAAGAGCACGCGTACTGTCTCCTCCATGATGTTGTGGTTCATCTCATTGAACATGTCATAGCCGGCGATCTTGTACTCTACCAGCGGGTCATGCTGTCCGAGAGCCTGAAGGCCGATACTCTGACGCAGCTGGTCCATATCGTCGATGTGGTCCATCCACTTTCTGTCGACGACTTTGAGGAGCACTACGCGCTCCAGTTCTCTTACAGCTTCCTCATCCGGGAACTCGGATTCCTTGCTCTCATAGAGTTCAAGCGCTTCTTCCTTGAGCTGCTGCTTGAGGCCGTTCTTGGTGCGCTCCTTGATCCTTCCTCTGTTAATGACCTTGAGGGGGATCGTGGGCAGAAGCAGCTCATTGAGCTCAGTGAGATTCCACTCATCGCTGTCCTGATCCTCGGAAATGCTGATGTCCACCGCTCTCTCGACTACCTCTGCGATCATATTGAGGACTGAATCTCTCATACTCTCACCGTCGAGTACCTGACGGCGCTGCTTGTACATGATCTCTCTCTGCTCATTCATGACCTGGTCATAGTCCAGCAGGTTCTTACGAATACCGAAGTTATTGGCTTCGATCTTCTTCTGGGCGCCTTCAACCGCCTTCGTAAGGGACTTGTGGGATATCTCCTCACCCTCCGGGATCTTGAGCGCGTTAAACATAGCGATCATCCTGTCGGAACCGAACAGTCGCATCAGGTCGTCTTCAAGAGAGATGTAGAAGCGGGATTCACCGGGGTCTCCCTGTCGTCCGCTTCGTCCGCGCAGCTGATTGTCAATACGCCTTGACTCATGTCTCTCTGTGCCGATGATCTTGAGACCACCGGCTGCTTTCGCCTCTTCGTCGAGTTTGATATCGGTACCACGGCCTGCCATATTCGTCGCGATCGTGACCGCTCCGTGCTGGCCGGCCTGGGCGACGATCTCAGCTTCCATTTCGTGGAACTTGGCGTTCAATACGTTGTGCGGGATTCCCTCTCTGCGGAGCATCTTGGAGACATCCTCGGAGACCTGGATCGT
>CACZXG010000048.1 GCA_902785055.1 uncultured Lachnospiraceae bacterium
GTTGCTGAAAAATCAGTACAGGTTGTTCGCGAGGAGCGAGATGACGGCGGAGCCGACAGCAGAGGCACCGATGAGGGCGGTGGCGACCGTCTTCTGGGTGCTCTTGCGTTTGTCGCCGGCGTCTTTGATGGGTCTGCCTTCTTCGTCGACGGGAGCGTGCTCAGCGGCGAAGTCTTCGTCAACGACCGCTTCCGAAGTGTACTGGGGCTCGGCGTAGCCGGTGCCGGACCAGGGGTCCATCATGCGGAACAGCACTTCGATGGATTTGTAGATGAGCTGGGGCGGTGTATCGCCGGGCTTCGCTCTGATCTTCGCCTGGTTGGCGGTCTTGCCATCGGAGATGCTCGCGTACATGTAGTAGCTCTTGGTACCGTCTTCGTTGGTCTTCGCGTAGACCTTGGTCAGAGAGGCGCCGAGGCTGGCTTCGCTGGTGTCGAAGGCACCCTTGGCCAGCTTGACCGCGTACTCGTCAGCCTTCATGTCGTTCTTCGCGAAGGTGTACGGGCTCAGGAAGATGACCCGGTCCATGTTGACGGTCTCGGAGATGCTCTTCAGGAAGTCGACGGTCTTCGTGGTGGCGACGGCGACCGTGAGGCCCTTGTCGCGCAGGCCGGCGATGACTTCGTTCAGGTAGTCCACATCGTACGGACCCTTCTTCACGGGTTCCGCGGGTTTCTCTTCGACCGCGGCGGCTTCTTCGGCACGGGCTGCGGCAGCAGCACCGACCGCGACGCCGTCTGCCTCACCGGTGATGCCCTTCAGCGGGTCGTCGACGAATTCGCCGATGTCGAGGGTGTCACGCAGGTACGGGAACAGACCGTCTTCGAGGATGAAGTCGATGCGGGACGGGTCGAGGGGCAGGACGATCAGGATCTGGTCATCCGCAGAAATCGTGTATTTGCGGCCGGCTTTGCTGCCCTGGCCGGATGCGATGAGTGAAAAAGTACTGCCGATCACGCGGTCAGCAGGGATCCACTCGTCGAGGCTTCCTTTGATCAGTTCGCGCACCATCGCGCGCTCGGAGCCGCTGCTGATGAAAATGGTAAAGTCGTTTTCCGCAAGATATTTCACCACTTCTATCATCGGCTTGTAGAATCCTTCCGCATATGTCATGCCCTCAAATCCGAAAGCAGGGCTGGCCATGAATGTTTTGACATACTCGCGGTACTCTTCTGTTGTCATTCCCTTGAAACACTCAGCTGCGCACTGTGCTGTCGACTTGTCGGAATCCGGTTCCGGCAGGTGGTTGTAGAGGGCTTCTTCCATTGCTTTCGCATACTCCCTGATGTCGTCAGGTGCCGTGAAAGTCTCGTCGTGGAGCGCCCTGTGGATGAACAGGCACGTGTCAAAATATGTAGGATACCTCTCTCCATACAGCGTCCCGTCAAAATCGAAAATTGCAATTCGGTCTGCCGGCGCCACATAACTGTCCGAAGATTCATCCGTGACGGACTTAACATACGCGACGATGGAGTCTGCGACAGCGGACCCTTCCGTCCAGTAAGGAATGGTTACGTTGACTTCCGTTTGTGCAGTTTCCGCCGCTGCGGTTTCTGACGGTGATGCTTCCGCAGGAGACGCCGCCTCTTCAGTTACCGGTGCCTCTGACTGAATTGTATCTGCTGCAGGCTCCGCTGCCTGCCCAGTGCCTTTAGCAGCTCCACCGCAAGCTGTGACCGACATGATTATGAACGCAAGTGCTAACGCCAAGTGTTTTTTCATTTTATTTCTCCTAAACAAATGTAAATGAATCGCCTGCGCCGCATTTCTTCGGCGCATTCACAAGTTTATATACTCTTATTTTACTGGCAATCCACTCTTAAAATCAAAGTCGTTTGCCGGGCGACCTCTTTTTTAAACACTTTTGCTATCATCATGCTAACAAGAAAAGACATAGCTTAAGAAAGAGGTTGATCATTATGAAGAATAACACAAATATCTGGATCAATGGAATCATGGGGGTCATTGCAGGGGACGCGCTCGGCTGCCCGGTGCAGTTCAGGTCGCGCGAAGAAGTCGCCGGCAACCCGGTCACCGGGATGCGCGGTTACGGAACCTTTAATCTTCCTGAGGGGTCCTGGACAGACGACAGTAGCCTTACTCTCGCACTTTTGGAGAGCATCCGCCGCGTGAAGGGGATCGATCTCGATGACATCATGGGAAATTTCATGAAGTGGATGTATGACGGCGAGTTTACTCCGTACGGCTATTCTTATGACATCGGAAACGGCACAATGGAGGCGATCGACCGCTACAGAAGAACCAGGAATGCCATAAAATGCGGCGGCGAGCGCGACTGGAATAATGGAAACGGAAGCCTCATGCGGATCCTTCCTGCCTGCATCTACTGCAGCGAAATGCTCCGGCGCGGCGAATTCACCGAGAGCGATGCCGTTAAGACGATCCATGAAGTCGGCGGCCTTACACACGCCCACATCCGTGCCAAAATAGCGTGCGGCCTCTACTTCTTTATGGCCGACAGTATTTTGACAGGAGAGGGTTCCCTGCGCAGCAGACTGCAGGCCGGACTGGACAAAGGATTTGCATTCTACGAGTCCTATCTGGCTGACAAAGATAACCTGCGCCATTATCACAGGCTTCAGGATCTGGACAAATTTGCTGCCGTTCCGGCTGAGCGTATCAAGAGCAGCGGCTACGTCGTGGATACGCTGGAGGCGGCAGTCTGGTCGCTGATCACGACCGAGAGCTTCGAGCAGGCACTGCTGAAAGCTGTCAACCTTGGCGATGATAGCGATACAGTCGGCGCAGTCACCGGCGGCCTGGCCGGATTATACTACGGATACGACCAGATTCCCGCAGCCTGGCTTGACGCGATCAAGCACAGGGAGTGGATCGAGGAGCTGTGCGAGATGCGTTGATACGACCTCTGGGGTAGTTTGTCCCCACTTGTGTAGACATGACCTCTGGGGTAGTTTGTCCCCACTTGTGGACAAACTACCCCAGAGGTCGGTCTATCGCAGAGGTCGTTCTACCTCAAACGCAAAAGCACCCCGCAAGCCTTGTTCCGGCCGTGGACAAACTACCCCAGAGGTCGCTTTATAGTAGTATAATTAATTCCATCCACTGGTTTTTTTTACAACTCTATCGGCTATGGAGGCAGAAATGACAAAAGGACGTCTGGAAGCATTCAGCGATGGTGTGATTGCCATCATCATCACAATTACGATTCTCGAGATCGGACTCCCGGAGGGGAATGACATGCGCGCGCTCATCGCCATTCTTCCTCTGGTGGCCTGCTATCTGATCAGTTTTATAATGGTCGGCACGAACTGGGCCAATCACCACCACCTTCTTCAGGTGGCCGGCTCCGTGGACGGCAAAATATTGTGGGCAAACCTTCTTTACCTCTTCGTCCTCTCTTTCCAGCCTGTAGCAACCGGCTGGGTCGGCAAATCCTTGTTTGCAATGCTGCCGGTCAGAGTATACTGCCTGCTGAATCTTGCAGGTTCTTTGAGTTATATCCTGCTCCAAAAGCTCATCATCAGCGCACATGATTGCGCAATCCTTAAGGTTGCCGTCAGCGAAAGCAGAAAAGAAATGTGGACGATCTGCGTTGAATTTCTTGCGCTGCTTTTGTCTTTCATCCCCCGCGTGCACTACATCTCCTGCCCTCTTCTGGTGGTTGCTGTATCACCGTGGATCATTCCGGATCTGAGAATGAAGCGGGTTTTCGAAGACTCACAGAATACCGACTGCCTCAAGTAAAAGTAATTGACCTCTGAAAAGTAATTGACCTCTGGGGTAGTTTGTCCACACCTGTGGACAAACTACCCCAGAGGTCTCGTATTGGCAGAGGTCTCGTATTCAGGCTCAAAAAAAGCGGCCTTTTCAGGCCGCCTTTCAATGCTCATTATCTTTTTTTCAAACACTTTCCGTCTCTGTCTTCAGTTTGCTTAGTGCCGTGTCAATGTCGTTTACTGCTCTTTGAATGTCCTCAATGATCGCTTCGAGCGCTTTGTCAATTACCTTCAAGGTATCATACGCATTGTCATATTCTGTGTGGTCCCCTGTTGTCAGGATCATTGAACGAATTGCTCTCAGATCATCATTTGCATATTTCAGCTGCCGGTTACTGTCATATATTTCTGTCATAGCAGCCTACCTCCTTTCGCCGCGATAGTATCACAATCGAAAGCAGGATTGAATAGATAAGGGTCCCTAAAATACGAAAGTGCCCATTCTTGTGAATTTCGTACAAAACATAGTCTTGCTTTACTGCAGCGCGCCTCCGCTGCTGAACGTATACCACTTGCCGTCAATCTGCTGGCGCCCGGTGACCATTGCCCCGCCTGACCTGAAATAGTACCATGTGTTGTTGATCTTCTGCCAGCCCGTCTGCATTGCTCCGCCGGCGCTGAAGTAGTACCACCTGTTATTGATCTTTTGCCAGCCCGTCTGCATTGCTCCGCCGGCACTGAAGTAATACCACTTGTTATTGATCTTCTGCCAGCCCGTCTGCATCGCTCCGCCAGAGCTCATGTAATACCATTTGTTATTGATCTTCTGCCAGCCCGTCTGCATCATTCCGTTAGCATTGAAGTAGTACCAGAAATTACCAATCTTTTGCCAGCCTCTCTGCATCACTCCGTCGGCATTGAAGTAGTACCAGAAATTAATGATTTTCTTCCAGCCGGTCTGCATCACTCCGTCGGCATTGAAATAATATGAGGCACTGCCGATCTTCTGCCAGCCGCTCTGCATCACTCCGTCGGCATCGAAATAATACCAGACATTATCGATCTTCTGCAGTCCGGTCTGCATCACTCCGTCGGCATTGAAATAATATGAGACACTATCGATCACCTGCAAGCCGGTCTGCATTACTCCGTCGGCATTGAAATAGTACCAGGCACTGCCGATCTTCTGCCAGCCGGTCTGCATTACTCCGTCGGCATTGAAATAGTACCGCCAGTAGATCTGCATCACTCCGTCGGCATCGAAATAATACCAGACATTATCGATCTTCTGCAGCCCGATCTGCATCACTCCCTTGGAATTGAAGAAGTACCAGAAATTGGCTATCTGATGCCAGCCCCTCTGCATAATACCGTTTGTATCGAAATAGTACCGGGCATCGCCAATTGTCTGCCAGTCGGTCTGCATTACTCCGTCAGAGTCAAAATAGTACCAGGCATTATCGATCTTCTGTAAGCCGGTTGTCCTGTAACCATCGTCTTTGACGTAATACCGATTGGAGAGTTCTTCAATCCACTTGTTCTTAGCCGGTTGACCGTTTTCTTCAATATATTTCCAGCCATTCTCGTCTTTGACCCAGCCGGTTTGTGCGGGCTCCTCCTTAACGACAAACTGGTCTGTAATAATCCCATTGCATCCGTCAATTGTCGCTGTAACAGTATATACGCCCGGATCCTTTACATAATAATCATACTGATCAGGATAGTGCAGTGTTGTTTTCCCGTACGTAGTTCCGGGAGAGAACCAGTTGTTTTGGTAATAACCTGGCCACTCAACATCTTCCTCTTCGTCAAAATATCCGTAAAGGAAATAGTTCCAATGCCCTTCCCAGTTATCCATTTCAGCAAGCCACGCATCACAAACATCCTTGACAGTGAAATCGAAATATATGTAATACTCCCACTCATCGAAAGCTGCTGCAGTTCTGACTTCATACTCGGATTCCTTCATGCCCGGGAAAAAGTTGTTAATAAAGTATTGGACCTGAGTATTGCACCCATATTTCGTATTATCCAGAGAATAGGATGCCCACATCGCAAACCAGTAGGTATCGCCCTCTTTTACGCAGAATGAGAACTCTCCTTCATCATATTTCTTCCTGAAGGCATCCATCCATTTGGAACCTTCCTTGATTCCAATGCAGTTTGCATACATTGTTTCTATAGTGCGCTCATAGCCATTAGCAGCGTATTCTTCTGCTCTTTCTTTTGCTATTGCAACAATATCACTGCCTTTATAGTCTCTTTCCCTTCCGACACACTCTTTATAAATCGAGTCTGATTGCATGAAATCTGTTGCTTCAACAAAATCCCTCGCTGAGTCATACTTTCTCAGCTCGTCCAGATCATAGTTTTGCAGTCCATTATAAATAAAGTAGTGCAGGCCAATTTCCACGCCATTATCCGGGAGTTTTAGTCTTTTGCCAATTCTCTCCGAATTGACTGCGTCAAAAGCAAATTCTGAAATACCAACGGGTTCTGACAAGCAACCCATACCATAGCCAAAGAACACTTCCTCATCGTGGGCTTTTTCCCTGAGCACTTTTTTGACATTGGGTCCCTGAATTTCATAACGGATAACATTCTTATCTTCCAGGACCTCACCCCACGAGTGATCAGATACAGGAAACATAGCCTGCAATCTCAGTTTCTTGTATTCACCACTTGTAGAAATAGTATGATGGTCATTAATGATTGTCATACCATTTTCAGTCATTTCATCCACCCAGATATCATAGGATGAAATATCTACGCGATAATCATCAAACCCATTCGTCCTCTCAGGGTTCATTGGGAACTGCTGCGTTGTTCCTTCTTCCCCGAGTGCTATCATTTTGTCGCCCGGCTTGAACGTGCTTCCCGAAGCAGCTTTTGGCTCAGCAGAAGCCTCTGTTACTTCTCCGGCGGCAGAAGCCGCCTCATCCGGCACTTCTTCGATCTCTTTCGCCACTTCCGAAGTGCCCGAAGTGCCCGCCTCATCCGACACTTCTTCGATCTCTTTCGCCACTTCCGAAGTACTCGAAGCGCTCGCCGCATCCGACACTTCTTCAATCTCTTTCGCCGCTTCCGAAGTAACCAAGGTGCTCGAAGTGCCCGCCTCATCGCTCGCAGTGTCGGTACCGGCCGCACTACTCGCAGTGTCGGCAGCCTCCTCTACAGCTTCTTCTGCTAAGCCGGTGGAAGAAGCCGTTTCTTCTTCCACCGCCTCCGCAGCAAATGCGGGAACTGCGCCAATGCTTCCCACAGTCATTGAAATACTAAGTAATAAAGAGATTATGCTCTTCTTCATGTTGTCCCCCCTTAGTTGTCAACTTAGTAGTTCTGCATTACTGCAGTGCCCCTCCGCTGCTGAACGAATACCATTTGCCGTCGATCTGCTGGCGGCCGGTGACCATTGCCCCGCCTGACCTGAAATAATACCATGTGTTGTTGATCTTTTGCCAGCCGGTTTGCATTCCTCCGCCGGGACTGAAGTAGTACCAGACGTTTCCAATCTTCTGCCAGCCGGTCTGCATTGCTCCGCCGGCGCTGAAGTAGTACCAGTAGTTTCCGATTTTTTGCCAGCCTGTCTGCATTCCCCCGCCGGCGCTGAAGTAGTACCAGGTACTGCCGATTTTTTGCCAGCCCGTCTGCATTACTCCGTCGGAATTGAAATAGTACCAGACATTGCCGATCTTTTGCCAACCGGTCTGCATTGCTCCGCCGGCGCTCAGGTAATACCATTTGTTATTGACCTTCTGCCAGCCCGTCTGCATAATTCCGTCCATACTGAAATGGTACCGGGAATTGCCTATTGTCCGCCAGCCTCGCTGCATAATTCCGTCGGCGTCAAAATAGTACCAGGCGTTATCTATTTTTTGCCAGCCAGTTGCCATATAGCCATCGTCTTTGACGTAGAACGGATTGTAATATTCATCGATCCATTTGTTCCTGGCAGGCTTTCCGTTTTCCTCAATATATTTCCAGCCTTTATCGTCTTTGACCCAGCCGGGTTTCACTTTTACAACAAATTGGTCTGTAATAATTCCTTTGCATCCATCAATTGTGGCTGTAACAGTATATACACCAGGATCCTTTACATAATAATCATATTGATCCGGGTAGTGCAGTATTGTTTTTCCACATACTGCCGCCGGAGTCCCCCAGTTATTTTGGTCATATCCTGGTATTGAACCCTCTTTCCCTATATCTTTTCTGTCTTCTACCCCGTAAAGGAAATTTATCCAATGGTAATCCGCGTTCTCCATTTCAGCCAGCCATGCATCACAAACGTCTTTGTCAGTGAAGTCGTAATATACATAATAATCCCACTCATCAAAGGCTGCCGCGGATCTGACTTCATACTCGGATTCCTGGATATCCGGGAAATAATTGTCGACAAAGTACTTGATTGTTTTACGGGAATTTAAGTATGTAAATTCAAAATCGTCGGATGGCCACGTCGCAAACCAATATGTATCGCCCTCCTTCACGCAGAATGAGAAAGCATATTCATCATATTTCTTCATGAAGTCGTTCAACCATTTGGAATTCTCTTTAATTCCCATACAATTTGCATACACGGTTTCAATAGTCCGCTCATAACCGTTAGCATAGTGCTTTTCTGCCTTGTCTCTGGCATATGCGTCGATATCGCCATTATAATCTTCAGTAAATGTTATCGTGATTTTATTGCTTCTTTCAGTCCCGACTCTTTCTTTGTAAATTTCGTCCGATTGCATGAAATTTGCTGCTTCAACAAATTCCCTCGCAGAATCATACTTTCTTAACTCATCCAGATCATAGTCAGTCAACCAAAAATAAATATCGTAGTGCATATCGATCATCAGATCACTGTCCGGAATATTCAGTCTTCTGGTAATTCTCGCCGAGTTAACCAAATCAGAAGCAAATAGATCAGAACCACATGGTTCTGATAGGCATTCCGTATACTCCCCAAAGGTCACTTCCTCGTCGTGTGCTTTTTCCCTTAGCACTTTTTTGACATTGGGCCCCTGGATTTCATAGCGAATAACGTTCTTATCCTCGTTGACCGTAAAACCACCGTTCTCAGACTGACGGGTATAAGTATTCAGTTCCAATTTCCTGTATTCGCCGGTTGTTTGAATAGTATTATGTTCTAAACCGTCAACCTGTCCTTCTTCATTCAGTGTATATGCATGGACCTCATAAGATGATATATCTTCGCGATAATCATCAAACCCATTTGTCCTTTTGGGGTTCATCGGAAACTTCTGCGTTGTTCCTTCTTTCCCGAGCGCTATCATTTTGTCGCCCGGCCTGAATGTGCTGCCCGAAGCGTTTTTCTGCTCATCAGAGACCTCTGTTACTTCTCCGGCAGCAGAAGCCGCCTCATCCGGCACTTCTTCAATCTCTTTAGCCACCTCCGAAGTACTCAAAGTGCTCGCATCATCCGATACTTCCTCGATCTCTTTCGCCACTTCCGAAGTACCCACAGTACTCGAAGTACCCGCCGCATCCGGCATTTCTTCGATCTCTTTCGCCACCTCCGAAGTACTCAAAGTACCCGCCGCACTGCTCGCAGTGCCGGTGTCCTCCTCTACGGCTTCCTCTGCTGCGCCGGTGGAAGAAGCCGTTTCTTCTTCCACCGCCTCCGCAGCAAATGCGGGAAGCGCGCCAACGCTCCCCACAGTCATTGAAATACTAAGTAATAAAGAGATTATGCTTTTCTTCATTCTGTCCCTCCCTTAGCTGTCAACTTAGTAGTTCTTCTCTATTGCAGCGCACCACCGCTGCTGAATGTATACCATTTTCCATTGATCTGCTGGCGTCCGGTGACCATTGCCCCGCCTGACCTGAAATAGTACCATGTGTTGTTGATCTTCTGCCAGCCGGTCTGCATTCCCCCGCCGGCGCTGAAGTAATACCAGTAGTTTCCGATCTTTTGCCAGCCGGTCTGCATTGCTCCGCCGGCGCTGAAGTAGTACCAGTAGTTCCCGATCTTTTGCCAGCCCGTCTGCATTCCCCCGCCGGCGCTGAAATAGTACCAAACATTTCCAATCTTTTGCCAGCCCGTCTGCATCACTCCGTCGGAATTGAAGTAGTACCAGACGTTGCCAATCTTCTGCCAGCCCGTCTGCATTCCCCCGCCGGCGCTGAAATAGTACCAGGCATTATCTATTTTTTGCCAGCCCGTCTGCATTGCTCCATCGGCGTTGAAATAGTACCGGACATTATCGATCGTCTGCCAGCCTGTCTGCATCACTCCGCTTGCTTTAAAGTAGTACCAGGCGTTGTCGATCTTATTCCAGCCCCTCTGCATTATTCCTTTTGAATTAAAATAGTACCGGGCATTGCCAATCGTCTGCCAGCCCGTCTGCATCACTCCGTCAGCATCAAAATAGTACCAGGCATTATCGATTTTCTGCAGGCCGACTGCCATATAGCCATCGCTTTTGAAGTAATACCATTCATACCAGATTTGAAGCCACTTGTTTTTAGCAGGCTGTCCGTTTTCTTCGATATATCTCCAACCCTTATCGTCCTGGACCCAGCCGGTTTGTACGGGTTGAGCCTTTACAACAAACTGGTCTGTGATAACTCCATTGCATCCGTCAATTGTAGCTGTAATGGTATATACGCCCGGGTCCTTTACATAATAATCATACTGGTCAGGGTAGTGCAGTGTTGTCTTCCCGTACTTGCTTCCGCCAGTGAACCAGTTGCCTTTCTCATAGCCCGGCTCGGCATCCTCTTGCCCAATATCCTCTTTGTCATATACTCCGTAGAGGAAATTGTTCCAGTGCCCTTCCCAGTTCTCCATTTCAGCCAGCCATGCATCACAGAGATCCTTGTCGGTGAAGTCGTAATACAAGTAATACACCCACTCATCGAAAGCAGCTGCGGCTCTTACTTCATACTCAGATTTCTTCATGCCCGGAAAATAATTGTCAACATAGTATTGAACCTGGACATCACATCCTCTATTTGTGTTATTGAACGAATTGGATGCCACCATCGCAAACCAGTAGGTATCGCCCTCTTGTACGCAAAAGGAGAACTTTCCTTCATCATATTTCTTCCTGAAGGCATCCATCCATTTGGAACCTTCCTTGATTCCCATGCAGTTTGCATACAATGTATCTACAATACGCTCATAGCCGTTGGCATAGTGCTCTTCTGCTCTTTCTTTAGCTAATGCGACAACATCACTGCCTTTATTGCTTCTTTCTGTTCCGACATTTTCTGTATAAATCTCGTCCGATTGCATGAAATTTGCTGCCTCAACAAATTCCCTCGCCGAATCGTATTGTCTTAGTTCGTCCAGATCATAGTCTGTCAATCGCATCATTATATCGAGGTGCAGCTCGACCGCCAGTTCACTATCCGGTATATTCAGTCTTCTGGTAATTCTTTCCGAATTGACCTCATCAAATGCAAATGATACATTGCCCGTAGGCTCTGAAAGGCATCCTGTATCACAGCCAAAAAATACCTCCTCGTCATGGGCCTTTTCCCTGAGCACTTTTTTGACATTGGGACCCTGGATCTCATAATGAATAACATTCAAGTCATCCAGGACCTGTTCCCACGAGTAATCGTTAACAGGTTTCGCAGCCGTTAATTCCAGCTTTCTGTATTTGCCATTTGCCAAAACAGTATTATGCTCTAAACTACTGGACTGTCCATTTTCATTCAATGAATCCACCAAAATATCATAGTCAGATATGTCTTCGCGATAATCCTCAAAGCCATTCGTCCTTTTGGGGTTCATCGGAAACTTCTGTGTGGTTCCCTCTTTCCCGAGCGCTATCATTTTGTCGCCCGGCTTGAACGTGCTTCCCGAAGCAGCTTTTGCTTCAGCAGAAGCCTCTGTTACTTCTCCGGCAGCAGACGCCGCCTCATCCGGCACTTCTTCGATCTCTTTCGCTACCTCCGATGTGCTTAAAGTGCTCGCCTCTTCCGATACTTCCTCGATCTCTTTCGCCACTTCCAAAGTGCCCACAGTACCCGAAGTGCCTGCCTCATCCGGCACTTCTTCAATCTCTTCCGCCGCTTCCGAAGTGCCCGACTCACCGCTCGCAGTGTCGGCGGCCTTTTCTACGGCTTCCTCCGTTGATTCGGAAACTGCCTCTTCTGCGACTTCCGTTGCAGATCCTGAGACAGTTTCTTCCGCCACCGGCTCCGCAGCAAAAGCAGGAACTGCGCCAATGCTCCCAACAGTCATTGAAATACTCAGTAATGCAGCGATAATGCTCTTCTTCATTCTGTCCCTCCTATAGATGTTTATCTGATAACATTATCTTAATACTATCACTTTTAAGTTAAGTGTTGTAATTCTAATTAGTCCATTTCCATCTCCCGGATGATGAAGCCCACATAGGTCAAAGTCCAGCGCTAAGCCTTATCCCAGCACCCTTGAAAATGTCTCGTAATTCTTCTGATCGGCCGGACTGCAGTAAACCGCAAACTCGATCTTCTTAAACACTTTCGGGAATTCCTCGATGGCTGTTTTATAAGCTCGCGCCACCACTTCCGGGTCGTTCTGAAACGCTCCGCATCCAAATGCACCCAATACCAAAATATCGACACCCTGCGCGGCCGCACATGTGAGTATGTGAATCGCTCTTTTGACATGATAGCCGAATAGTTCTGCATTTTTCATGCAGATGCCGCCGCCAGCCAGCGGTGCATATTGATTCGCTCTGTCGCGCAGGTCGGGCGCAGCGACTGTGATCACATCGACGTTGACCCACTGCTCGCGGGGCATCCTCCTGGGCAGATCTTCGTCGGTCTTGCAGATGACGACGTCTTCCGTGTAGACGAGGGCATCGGATGCTTTGGGCGTCTTCAGGGTGCGATGATGCTTATAGAAAGTATCCCGCAGAGTCCGCCGATACAGCAGCGGGTACAGCGTTGAGGTCCGGCACAGGCACTCTTCCTGGGCGCCGGCTCCTTTGACTACGCCGCCGCCTGCATGAAAAGCATTGGCAAAGTTCATGACCGCGATCCTGCTGCCCCCATTCTCCGCTGCGAGCCTCATGGCCGCCTGATAGGAGCGGTCCCGGGTCACCGTGACTTCTGTATCACACGCTTTCGCGCCGTCAAATTCCGGATAATCATTCTCCCAATATATCTTCGTGTGCTCCTTGGAATAGATCACTGACGCGGACAGCTCGATGTCGTTCTCGATCCAGTTCAAAGTATCTTGAAACACTTCTATTCTTTCTGATCTGGTTGACATTTTCCCCTCCTTAGGTGCTTACCACTTGCTTCACCAATTCTATTATAGCAATTAACCGACCTCTGGGGTAGTTTGTCCACAGGTGGGCAATCAATCGACCTCTGGGGTAGTTTGTCCACAGGTGGGCAAACAAAAGACCTCTGGGGTAGTTTATGGACACCTGTCTGCAAACTACCCCAGAGGTCTCTTTAATCCCCATTATTTTGGAAAGATCTTAATCCAGTAATGCCTTGTCAATGATCTGGAAGTTGGCCCTGTGAATATACAGCGCCTTTCCGTCTATCATCAGCTTTGTAAACCTTGGCAGGTCTTCCTGTATCTCCCAGTACACCTTGTCTCCGGAAAAAGCATAGATGGGCGCGCCCATCTGCGATTTGATGACCACTACCATGGGCTTACCGAATTCGTTCTTGATGCTGTTCACTCTGCCGCTGATCAGTGTCGAGTCCAGAATGCCTGAGGAGTCGCTCTCTATTTTGTCCAGGTAGAACTCGTACTCCGGAGTGAGGCGTTTGTCGTAGAAAATGCAAGTGTCTCCGCAGGAAATCAGCTGCCTGCCGTCGACTGTGATCGTGATCACAGAGCTCAAAGTCTTGGTCGTATACCACTCATCGGTGGCGGAGGCATAGCTCCTCTCCTCCACAATGTTGTTGTCGATGTCGATCTTCTTTCCGTGGGACCGCAGCGTGCGGATTCCGGTATTGTCGAAAATATCGATATTATATTCGTTTCCGATGATGCTTCCATGGAGATCATGGATGCCGCTCTGCAGCCTGGCGCAGCCGGCGGTGCTTGTCATCAGGATCAACATGATCGCAACTATCAAAAAGTTCCTGGTTTTCCTCATATTCCTTCCTTCTTCCTTATCTGCTTTTTTACGTGTCGTGGCTGGTCGCCACCCTTGCTGTAGTGAATCATTGCCGGGCTTATGGAATGTATTATACCCTCCTTATCTGCAGGAAGCAAAAGGACCTCTGGGGTAGTTTGTGGACACCTGTCCACAAACTACCCCAGAGGTCTCCTTAAGCCAAAGGTGTGAAACCTGCACTTGAGCGGTTCCACTAGGAATAGACATTTCTGCAGGCTTGGTGGGGCTTTCAAACTGGGAAGTTCCACTAGGAATGGTTTCTAGTGCTGGCTTGGTGGAACCTTCAAGACGGACGGCTCCACCAGAAAAGACTTCTAACGCTGGCTTGGTGGAACCTTTAAGACGGACGGCTCCACCAGAAAAGACTTCTAACGCTGGCTTGGTGGAGCCTTCAAGACGGACGGCTCCACCAGGAATGGACTCTAACGCTGGCTTGGTGGAACTTTTAAGACGGACGGCTCCACCAGGAATGGACTCTAACGCTGGCTTGGTGGAACCTTCAAGACGGACGCCTCCACCAAGAATAGACTCTAATGCAAACTTGGAGGTAACTCCAAAAATTCACAGAATACCAACTGCCTCAAGTAAGAAAAACAACAAAAGATCTCTGGGGTAGTTTGTCCACAAACTACCCCAGAGGTCTCCTTAAGCCAAATAAGTCGTTCTACTCCACCCCATACATATGCTTCAGCACGATTCTCTGCATTGTTTCCTTGCCGAAGAGCTTAGCCATCATGCTGACCGCAGGCCCGTCGTTCGCCACGAGTTTGTGGGCGAACTCGCTGACGCGGGCTTTTTTGAGATCTGCCTGGCATTTTCCTGCCGCTGCAGCCGCTGCGAGTTCCGCGACGAACAAATCAGTGTACTCTCCCGCCAGCTTGTTTAAAGAATCTGTCAGGCCTTTGCCATTTTTGTGGATTGAGCAGGGGTACAGGACCGAATCGTACCAGTGCTCGCCGGTCGGAGCGTCCGGAAGATTGTCAAATCCAGTCTTGATCCCAAGAAACTTTCCCTGAGATTCCTCGGGCCACGGCTCAAGCTGCGTGTCGTACAGCTCCGCTATCTGCGTCTCGGTCCCAAAGGCCTTCACCCAGTCCGCGTTATAAAGCGGCAAGTCTGCCTCGAAAGGGGCGATCACAATCGTCTCCATCTTCATCAGCCCAAAGAATGCATTCATCCGCATCACGCACAGGTGGCCTATCCCGCGGATCTCCCAGCTCTTTGTCTCAAATGTCATTCCCCGCTTGGAGAGACGCGCGTCCGCTCCGAGGTTCTTAGGCACAAGGTCAAAATATCGCCCCAGCGAATCCACTGTATATTGTCCGAGGTCTATATGTTTGCTCATAATTTCTCTTTTCCTCTGAATTCTGTCATTTTGCCGGTCACAGATCATATCTGCTCTTTCAGGCAATTGTTTCTCACTATTTTGCCTTAGTCACAGCTTATCAAGCCCCGCCTCATGCAGGATCTCGCATCCGGCCAAAAAAGCGAGCTGCCCTACCGCATTGACGCCCTCTGCTATCCAGTTCATTGATGCTTTCTCAAAATTTTTCGAAGAGAGATATCCCATGCCCAGGCACAGGAAAAAGCTGACGATGAAAAGGACCAGTGCGCTGCGCTTTTTTAGCTTGGCTGCAAGGAAGCAAAGGGAAGCGTCCAGCGCGGCCAGTCCCGCTACCATGATCCCCACAAGGGCCATGACGGGAATCGGCACAATTGAGTAGAGTTTGCCCGAGCCTGAACTGCCGGAACCTACGCCGTCAGAATCCGAACCCGAGCCGCCGGAATCCGAGCCGCCGCCCGTAGAGCCGCCCGCCCTGGAGTCCAGCCGCGTCACGGCAAGCGTAAGTCCAACGCCCGCCAGAAGGAATCCAAACGCCTGGTTATAGAAGAACTGCCTGCTCATCCACGCAGGGTCTCCCAGGCCTGTGGAATACGCTAATTTGTAGAGCGCTTTGAGAAGCCCTGCCGCACCGACGATCCAGCTTCCTCCCACAAAGAGGATCCTGGAAGGAAGGGTCATTTTCTGCTTCATGTCGCCGGCGATCGTCATCGTTCCTGCTATGAAGAAGACGACCGGCAGCAGGTCAAAAACCGCCATGGGTATGCTGTATTCTTTCATCGTAAACCTCTTGCTGCTAGCATTTTTTCAAGAAATATAGCCTTGAAGCACTCCATGCGTAAACATGGAATCCGGAAGCCATTTAATCTCTGTACACCTTCATGGAATGATACTGCCTGGTAAACGGGAACAGGAGCGGCACCGTGTCGGAATACTTCTGGTATTCCGGATCCAGGCCGTAGGTCTTCTCATGCCGCAGTTCCAGGCGCTGGGCGGAGTTGTACATTACGAATGTGATCAGGACGAAAGCCACGAGCACCATGATCCACTGCTTGCCCTGCACTGCGCCGATGCCGGAAACGGTCACGCCGAACCAGAACAGGACCTCGGAGAAATAGTTCGGGCAGCGCACATATTTGTAGAGCCCAGTGTCGCAGAAGCGCTTGGGGTTGATCTTTTTGGCCGCCGATTTCTGGTGGTCAGCCGTCGCTTCTCCGTAGATGGCTGCTGCCATGATCAGGACGCCGAGCCACGCGAAGAGGTTGTCGCCGGCCCTGTTAATGACCCGGTATGTCACCGCGGAAGTCTCCGCGACGTACAGCCATGTGCAGAAAGCCCACATGAAGAGGGAGACCGGAATCGGCATGCGCTTAGTGGAGCCCGTCGATTCCAGCGTCTTGCGGTAAGCCGCGTTAGTCAGCTCACGTTTCAAAAGATAGCCGCCCAGACGATATCCATAAATCGCGAAGAGTACTGCCATAATGGCAGTTGCCACTGTCAGGCTTCCGTTTACGAAGCCGAAGATCAGGTGGAAAATGCCGATGCACATGACCGCGAAGCCGTAGCCCACGGACATGAACCAGACAAATTCGTGAAAGCCCATGCAGCAGCCGAGCGCCGAGACGATCGTCACTGTCCACATGAAAGCCGGCCATACTTTGCCAATATAAGAGGGATCCAGATGCAGCATTTTTATTTCCTCCCAAAGTACTCATTAATGTATTCCTTGAAGGAATGGTCTCCGGTCACGTCTTTGCCCACAAGGTCGTGGGACAGAGTCCACTTGGAGAACAGGATGATATCATGCTTGCCGGCCTTCTTGATCTTAGGCAGGTTTGCCAAAAAAGAGAACATCCAGATCGGGCTGTCCTTGATGATGACGGGCTTGCCGGCCGCGCGGAAGCAGAGCTTGGCCATCTCCTCGTAGGTGTAAGTCTCCTTGCCGCCGACCTCGTAGATTGCGTTCTTGTCCAGCATGTGTTCCGCGATGAAAGCCGCAAAATCAGGGCAGTCCACGACATTTGCTTTCACACCGTGGTAGCCCTTGAGAAGCTGCATCTCGCCTTTGTCAATGTAGGGCTTGAATACTTTGGCAATGTCGTAGAAATAACCGGTCGGGCGGTAGATCACGTACTCGAGGCCGCTCTTTACCAGCTCGTCCTCGAACATGGCCTTGGCGTGCAGCATCGGCACTTTCTCAGCGCCGGGCTCTTTGCAGGCGATAACTGAAATGTAGTTGAATTTTTTGACGCCGGCCGCCTTAGCCTCTTCGAGAAGGTTCAGGTTGCCCTGGTAGTCAATGTCGTAAGCAGTGAATTTCGTGGATGAGGTGGTGAGGCCCATGGTCGTGATGACGACCTCTGCGCCGTCACAGATGCCCTTCATGGTCTCTTTTTTGGTCGCATCGATGGCGCGGAAGGTGTATTTGCCCTCCAGCCCGTTGTTCTCTTTCTCTTTGAGGTCTGCCGCGATGACTTCATGGCCGCCCTCGCAGAGGACTTTCAGGATCTCGATTCCCAGATTTCCGAACGCTCCTGCCAATAAGATTTTCATAGTTTTCTTCCCCTTTCTGCCATGGGGACGGTTCCATTGACAACTTTTGTGACGCAAAGGTTGTCAGAAGAACCGTCCCTGCGACATTATTTGTTTTTCTCTTTGGATCTCTTGTCGTTGATGATGTCCATCTGCTCAACGTCGATCAGTTTGACGTTATTCTCTTCCGCCCAGCTGACGCACCCCTTGAGCACGGTCGGCAGGAAGATGCGCGGGACCTTGACCAGTTTCTCGAGCGCCGCGTCCGTGAACTGCACGTCTGTCTGCAGGCGGTTGGCCGCATAGCGCACAGACTGGACTGTCGTCTGCCGCTGCGGGAGAAGCTCCGGCAGAAGCCTTCTGTGCTTGTGATACCAGAAGTTCTTGGAATCCCTGTAGCCGTAATCCACCGGGAGCGGCGGGAAATCCTGCGCCCGCACGCCGTTTACGATCGCGTCGCGATAACGGGGTTTCATCAATATTTTGTCAATTCTAAGGACAAAATGAGCTCCGTAAGGCGATGTGATGCCGTTGAAGTCGTGGTACTTCTCGAGCTCATAGTGATCCGCGCCTTCCGGGAGCGGGCCGTCGTCCTGCGCGCCGTCAAGGGTGTCGACCCAGGTGCACTCGACCGCCTGCAGCGCCTCAGAGATCACCTTGGGATAGGTTCCCTCAGGATCCTCGGCCTTGCGAAGTCCGTTCTCGAGATGGAAAGCGAAATCTTTCATCTTCTCGGCAGGCGTGTCGCCCGGCCAGCCCAGGCGCACCATCTCCTTGAAGGTCTTCCTGTCGTCATCCAGGAAGTTGATGACGCATTTCTTGTGCTTGATGAGGTTCTGGGCCGTGTTAGAGGAGTTGCGGCACTCCAGCATGAAAGCATAGTACTCCTTGCCTGCCACATAAAAAGGTGCCAAAAGAGAGTAAGGCCCGCAGGTCGTCTTTCCCTCGTCCGTAAGCGTGCTGACGAGCACGGCAGGCATGGGGAAATACAGGGAAGTCTGGTAGAAATTGTCGACTGCCCTCAGTTCCGTGAAGGATGATCCGGACGGTGAACCTGATGATTTTCCGGATGATGACCCGGATGATGACTTGGCCTTATGCGACTTGGCCGGAAGCAAGCCTGCCGGCAATATTTTGGCCGGATCTAACTTGGCCGGAAGTTTAAACAATGATTTCAATGATTTCCTCCTCTCTGATCTCCGGGTGCTGAGCCCCGGCAATGATTAGTTCCGCAAATAATGTTATTCGGTGCGCTTCGCACGGCTCGTCAAAGCGCTCGTACAAGCCTTTGATCATCTCTGTGATCTGGGACAGAAGCAGCTCGTGGCGCTTGCGGTAGCGCATGCTGAAGTCGCCGCCTGCGGAATATGAGCTCCACACTTTCTGGTAGCGCAGGCAGAAATTCCGGATCCCGCGGCAGATGTCCAGCAGCCCTTCCTGCAGGGACTGCGTCTGCGACAGCTCCTTGCGGGTCGTCTCAAGCGCGTCCTTCCAGTCCTGGATCATAACAGCCGCCATGAGGCTCTCTTTGTCCTTGAAATAGTTGTAGATTGTCCCCACGGCGATCCCGCAGTCCGCAGCTATACCCCTGAGCGAAAAAGAAGACAGGTCCTTATCCAGCAGTCTCTGCCTGGCTGCCTGAAGGATCCTGTCTTCCGGATTTTTAATGATCTTCGGCATACCGCACCTCCGTGAAAATGCCCGCCGGTCGTTTTTTATGAACATGTTCATAATAGCACTTATGAGCAAGATGGTCAACCGAGCGGCCTCGACCTCTGGGGGTGAGTCAATAAAAGCGACCTCTGGGGTAGTTTGTCCACAGGTGTGGACAAACTACCCCAGAGGTCGATTTACGCCACAGGCGAGGACAAACTACCCCAGAGGTCGATTAGCCGCTCATCATCTCTTCACAACATGATCGAGCGGCTCCCCGTTCAGATAGCGAGCCAGATTATTGCCGGCGATCCGGAGCACGTTCTGCACAGTCTGCCGCAGCCACAGATTGCCCGCAACATGGGGCGTGATCAGGACGTTTTCATACTTCCACAGCGGATCGTCTGCAGGAAGCGGCTCGGGAGACGTCACGTCAAGCGCGGCTCCGGCGATCCGGCCCTCATCGAGCGCCTCCCGCAGAGCTTTCAGGTCTACCGCGTTCCCGCGGCCCGCGTTGATGAGATAGCTTCCCTTCTTCATCCGCCGCAGCAATCTTGCGTCCATCAGGTTCTTCGCCTCCTCAGTAGCCGGCAGGATCATGGAGACGATGTCCGCTCTGCCGATCATTTCCGGAAGCTTGTCGAGCGTGTACTGCTCGTCCACATATTCAGGTTTTTCCTTATTTGTCTTCCTGAATCCGATCACATAGGCGCCGAGAGCCTTCATCTTTTTCGCGTAACGGCCGCCGATATCGCCCAGGCCGAGCACGATAACAGTCGAGCCTTCTATGGAGGTGATATTGCCCATCGGCTTCCAGTTGCTCTCCGCCTGCCTGCGTGCATATTCCGGGAACCGGCGGACAAGTGACAGAGACGCCGCCAGCATATATTCGGAAACTGCAAGTCCATAGGCACCTGCACTGTTTGTCAAAATAACGTTATCCGGCACAACTCCCGGAACAACATACGCGTCGGTACCGGCCATAGGCAGCTGCAGCCACTCCAGGGATGTCGCTGTTTTGACCTTGCCCGCCGGGAACCGCCCGATAATGATCTGGGAAGACGCGATCTCCTCATCGGTCGCCTCATCCAATTTGCGAAAAACAATACGACCGGGCTGAGCCGTGCCGCTGGCCCGGGACACAAAATATTCTTTGTCTTCCTCTGTGACGGGAAGAAGCACCAGGATCTTCTTTTCTTTCATTTAATTCGCACCTCCTTTAGAACCATTATAACAAAACAAAGAGACCTCTGGGGTAGTTTGTCCACAGGTGTGGACAAACTACCCCAGAGGTCGAGGTCGCTTTGTCAGCTTCCTTTTCTGATCGTTCCTTTTCCATACCGCTCGTTGAGCTTGCCCATCATCGCGTCCAGCTTGTCCTGGCGCGCTTTTTTGGCTTGCTCAGCTTTCCGCGCCTTCTCCCGGGCTGCCTGCTCCGCCTTCTGAGCTTTCTCGGCTTCCGCTCTTCGGCTCTCTTCTTCTTCGTTGCGCTCCGCCCACTCGAAGAGGTCCATCTGGTGTACCGTCTTCTCCTTTTCCGAGAGCCGCGACACGCCGACTCCGATGAGCCGTATTGTAACTCCCTGAGCAAATAAGCCCTCCGGCCCGCCCAAAAGCTGGTCCGCAAGAAGTAAGGCAGCCTCTTCTATATCTTTTGCCCGATCAGTCATAGCCTGCAGAGACATCTGCCGGGAATGCCTCTCAAAGTCCGAGGATTTGATCTGAAAAGTGATCGTCTGGCCGACCAGACCGCTCTTCTGCAGTCTGCCCGCGACTTTCTGAGAGAGCATGCAAATGACAGGAACACCGTCCGCCTGATAATTCTCCCTGCCGATATCCTCCGACAGCGTGCGCTCGTTGGAAACGCTCTTGGCCTGCTCCCGCTCGGCAACTACTTTGGACTTGCTGATCCCGTTGGCGCTGTTCCAGATGTAAGCGCCGCTGCTCTGCCCCAGAAAAGACTGCAGAAGCGCCCTGTCCGCCGCCGCGGCATCACCGATTGTGTTGATCCCGATCAGCTGCAGCTTCTGCGCCGTCGACTTCCCGCAGCCATGCAGCGCCTCGATGGGGAGCGGCCACATCTTGGCCGGAACTTCCTCGGGATACAGAGTATGCGTCCGGTCAGGCTTTTCAAAGTCACTCGCCATTTTTGCCAAAAGCTTGTTGCATGAAATTCCGACATTCACCGTGAATCCCAGCTCCGCCCTCACTTGGTCGCGGATCTGCCGGGCCAGCGCTATCGCACGCTTGCGCTCGCCGCCGGAAGTGCAAACTACCCCAGAGGTCTCTTTCTCGGAAACCCTCTCCGTCACGTCCAGGTATGCTTCATCGATCGACACCTGTTGTAAAAGGGGCGAATACCGGGAAAGAATCTCCATCAGTGCATGCGAATACTTCCGGTACGTCTCGAAATCAGGCGGCACCAGCACCAGCTGCGGGCATTTTTGCAATGCTTTGACAACCGGTTCCCCTGTCTGAACGCCGTATTTCTTGGCCGGAATGGATTTTGCCGTGATGATTCCGTGGCGCGTTTTGACATCGCCGCCCACACCTGAAGGAATTGTGCGCAGGTCCACTGCATCAGGATCTTCCTCCAGGCGCTTGAGCGCCGACCATGATAAAAACGCGGAATTTACATCCACATGAAAAATAGTGCGTCCTTCAGATTCCATTTTGACCTCGAATGACCTCAGTACCTTGTCCTGAATCCGGTTTCATCAGCGACTACAGGTACCTCTTTCTCGTCGATGCTCTCAATTCTTACGTATCGTCCGCGCTTGATGATCATATGTTTTAAAGACAGCATCACGCCTTTGATCTGCTCTTCCGTTCCCTGAATTTCCATGGTCACAGATCCATCCAGCTCATTTCTGACCCAGCCTGTAACGCCGATCAGTTCGGCCGCGCGGCGTGTGAGGTATCGGAACCCGACGCCCTGCACCCGTCCATTGAACACAATTCTCTTACGAATCATTGGAATCTCCTTATTGGGCCGACTCGACCTCTGGGGTAGTTTGTCCCCACCTGGGGACAAACTACCCCAGAGGTCTCTTGCACCTTTGCGCCCCATCTGGGGACAAATCACCCCAGAGGTCTCTTGCTCCTTAGCGCCCCGCCGCCTATGTCGGCGTTCCGACCTCGATCAAGTTGCCGTCCGGATCATAGAAGCGTATCACTTTCTGCCCCCAGCTGTGCGTCATCAGCCTGTTGACATATCTGGTGTCCGGATACAGCTTCTCCAACCGCTCCGCAAATGCCTCGATATCGCGTTCTTCAAAATATAGCTCGCCGGCATTATTCTCAGGAACAATCTCTCTTCCGATGAATTCTCTCCAGATTTTCTCATCCTGAAGGACAAGCCCTTCCGATAAGATCATGTTTCCATCGTTGTCCAGAATCATCGTAAGACCAAAAAGATCCTCATAGAATCGCCTGGCCTTTTCAATGTCCTTCACAACGATCAGTACATTCTTCAGCTTCATGATCAATGCCCTCTGTATTCTGCTGTTCATACATTTGCCTGTGATGGAATCATACCATATTCCGCATTGTATGGCGACCATCGACCTTTGGGGTAGTTTGTCCACACCTGTGGACAAACTACCCCAGAGGTCTCTTTTACACTCTTTTACACTCTTCCTCCAATTCCGAAATATGCCTGTTTTATCATAATTTTACGTTGTATATCAAATGTTATTCTGTTAATCTCTTCTCATCAGATCTCTAATATTGTTTTTTAAATATCAGGAAGGATCCAATGAAGAACTTTATTTTCGTTTCGCCTCATTTTCCGGTAAACTACCGCAACTTCTGCATTCAGCTGCATGACAACGGTGTCAATGTTCTTGGGATCGGGGATGCTCCCTACGACTCCCTCGACTATATGCTGCAGGGCGCGTTGACGGAGTATTACCGTGTCAACAACATGGAAAGCTATGACGAGATGTACCGCGCTGTGGCCTTTTTCTGCTTCAAGTACGGCAAGATCGACGGACTTGAGAGCAACAATGAATACTGGCTTGAACAGGACGCCAGACTCCGGGAAGACTTCAATATTCCCGGTCTGAGACCTGAAACGCTCTCCTCCATCAAGTGCAAATCCGGCATGAAAAAATATTATGCTCAGGCCGGTATTCCCTCTGCCCGCTATCATCTGGTAACCGATCTCGCGCAGAGCCTTGCCTTCATCGACAAGGTAGGCTATCCCGTGATCGTAAAGCCGGACAACGGCGTAGGCGCCACAAACACTTACAAGATCAGCAGCGATGAAGAGCTCAAACACTTCCATGAGCAGGGCTTTGGCGGCATCCGCTTCATCATGGAAGAGTTCGTTCCTGGCGAGATATTCTCCTACGACGCGATCATAGACAGCAAGGGGCAGCCCCTCCTTGAGACAGGAAATAACACCCCGCGATCTGTCATGGAGATCGTCAACAATCAGGAAAGCTGCGTCTTCTACATCGAAAAAGAGATCGCCGGGGACCTGCGCGAAGCCGGCCGGCGTTGCGTCGCTGCTTTCGGTGTTCGGAGCCGTTTCATACACTTCGAGTTCTTCCGCCTGACTCAGGACCATGAATATTTTGGCAAAAAAGGGACCATAGTCAGTTTGGAAGTAAACATGCGCCCTTCCGGCGGATTCACTCCGGACATGATCAATTATGCCAACAGCACTGACGTCTACAAAGACTGGGCGGACATGATCGCTTTTGACCGGCTCAGCCCCAAGAGCAGCGCCGAGAAATACTATTGTGTGTCTGTCGGCCTCAGAGACAGCCGCCGCTACGTCCACACTCGGGAAGAGATCCAGGCAAAGTACGCGAACAAGATCGTCCTCAATCAGCGCCTCCCCGAAGTCCTCGCCCACGGCATGGGGGACACCCTCTTCCTCGCCCGCTTCAGCGACA
>CACZXG010000049.1 GCA_902785055.1 uncultured Lachnospiraceae bacterium
CTTGCCGCGGAAATATGCCCGTACATCCTCAGATGAGATATATCCTTCTTCTTCCCCGGAACGTCTGCCTTCATTTAGTTCGCACATAAGACGCAGCATTGCCTTTGTCTTCTCGAATTCATCATCTTCGGCAATGTCGCGGATTGTGTATTTTCCTCTTCCGTTTACAGTAAGATAAACGGGCGATCCATAAGAGACCTTTTCCAATACTGTATTATAATTGCGGAGATCTGATACCGGATTTATTGTAGCCATAAGTTAACCTCCCTTATCGTGTTTTTTATAATCGTAGCATTGTGTCGAATATTAAGCAATATTTTACGATAAATATTTAGACAAATCGCCTCGCTCCACCTCTGCCACAGCATGGACAGCACCCGTCCCACCACCATGGCGCACGCTTTCATGCTCGAGCATGAGAACCCGCTGGTCAATCTGCCCGATATCGCCAGCTATAATCTCTATTTTGGCTGGTATCTGGGAAATCTCGACCAGAACGACAGCTTCTTCGATGAGTACCACGAGAAGTTCCCGAACCGCGTCATGGGATTCTCGGAGTACGGCGCAGACGCCAACGCAGCTTTCCAGTCCTCCCAACCTGAGGCGGGTGACTACTCAGAGCAGTATCAGTGCGTATATCACGAGTACATTCTGGACTGCATCGAGCGCCATCCCTGGCTGTGGGCTACCCACGTGTGGAACATGTTCGACTTCGCCGTTGACGGCAGAGACGAGGGAGGAGCACACGGGCTCAATCAGAAGGGCGTTGTCTCCTTTGACAGAAAGCTCAAGAAGGACGCCTTCTACCTGTATAAGGCAGCCTGGAACAAGACCGAGGACTTCGTACATCTGTGCCGCCGGAGGTCGCAAAGTCGATCAACGAACAGCTGCAGAAGATCAAAAAATAATACCTGATGATCCGGAGGGAAGTGTTCGGATGCAACAGAATTCTTTAAGCAGGGCCCCAAGGCGATGGGCGACATCCCCGTGAATAACTATTTCATACAGCGAATGCCGCATAGTCCGTCATCTCAAGTAAGGATCTCAATTATAATAAAGTAAAGCAGATATGTACGGAAACCGCAATTTTTAACTAATATTTCGCAACTAAGGGAGACACCGGGAATCATACGAATGACTAAAATACAGGAAAATAGAAAAACTGTCTGTACGGCTATGGAGATAACTTATGGAACGACTGTTTTCCCCGGATAATCCTTTAATACGGTTTTTGGGCAGAGTGTGCGACCTGATGATCCTCAGCTTCCTTTTCACACTGTCCTGCATGCTCATTGTCCCTTCGGGGGCCGCGATGACGGCTCTGTATACGATGACGCTGAAAATGGTGCGGAATGAAGAAGGAGAGACGATAAAGGGTTACTTTATCGCTTTGCGAAACAGCTTTTTGAGCAGCGCTCCCGGGGCAGCACTCCTGTTCATGGAAGGGGGATTGATCTTTGTGATCGTCTACGCCCTCTATGCGGGGGGATTGCTGTTTTTACCCCATGTTTTTATCATTCTCTGCATAGTAACCCTGGTGCTGACTTCATGGCTCAGCTGGCTGTTTCCTTTACAGGCACGTTTTGAAAATCGTTTTTCCGGTCACTGTAGAAACGCTGCCGCGCTGTCGTTGACCCAGCTTCCGGTTACCTGTCTTATGACACTAGTGAATCTGCTGCCGCTGCTCTCTGTGCTGCTGTTTCCAAATCGGGCGGGAGAACTGATCACATTCTGGATCCTGTTCGGCTTCGGCGGATGCGCTTTTGTCAATTCAATTTACCTGCGGCACGTTTTTGACCGGGTCGAAGATATCTCCGCGCAAAGTGACTCAAAAACTGAATAAAAAACTGTAAATACAAGGTAAAAAAAGGGGCTGTTCAACAGCCCTTTTTTGCTGCGCAATTATGGTCAATTATATAGCAAGAAATGTAAAAACTGACAAATTCGCAAATGTTATAACATTATCAGAGAGATGGCCTTCTCAGAAATAAATAGAGGTTCGTAATTGTAGTCTTTAGTGCATTTGCAAAAACAACAGGAGGATCGTTTATGAGAAAGAGAGTTATAGCGGCCCTTATGGCGGGCGTAATGGCGACTGCATTGCTGGTCGGCTGCGGCGGAGGCAGTTCTGCTTCTTCAAGCGGTGGAGACGCAGCGGCACAGGATACTCAGCAGGCGGCTTCTTCAGGCGGCGGATCAAACGTGATCAACCTCTGGTCATTTACGGAAGAAGTTCCGGGAATGGTTGAAAAGTATATCGAGACCCATCCGGATTTCGGTTACACAGTTAATACTACAGTAATTGCGACTACTGAAGGCGCTTATCAGCCGGCACTGGATCAGGCCCTTCAGGCAGGCGGCGCAGAGCAGCCGGATATGTACTGCGCAGAGGCGGCATTCGTGCTCAAGTATACAAAGGGTGACATGAGCAGTTACGCAATGCCTTATAAAGATCTCGGCATTGATATCGACAAGGCAATTGCAGATGCGAAGATCGCACAGTACGCAGTTGATATCGGCACGAATGCTGACGGCGACGTAGACGGCCTCGGCTATCAGGCGACCGGCGGTGCTTTTATTTACCGCAGATCCATCGCTAAAGATGTCTTCGGCACAGATGATCCCGCTCAGATCGCTGAGATCCTCGGCGCAGGCACCAACAGCTGGGATAAGTTCTGGGAAGCGGCTGCAAAGCTTGCTGAGAACAACGTAGCGATCGTCTCCGGTGACGGTGATGTCTGGCACGCGGTTGAAAACAGCTCTGAGACAGGCTGGATCAATGCGGATGGACAGCTTCACATCGATCCCAAGAGAGAAGCGTTCCTCGACATCTCCAAGAATCTGATCGACAACAAATGGTCCAATGCTACTCAGGACTGGCAGGACGCATGGTTCGCAGATATGAAGGGCCAGGGCGAAAAGCCGGTATTCGGATTCTTTGGTCCCGCATGGCTGATCAACTATACTTTGGCACCTAACTGCGGCGGATCCGCTCCCGGTGAAGGCACATATGGCGACTGGGCAGTCTGCGCACCTCCGATCGGCTTCTTCTGGGGCGGCACATGGGTCATGGCAAACAAGAACATGGATCCCGAAAAGGTCGCGGCAGTCAGCGAACTGATCAACTGGATCACACTTGATACGACTGAAGACGGACTTCAGTACAAGTGGGCGAACGGAACTCTCAACGGCGAAGGCGGCACAAAGGATGCAGTTGCCTCCGGCACAGTTATGGAGAAGTCCGACGGATCTCTTGATTTCCTTGCAGGACAGAATATGTTTGACGTATTCGTTCCCGCAAATGATTATGCAAACGGCAAGAACCTCACACAGTTCGACGAGAACATCAACCTGTACTGGAGAGACCAGGCCAGGATGTACTCCGTAGGCGAGAAGAGCCGCGACGATGCGATCAATACTTTCAAACAGACTGTCAACGATAACCTTGGCATCTCAGCAGAGTGATCGGCTGTATCCGCTGTTTCCGGGCGGTGAGAATATACAGCATTAGGTAACCTTTAGGGCGGCAGCGCGGTAGAAGTGCCGCACTGCCGCCCACCCTTTTTTACGGCTTATGGGGGAGCTGCCAAAACCAAGCTCTCCGTTATGGAGATGGAAAATGAATAAGAAAAAAAAGACCGGTTATGCGAAATACGGATATATATTTACACTCCCGTTTACGCTCACATTCCTGATCTTCTCTCTGTATCCTACACTGTACACGGCAGTGATCGGTTTTACAGATCTGAAGGGAATAGGAAAGACGGATTTTAATTTCCTTGCAAATCCTTTTGAAAATTTCCAGGCGATTCTGTCAAGCCCGACATTCCAGCTGGCGTTTAAAAACACAGTCGTCCTGTGGCTGTGCAACTTCATTCCGCAGCTGCTCCTGGCGCTGCTTCTTGCCGCGTGGTTTACAGACAGGCGCTTCAAGATCAAGGGGGAGGGCGCCTTCAAAGTCCTGTTCTACATGCCCAATATCATAACAGCCGCGACGATCGCTATTTTGTTCAACGCGCTGTTCGGATATCCCATGGGACCTGTCAATGACCTTCTGATGAGATTCGGCTTTATCTCAGCGCCTTTCAATTTCCTGGTCAAAAAGAATATCGCGAGAGGTATCGTGATCTTTATTCAGACCTGGATGTGGTACGGCTATACAATGATCATCCTGATCTCGGGTATTCTGGGTATCAGCCCTGAGATCTTCGAAGCGGCTGAAGTGGACGGGGCGAACAGCTTCCAGACATTTTTCTTCGTCACGCTTCCCAACATCAAGACAATTCTTCTCTTCACGCTGGTCACCAGCCTGATCGGCGGTCTGAACATGTTCGATATTCCGAGACTGTTTCAGAACGGAGGTCCGGATAACGCTACGCTGACTACAGGTGTATTCATCTATAACCAGGCGTTCAGCGGCAGTTACATGTACAACCGCGCAGCGGCAGCAAGTATGATCATGTTTGTTATCATATGTGCAGCATCCGGATTATTGTTCTGGCTGCTCAGAGACAGAGATGAAGCAAAGCTGAAAAAAGAGATCAAAAAACGCGAACGTGAGATGCGCCGTGCCGGGAAAGGAGCGTGAGTGATATGAAAAAAACAACCAGCGGTATCAAGGTTGCAAAGGTAGTGATCTTCATTATCTGCTGTTTTCTGGCAGTCCTGAGCGTTATGCCTTTTGTGATCATGCTCGTAAACTCTACGCGTTCAACGACAGAGATCCAGCAGCACGCGGTGTCACTGATCCCTTCCAATTACCTGTTTAAGAACCTCTCCATCCTGCTTGGCAAGACTTTCAGGCCGACGGTCGGTTTCATGAACTCGATGATCATCTCAGTGTGTTCGACAGCGCTGGCAACGTATTTTTCGACGCTGACAGCTTACGGTCTGGTCGTCTATGACTGGAAACTCAAGAACGCATATTTCAGTTTCATCATGGCGATCATGATGATCCCCGCGCAGATCACAATGATCGGTTTCTATCAGATGGTCTATAAGATTCATATGACCAACCATCTGAGCATGCTGATCCTTCCTGCGATTGCTTCGCCCTCCATGGTATTCTTCATGAGGCAGTACATGAAACCTGCTCTCTCCATGGAGATCGTACAGAGCGCCCGTATCGACGGAGCGGGAGAGTTCTTTATCTTCAACCGGATCGCGCTTCCGATCATGAAGCCCGCGATCGCGACACAGGCGATCTTCAGCTTCGTCAGCAGCTGGAACAGATTGTTCGAACCCCTGATTCTGTTAACGGACCAGAAGAAGTACACGCTGCCGATCATGATCAGTTTGCTCCGCGGCGATATTTACAAGACGGAGTACGGTGCTGTTTATCTCGGACTTGCGATGACGGCCCTGCCGCTGATCATAGTCTACCTGGCTCTGTCCAAATACATCATCGCCGGCGTTGCGCTGGGAAGTGTAAAAGGATAAAACAGCAATCGGCGATTATTGACTATTCTTTGACCGGCGTGCTCTCGGTAGTGAAATCCGAAATATGTCCGTTGAAGGACTCGCGCATCGCGCGGTATTCACTGGGGGTCATGCCGGTCTGATTCTTGAAACATCGTCCGAAAGAAGCAAGGCTCGTGAATCCGGTCTGAAAAGCGACGTCGGTGACAGACGCACCTGTCGAAAGAAGACGCTGGGCAGCGAGGATCCGCTTGCGGCGCAGCACATCATGGAATGTGGTGCCCGAATAGACCTTGAAAAGCCGCGTAAAGTGAAATTTGGAGAAACCGACGAAGTCTGCGGCAGTTTCCAGCGTAATTTCTTCGGAATAGTGCGCGTCGAGATATTTCATCAGATCGGTGAATTTGTCGTAGTTGGTACTTCCGTTTCCTTCCTCACTCAGAATGCTGTTCGAATCCTCAAAGTGATAGGAACCGATCGCGGAATACAGGGAGAACAGGTCGGCGTAGATTTTCAGTTCCCACATACTCTTGTTCTCAAAATAGACAGAGACCATGTGCATCAAAAGATCATGGATGTGTGTGTACAGTTTACCGCCTCCTGACGCGCTGATCAGCATGGGAGTGACAAAGAGAGGCGCGAGCGCGCTGACTTCGCGAAAACCTTCGAGAGGCGCCGGGTCAATGAGGAAGATAAAGCGGGCGCCCTGCTTGCCGCCCGGCAGACGATGCAGAAGTCTCGGGGGAATGATCAGGATATCATTGGTATTGAGAACATAAGTCCGATCACAGGAGTACACGGTATACCCGTTCTCCACACAGGTGATGATCTCGATCGCGCTGTGATGATGAGAATCGTAACCCTCCATATGGCAGTTGTACCAAATACGGATATGCGCGCCGGGGACATAGTCAACGTCTTCCAGGGACCCGATCAGGGAACGTCCGATATAACCGCGTACAGGCTGCCGGTACTGTTCGGGCACATTTTTCTGATAATTCTGGTAATAACGCATTTGCTTCTCGTGATTCATGCTGTTCCTCCAAATTAACAGTCGGTATATAATGACCGGTATATAATGCGTGAACTGTGTTAACTATGATATAATTTCTATAAAATATAGAATATAGTATACTATAGTACGTTTTAGCGGTAAAGGGTAACCAAAAATGAAGAGAGAAGAGGCACAAAAAAAAGCGGCGGAACTGGTTGGCAAAATGACTCTGGAGGAGAAGGCGTCGCAGCTGCGTTTTGACGCGCCTGCGATCGGGCGCCTGGGAATTCCCGCCTATAACTGGTGGAATGAAGCCCTGCACGGCGTAGCCCGGGCAGGGTCGGCAACCGTATTTCCGCAGGCGATCGGAATGGCAGCGGCTTTCGATCCGGATATGATGGAAGAGATCGGAGATGCGATCGCGCAGGAAGGCCGGGCAAAATATAACGCCCAGATCGCGCATGGAGACAGGGACATTTATAAAGGCATTACGTTCTGGTCACCGAATGTCAATATTTTCAGGGATCCCAGATGGGGCCGCGGCCATGAGACCTACGGGGAGGACCCTTATTTGAGCGGACGCCTGGGCGTGCGGTTTATTAAAGGCCTTCAGGGCGACGGTCCTGTTATGAAGGCTGCAGCATGCGCCAAGCATTTTTGTGTGCATTCAGGACCGGAGGCGCTTCGCCATGAGTTCAATGCCATAGCGTCTGTCAAGGATATGGAGGAAACCTACCTCCCTGCTTTTGAGGCGTGTGTGAAAGAGGGACATGTGGAGGCTGTCATGGGCGCATACAATCGCGTCAACGGAGAGCCCGCATGCGGCAGTCCTTTCCTGCAGAGCATCCTTCGCGGCAAATGGGGATTCGAGGGGCATTATGTGTCCGACTGCTGGGCGATCCGGGATTTCCATGAGCACCACAAAGTAACGTCTGTACCCGAAGAGTCAGTGAAACTTGCGCTGGAGAACGGAACAGACCTCAATTGCGGATGCACATACACCAGGATACTGGAGGCGAACCGGCTCGGCATGCTCGATGAGGCGTATCTCACTGAGTCCTGCATTCGTCTCTTTACGACAAGATTCCTTCTGGGAATGTTTGATGAGACGGAATTCGATAAGATTCCCTACAGCATCGTTGAGAGTCCGAAGCATGTGGCGCTTGCGCACAGAGCTGCGGCGGAAAGTGCTGTTCTTCTCAAGAATGACGGTATTCTTCCGATTCGGAACGTCTCATCCCCGAAGGATCACAATGAGTATACGATCGCCGTGATCGGCCCCAACGCAAACAGCCGCGCGGCTCTGATGGGCAACTACCACGGGACATCCTCCCGGTACATCACTGTGCTGGAAGGCATTCAGGACCGCACTGAGCGCGAAGGCTGCCGCGTCTACTATTCAGAGGGGTGTCACCTGTTCATCAACAGGGTGGAAGATCTTGCGCTTCATGATTCTTCCGACCGGCTCGCCGAAGCGCTCACGATCTCCGAACTCGCCGATCTGATCGTCCTTGTACCGGGACTTGACGAGACGTTGGAGGGAGAAGAGGGAGATACAGGAAATTCCTATGCGTCGGGAGATAAGGCAGATCTCTCGTATCCGGAGCCGCAGCAGAAACTGATGAAGACGATCCTGGATTACGGCAAAGAGAGCGGTACGCCCGTCGTGATCGTAAACATGACCGGCAGTTCCATGGACCTTTGTGAGGCGGACGACAAGGCTTCCGCGATCCTGCAGGCCTGGTATCCGGGCGCAAGGGCGGGAGCGGATATTGCCGGGATCCTGTTCGGCGATATCTCTCCTTCCGGGAAACTTCCCGTTACTTTCTACAGGAACTGCGAGGAGCTGCCGCCTTTCGAGGATTATGCCATGAAGGGCAGGACTTATCGCTATTTTGACAAAGAGCCGCTCTATCCCTTCGGATACGGACTCACCTATGGGGACTGCTCCGCGCAGGAGATGTTTGTCAAAACACAGAAGGCGGAGGACTTTGATGAGGACGCGGCCGTTGTCAGCGTGAGAGTCGTCAATCGGGGAGAAGCGACAGAGGACGTATTACAGATTTATATTCACGATGAGGAATATCCGGGAGCAGTCCCGAACCCGTCTCTTTGCGGATTTAAGAGAGTCCGCCTTGAAAAAGGGGAGAGCAGGGAAGTGACGATCCCGATCCGTCTTCGCGCGTTCACTTCAGTGGATGAGCGCGGAAAGAGGGATGTAAGGAGCAGAAAGTTCAGGATCTGGGCGGGGTTCTCCCAGCCGGGCCAAAGAAGTGAAAAACTTACCGGAAACGTTGTTTTGACACAGATCGTTGACCTTTAATGCAGAGCAGAGACTGTGATCCGGTCTCTTTGTAATATCAGCGGAGGAGATTATATTGATAATTTTACATTTTATTCTCCTACATGTTTTGTGTTCGGGAAGGACACCGAATCACAGTGTGGCTCGCTGATCCGCCGCTTCGGAGGATCGAAAGTACTCGTTCACTACGGAGGCGGGAGCGTCGTCCGGAGCGGGCTTCTTGACCGCGTCAAAAAATCGCTGGAAGAGGAAGAAATTCCCTATTTCCTGCTCGGCGGAGTAAAACCGAACCCCAGGAGCGGCCTGGTATACGAGGGAATCTCACTCTGCAGAAAAGAGGGGATCGATTTTATCCTGGCAGTCGGAGGAGGAAGCGTAATTGACTCGTCGAAGGCAATTGCGGCGGGAACGGTCTATGACGGCGATTTCTGGGATTTTTACAGCGGAAAGAGGATTGAGAAGGCTCTTCCTGTCGGGACGATCCTGACGATCTCCGCGGCAGGGAGCGAGGGAAGCCCGGATTCCGTCATCACCCTCGAGGACGGTATGTTAAAGCGCGGGGCGAGCGGAGACGCGATCCGTCCTAAGTTCAGTATCCTTAATCCGGCGCTGACGCAGACACTGCCGCCTCACCAGACAGCCGCCGGCATCACGGATATTATGGCACACCTCTACGAGAGATACCTGACGAACACGAAAGAGGTGGAGGTGACAGACCGGCTCATTGAAGCCCTGCTTCTCACAATGATCCACGAAGGCCCCCGTGTGATCGCGAATCCGGACAATTATGAAGCCCGCGCCAATATCATGTGGGCGGGAATGATGGCCCACAACAACTCCTGCGGCGTCGGAAGATCACAGGATTGGAACAGCCACAATATTGAGCATGAGCTCTCCGCTCTCTATGACTGCGCACATGGCGCCGGTCTTGCGGTGACAATGCCTGCTGTCTTTTCTTATGTAATGGAACACGATGTCATGCGCTTTGCTCAGGCAGCGGTGCGGGTATGGGGATGTCAGATGGATTTTGCCCATCCGGAAGTAACTGCAAAGGCTGGGATCGAAGCACTCAGGAATTTCCTGATTTCGATCGGAATGCCCCGGAACTTCGAGGAGCTCGGTGCACGAGAGGAAGATATTCCGGAACTTGTACACATGCTCTGCAGATCGGGCGGACGTGACGGTTCGATCTCGGGATTTGTGACGCTGGACGAAAAGGATTGTGAGAAGATCTACAGATTGATGGTATAAGAAGAACAGAACACGGCAAAACAGACAGACACGACGGCTCACGCTGCGAGCCTTAATTATCGATATATGAAAAGGAGGTGCCCACATGCTTTACATTGGAATTGATTTAGGCACGTCAGCCTGCAAGTTCCTTCTGACAAACGAAAAGGGAGAGATTCTGAATATCGTATCAGAAGATTATCCTTTGGAGTTCCCGCAGCCCGGGTGGAGCCAGCAGGAGCCGGCGGACTGGTGGAAAGCTGTACAAAAAGGTATTCCCCGTCTCATCGAGGGCCATGATCCCGCGGAAGTTGCCGGCATCGGCTGCGGCGGCCAGATGCACGGGCTCGTCGTACTGGATGAGAACGACAATGTGATCCGCCCCGCTATATTGTGGAACGACGGGCGCACACAGCCTCAGACCGAATACCTCAACGATGAGATCGGCAAAGACGTCCTTAGCGAGCGCACTGCGAATATAGCTTTCGCGGGATTTACCGCTCCAAAGATCCTGTGGATGAGAGAAGAAGAGCCGGAGCTCTTTAAGAAGATCTCCAAGATCATGCTTCCCAAGGATTACATCAACTATAAGCTGACCGGCGTCCACTGTACCGATTATTCAGATGCAGGCGGAATGCTCCTTTTGGATGTCAGGAACAAATGCTGGAACACAGCTATGCTGGAGATCTGCGGAATCACTGAACAGCAGATGCCCCGCCTCTACGAGAGCTGGGAATGTGTGGGCACGCTCACTGAGGAAGCAGCAGCTGCAACCGGCCTGACGACAAAGGTAAAGGTATGCGCGGGCGCAGGCGACAATGCAGCAGCGGCTATCGGTTGCGGTGTTGTGGGAGACGGTGGATGCAATATCTCTCTTGGCACTTCCGGCACAATTTTTATCACTAACAGCAAATTCAGTGTGGATCCTCACAACGCGCTCCACAGTTTCCCTCACGCGGACGGCGGCTTCCACCTGATGGGATGCCTTCTCTCGGCTGCTTCCTGCAACAAGTGGTGGATGGAAGATATTCTGCGCACGCAGGACTACGCTAAGGAGCAGGAGCCGATCACAGAGGATAAGCTAGGACACAATGATATCTACTATCTCCCTTATCTGATGGGTGAGAGGAGCCCTCACAATGACCCCTCCGCAAGAGGCGCGTTCATCGGTCTGAGAATGGATACCGCACGGGAAGATCTGACTCAGGCGGTCCTCGAGGGCGTGGCATTCGCGTTCCGTGACTGTCTCGATATCGCCCGGGCACAGGGAATCGAGGTGAACGTCAGCCGTGTCTGCGGCGGCGGCGCGAAGAGCCCTCTCTGGCGCAGGATCCTGAGCAACGTGCTTGGTATCTCCCTTGAGCTTCCCCAGACCGAGCAGGGACCGGGCTACGGCGGCGCAATGCTGGCGGCAGTTGCCTGCGGGGAATATCCCGATGTGATTACCTGCGCGAGAGCACTGACTTCCGTCAAAGAGACCACTGTGCCCGAGCCGGCACTGGTAAGCGCTTATGAGGCAAAATACAAAGTCTGGAAACAGCTTTATCCGGCGCTGAAAGGTATTCTGTAAAGAGCCTGCCCGAAGCGACCTGTAGAGATTCGATTGACCATTTGATCATTTTTACGAAGGAGAAATCGCCATGACCATATATTCCGTAAACGATCCTTTATTTGCATCCTACGGCCAGGTTGTTACAGGCCTTGAAGATGCAGTCGCACAGATCCTGCCTGCTCTCTCAGAAATCCCTCTCCCTGAGGGCACAGGATATGTGCCGACTGAACCGAAGCTCCAGAACCTCCCGGCAGCGGAAGTGATCCGTGATCACTGTTTTGGCGGAATGCCGACAGAGCTGGGCTGGTGCTGCGGAGATAACCGCAAACTGAACTGCCTCGAGTATCACAGGGACAGTGAGTTCAATCTCAGTGGAGATGATTTCATTCTGCTTCTGGCCAAACAGGATGAGATTGAAGAAGGATTCCTGGACACCTCTAAAGTCAAAGCATTCTTGGTCCCCGCCGGCACTCTGGTGGAAGTCTTCGCGACAACGCTTCACTACGCTCCCTGCTGCACCGACAGCACGGAAAGCTTTCGTGTTATGGTAGCGCTCCCTTGGGGCACCAACACTGACATGCCGCAGGGTTTTGAAACAAAGACCCCGGAAGACAGCCTTCTGTGGGCACGCAATAAGTGGCTTCTTGCCCATGCGGACAGCGCAGAGGCGGGCCAAGGCGCCTTAGTCCGTCTGACCGGACCGAACATTGACCTTGCTCTTAACTGAGCGCAGGATATCACAGCTTAACGGATACAAGGGGTTCGCCCTAAAGATAAACCATCAATAATTAAGTACGGAGGAAAAAACATGTTTACCAACATTCCCGAAGTAAAACTTGGCATCGTCGCTGTCAGCCGCGACTGTTTCCCGGAGAGTCTTTCCGTGAACCGCAGAAAAGCGCTTGTAGAGGCCTATAAGGCAAAATACAGCGAGGCGGACATCTATGAGTGTCCCGTCTGCATCGTCGAGAGCGAGATCCATATGGTCCAGGCTCTTGCGGATATCAAGGCTGCAGGCTGCAACGCTCTCTGCGTCTATCTCGGCAACTTCGGCCCCGAGATCTCCGAGACCCTTCTTGCAAAGCACTTCGAAGGCCCCAAGATGTTCATCGCGGCAGCTGAGGAGTCCCAGAACGACTTGGTCCAGGGACGCGGCGACGCATACTGCGGCATGCTCAACGCGAGCTATAACCTGCGCCTTCGCAATGTCGGCGCCTACATCCCCGAGTATCCCGTAGGCGATGCAGAGGACTGCGCGGATATGATGCACGGGTTCCTTCCGATCGCAAGAGCAGTCATCGGCCTGTCCGACCTCAAGATCATCTCCTTCGGTCCCAGACCCATGAACTTCCTGGCCTGCAACGCTCCGATCAAGCAGCTCTACAACCTCGGCGTGGAGATCGAGGAGAATTCCGAGCTGGATCTGTACGAGGCATATCTCAAGCACGAAGGCGATCCCCGCATTCCCGAAGTGGTCGCGGATATGGCGGCAGAGCTCGGCGCAGGCAACAAGAAGCCCCAGATCCTTAATAAACTTGCCCAGTACGAGCTCACCCTCACTGACTGGATCGAGGGACACAAAGGCTATCGCAAACATGTCGCGATCGCAGGCAAATGCTGGCCCGCATTCCAGACCATGTTCGGCTTTGTTCCCTGCTATGTCAACAGCCGTCTGACCGGCCGTGGCATCCCGGTATCCTGCGAAGTTGATATCTACGGCGCGCTTAGCGAGTACATCGGAACCTGTATCTCCCAGGATGCCGTCACTCTTCTGGACATCAACAACTCCGTCCCGAAGGATATGTACAAGGAGTCGATCGAGGGCAAGTTCCCTTACACGCACAAGGACACCTTCATGGGCTTCCACTGCGGCAACACATGCTCCAGCAAGCTCGCTTCCTGCGAGATGAAGAACCAGATGATCATGGCCCGCGCGCTTCCCGAGGAAGTCACCAACGGAACGCTCGAAGGCGATATCGCACCCGGCAAGATCACTTTCTACCGCCTGCAGTCCACTGCTGATGCCAAGCTCAGAGCATATGTGGCGGAAGGTGAAGTGCTTCCCGTCGCGACCAGATCCTTCGGCAGCATCGGCGTATTCGCGATCCATGAGATGGGACGTTTCTACCGCCACGTGCTGATCCAGAAGAACTATCCTCACCACGGTGCGGTGGCGTTCGGCCACTACGGCAAGGAGCTGTTCGAGGTCTTCAAGTATCTCGGAGTTCCGATGGAGGATATAAACTACAACCAGCCTGCATCTCTTCCTTATCCTACGGAGAATCCGTTCGCATAAAACCGGTTGTTTTGCGAAAATTCTCACATACGGTTATTTAAAATATAAAATAAAGAGAGCAAGCGTTTATTACGGCCATGGAGGTGCCAAATGAATGTGCAGGAATTAAAGAAGACAGCGAACCAGGTAAGAAAGAATATCGTGACCGCTGTCTATTACGCAAAAGCGGGTCATCCGGGCGGATCCCTTTCCGCGGCGGACATCTACACCTATCTCTATATGGAAGAGATGAAAGTAAATCCCGCTGATCCGAAGAACCCCGACAGAGACAGATTTGTTCTCTCCAAGGGACATACCTGTCCCGGCCTTTACGGCGTTATGGCAGAGAGGGGATTTTTTGACAGAGAAGAGCTGAAGACATTCCGCCATGTCGGCGCGCGTCTTCAGGGTCATCCCTCCATGCACTACCTGCCGGGCATCGACATGAGTTCGGGATCCCTGGGACAGGGCATCTCCTGCGCAGTCGGAATGGCACTGGCGGCCAAGCTCCAGGACAAGGACTACCGCACCTACACACTCCTGGGCGACGGTGAGATCCAGGAAGGCCAGGTGTGGGAGGCTTCCATGTTCGCGGCAGCCAAAAAGCTCGACAACCTCTGCGTGATCGTGGACAACAACAATCTTCAGATCGACGGAACCATCGAGGAAGTCAACTCCCCTTATCCGATCGACAGGAAGTTCGAGGCCTTCAATTTCCATGTGATCAATGTGGAAGACGGCCATGACTTCGAGCAGCTGGCAGCGGCGTTTGCGGAAGCAAAGACCGTAAAGGGACAGCCCACGGCGATCATCTGCAAGACCACGAAGGGCAAAGGCGTCTCGTTTATGGAGAACAACGTAGGCTGGCACGGCAAGGCGCCCAACGAGGAGCAGTATAAGGTCGCTATGGCAGATCTGGAAAGGATTGGTGAGACATTATGAGTGATGTGAAAAAGATCGCTACCCGTGACAGCTACGGAAACACCCTGGTGGAGCTGGGAGCGGAGATGCCGAATCTGGTAGTCCTGGACGCAGACCTCGCAGGAGCGACCAAGACAGGCGTCTTCAAAAAGGCGTATCCCGACAGACACATCGACTGCGGAATCGCAGAAGGCAACATGATGTCGATCGCGGCAGGCCTTGCGGCAGCGGGCATGGTGCCCTTCGCGAGTACCTTCGCAATGTTCGCTGCAGGCCGCGCGTTTGAGCAGGTCCGCAACTCCATCGGCTATCCCCACCTGAACGTGAAGATCGGCGCAACCCACGCAGGTATCTCCGTCGGTGAGGACGGAGCTTCCCACCAGTGCCTGGAGGACCTGGCGCTGATGAGAACCATTCCCGGTATGGTCGTCATGTGCCCTGCCGATGACACAGAGGCCAGAAAGGCCATCAGGGCGGCCGTTGAGCACGACGGACCGGTCTATATGCGCTTCGGCCGCGCACCGGTGCCGGTAGTCTTTGATGATGATTACAAGTTCGAGATCGGCAAGGGCAGCGTTATCCGCGAAGGCAAGGATGTGAGCATCATCGCAAACGGTCTGTGCGTGGCATCCGCCCTTGAGGCAGCAGAGATGCTTGCAAAAGACGGCATCGACGCAGAAGTAGTTAACATCTGCACCATCAAGCCCCTGGACGAGGAGCTGATCGTGAAGACCGCTATGAAGACCGGCAAGGTCGTGACAGCGGAAGAGCATAACATCATCGGCGGCCTTGGCGGCGCAGTCGCAGAGTGCCTGGCCGAGAAGTGCCCGACAAAGATGTACAGGATCGGTGTTCGCGACAAGTTCGGAGAGTCCGGATCTGCCGGAGAACTGCTTCACAAGTACATGCTGGACGGAGAAGGCGTGTACAAACAGGTTAAAGCGTTTGTAGAAAGCTGATGAGTTAAGTAAATTAGATTAAAGAAGGGGCTGTCGCACTAAGTGATGCATAGGATTGAAAAATCTGGACTGCTCCCCGTCAAGTAGACAATAAAAAAACAAAATTTTCTGCCATCAGATTGTTTGATCTGGTGGCAGTTTTTATGCTGCCGCCATATATTGCTCGTACTTCTCCCTCGGTGTCAGAACGCCTAGCTTTCGCTGCAATCGCCTGTTGTTATAGTACTCAATGTAGTCCTCAATCATTTTTACAAGTGAGTCTCTGCTGAAATACCGTTTTCCATAGTACCTCTCTCGCTTCAGAATGCCCCAGAATCCTTCCATGGGACCGTTATCGATACATTTTCCCACTCTGGACATACTTTGAGTCATCCCCGTTCAGGATATTATGAAGAATATTCCAATATCCGGTCTTCGTGACTCCGTTCGCGCTTATCATGGCGATCATCATCGCTTTCGGTGATCTGGTTTTTTTACGCAGTATATGCCGTTTATGGATAAGTGATTCCGCATAATCTTTTGTGACCACATATTCTTTTTCTGTGTATTTCATTTCACAGATACTTTCATATGATTACCGAAATTCGTGAATAAGGCCTGGAAGATCATTTCATGCTCCATAAAAAAGAGGTCCCGATTCATCGAATACAATAGCCTGTACATTTTGCGCAAAACTCAGTCGCCTGTCGTAATAATTCAGATAGTACGGGATTCCGCCCCAGATCATATAAGATTCTATTATCTGGGGTCTGGGAAGATCGACCGCCTGACTCCGGAAAAACTCTTTGCATTCGTGAAGCGTGAATGGTTGCAGATAAATCTGCCTGGTGACTCTGTTATACAGACCGCCGGTATTCGTGAGGATATTGCCGACGATCCATGAAGTTGCCGAACCGCAAACGATCAGGCAAATGTCTTCCTACGTGGAAGCCCATCCGTTTCAGAACACTGCCAGTTTCCGGCGGTTGTTACTGGCTGCAGGAGTTCCTGTCGTATAAAAAGCGAACCTATCCAAAAAGAAATTTCGAATCAGATAGGCCTTCCCGACGCGGCGTCTGCCGTATACTGCAATAAACTCCGGCCTGCCGGAATTCATGCAGTTTTCCAGGATGTCCTGTTCTTTTTCTCTGCCAATAATTCTCATATTGTTCACCGATTTATCTAAATTGTCTCTAAGTATATCTATATACAAGATAGAGACAATATAATGACATACAAGTGCACTAAACCCCGGCAACTGTAGAGTATGAATAATTGCAGAAACCCGGAAAGCCTTTATTTATAGGCTTTCCGGTTTTTTTTATGCCTTTTTGCCCCAACACTGAACCAAAACCATCCCAAGAATCTTTTTAAATACGCGACTAGATTGACAACTAAATTACTAAAACTTCCCACATCTAAAAGGTGTGTTGAACCTTTAAAACTCAATAATGTAGGCAATTTAAAAGGCATAGATGCCGATGCCTTTGGTATAATTGAATTGACGAGAAACAACCATACAAAGGAGACTATCTATGCCAAATTCAATTTTACCACAGGATCAGGACGGACAGGAGATCTTTAACGCAATTTCTTCTTTTTTCTGTACTTTTGAAATCGGTAAGCTGCTTCGCAAATGCAATGCGCAGAAGGAAAAAGGTGTTCCTGTACTAGATATCTTCAAATACAAACTGTGCAATGTCTTTTCCGATCGCAGCATGTACATGCAACAGAAAGCCGGATCCTTCCGGGAAGCGTTTTCGAAGAATACCTTCTACAGTACAGGTTTCTGAACAACCCCAGGACCAACTGGCTTCGTTTTACGACCCTCTTATCCAGGAAGGTTGCAGATACTGTTGAGCCCCTTACAGATGCAGATCGTGTCAATGCCTTCATCGTTGATGACAGCCTGTTTGAACGTACCAGCTGTAAGAAAACAGAACTCGGGTCCAGGGTGTTCGACCATGTTTCCATGAAATACCGTAAAGGCTACCGCCTTATGACACTTGGCTGGACAGATGGAAATACGTTCCTTCCGGTGAACAGCAGTCTTCTGGCGTCTTCAAAAGCGAGCAACCTTATTGGTCCTGCTGTTAATTATGACGGGCGCTCCCTTGCCGCAAAGCGGAGAAGGCTTGCACAGATAAAAGGAACAGACGTCATGATCGAGCTGCTAAAGAATGCCCAGTCAGCCGGGCATCATGTAGACTATGTTCTGTTTGACACCTGGTTTTCCAGCCCTGCACAGATCATTGCTGTCAAAAATCTTGGCCTGGATTCAATAGCCATGATCAAAAAGAGTTCCCGCATTTACTATGAATACGATGGAGAACAGCTCTCCATCAAGAAGATATTCGGTATCAGCAAGAAACGTCGGGGCCGCAGCAAATACCTGCTTTCTGTAAATGTCATGGTCGGAAAAGAACAGAAGATTCCGGCAAAGATCGTCTGTGTCCGTAACAAGAAGAATAAAAAGGACTGGATTGCCTTTATCTGTACAAATCCGGATCTTTCCGAAGAAGAGATTATCCGGATTTATGGAAAACGCTGGCAGATCGAGGTCTTCTTCAAGACCTGCAAATCGTATCTTCAACTGTTGTCGGAATGCCATAGTCTGTCATATGACGCCCTAACCGCTCATGTAGCGATCGTATTTACCAGATCATCATAACAGCTATGATAGACAGCGTATGCGCCATCTTCCAGCCAACCGAAGAACAGCTTGCACTGTTCATTGAGATGTTCGTGGGGAAACTTCCTGATTACATCCGGAATTCACTGACCAAAGCGGCAATGGCATCCTGATCAGCCTATCTGATTGCCTGTATTATTGAGTTTTAAAGGTGCGAAACCCATTTTTGCTATGGGAAGTTTTAGTATATTATACATACGATATATATAAGTAACATAATAACTTAACCTGCACATTTTTTGACTGTCATTATTCGGGAATAGGGGGCATCTCAATGAACAAATCTTTGAGTTCATCAACATCTCCGGCTTTTTCCCATTGCTCCATTCCCTTTTTCCAAACCATACTGTTTTTTGTTAGCTGTTTTGAGTCTGCCATTTGAGCCAAAACATCAAGAGTATTCTATACAAAATCTCGTTAATAAACGCACAATATAATTATTAAATTTGCATTAATAGAGATTTTGTATTGAAAAGAAAACAGGGTATTGTCCAAAAATTGGGTTTAGGTTATAGTTTGCTTGTTGCGGAAAACTGTTTTCCTAAAGGAGAATTATAATGGATAGAAGTGCCATATATCACAGAATGTCAGAACAGTACTGCTATTGTCTGGATAATGACCACCTGATAATCAATATCAAAACAGGATATGATGTCGATAAAGTGTTTATCATATACGGCGACCCCTACGAGGCGGGGATTATGGGCGGA
>CACZXG010000050.1 GCA_902785055.1 uncultured Lachnospiraceae bacterium
AATGTATCCGGCCAGATGATAATAGGGGCTGTCCGGCCCGATTCCTGACAGGCCTCCGGCCTCCTCCGCTTCCGCAGCAAGTTCTGCCAAAAGAGCGTCATCCAGCGCTCTCCCTTCCAGAGCCGTTTCTCTCTCATAAACGCCGCGGTCATAGGGACTGACCACCAGGTAGTTGATCAGAGCAATCCCCAACAGCATACCTGCACTTACAACCAGCGCCGGAATCGCTATTCTGCCCCGAAAAATCTTCCTGAGTTCGAAGCGCAATAATTCAACGTATATCGCCACTCTTGTCGTCATGCCCGCAAAGCGGGCACAAACAAGAGCGTGATGAAGACGCGCTCCGCGCGGCTTCCAAAAATGCGAGCCTCGTTGTGCGAGCTTTTTTTTCACTCTTTGCCACCTCCAATCGGTTACTCCCGGAACTCCCGAAGATAGAATTCCTCAAGACTGCCGTCTGATTCCTTCCACTCTCCCTGCCACAGGAGCTGCCCGTTCTTCATCATGAGAATGTGGTCCGCGATGTGCTCCACGTCGGAAACAATGTGTGTCGAGAGCAGCACGATGCTGCTCTTTCCGATCTCTCCGATCAGCTCCCGAAAGCGCACCCGTTCCATGGGATCCAATCCGGCTGTCGGCTCATCCAGGATCAGCACTTGAGGCCTGTTCAGCAAAGCCTGCGCAATGCCGAGGCGCTGCTTCATGCCGCCCGAATATGTGCGCACTCTCTTTTTTGACACATCGGCCAGTCCTACTGTTTCAAGCAGTTCCTCGCTGCGGATCTCGGCTTCGTTCCTGGGCATCCCTTTTAACGCGGCAAAATAGAGCAGAAAATCTCTTCCTGAAAACTCTGGATAACATCCGAACTCCTGGGGCAGATAGCCAAGGACGCTCCGGTAGCGCTCCTCGGACACCGGCACCCCGTTGTATGTGATCTCCCCGCTGGTCGGCGTGAGGACGCCGCAGATCATGCGCATGAGTGTCGTCTTGCCAGCGCCGTTTGCACCTAACAGCCCCGTCACACCGGCGTGAAGAGTGGCGCTGAGACGGTCCACCGCGATCTTGTTCTTATATTGCTTGGATACTCGGTCAATTCTCAACTCCATAGGGTTGTCATCTCCGTTTCCTGTTTTACATTTGTGCAGAAAAGTGCGATCACTGTGATCAACATGAGAACAGCTGCAATTTCCAATATCCACGCATAGCCTTGCATTATTAAAGTCTTATTAAGGGACATTGCAAGAGGGCCAGCTGGTAGCAGGAGGAATCCAGTCCCGGCCGAAATGAGCAGGGCAAGGACTCCCGAACCATAAGGATGACTTCGCCCGAAGGCAGTCCGCTCTAAAAGAAGCGCGCCGGTCATCGTCAGAAGAAACGGCAAAAGCAGGTGGGCCAATGTCAGCAGTACGCTCATCGCGACGTATTTTCTGATCAGCAGCGATATTCCTGCCAAAACTGCCATATCAAATAGTCCCAGTATCATAAATCGAGCGTACCGGATACTCCTGAGAGAAAACGCCGTAGTCATCTCCAGTTCCGCCATGCCGTAGGCGTAGGACCTTCTCGTCTCAATCTCTGTAACGAATGCCAGAAGCGGAGTCAGCGCAGCAATCTGTAATACACTGTCCGGGTTCCCTTTTGTGATCAGTGCAGCTATCAGCAGGATCATGAGGGCTGCCAGCCAAGCCGTTTTTCGGATGTATTTAACTTGGATCAGCAGCATCCGATGCAATGTCATTTTTGTGGCTCTTGTTATTTGTCCTGTCATCACATTCTTCAAAAAAGCTTCCTTTTTTGCCGGATCCGGCTTCTCGTCGGGCTCAAAGAATAAGAGCAGCAGTTCCCTGTTTTTTGCCTCAGTAGTCACCGTCTATTCCCTCCTTTCCAAGTTCTGTCCGGAGATGTTTCTGCGCGAGACGCAGCCTTCGGTATACGGCAAATCTCGAGATTCCGAGAATCATGCCGGCCTCTCTGGCAGAAACTTCGTTTACACTTATCAGAAGCAACAATTCCCGCTCTTCTTCCGATAATCTCGACAGGGCTCGCTGGACGCTTAATTTGGTGATCAGGGTGTTGTCTTCCGATTCTGTCAAACCTATGGTTTGCTCTTGCTCGTAAGTCTGCTCCTGCAGATACTTCTCAGCTTGCGTACCTTGTCTGCGATAATGATCTATGCACAGATTCCTTGCGATCACATACAGGTACGGTACAGCATTCTTCTCATTCAGGCTTCCGTACCGCTCCATATAGCGGGTAAATGCTTCCTGCACGATGTCCTGCGCCAATATTCGGTTGTAAGTATGGTAATAGCAGTAGCGATACAATCGGTCGTACTGCATACTGATGTCGAAACTCATTTTTTAACCTCTTAACATGTATAACGAATATCGTACATGATATGTGCGGGTGGTGGAAGAGATTTAAAGGGCATCGTTCTTGACAATACTTTTCCTTTTCTGCTAATATAACTGCGTCCTCGGAGGGCAAATCATTCAGCTGGAAATGATAAGCCGGATAAGAGAATGGGCTGAAACGCTCATTTGCTTATCCGGCTTTTGTTTTGGAGGTATCACAGGTAATGGAACACACTATGGATTTCACTAAGGGGCCTATTGTAGGACCGCTTTTAAAATTCTCAATGCCGATATTGTTTGCACTGTTTCTGCAGGCACTTTACGGTGCTGTCGACCTTATGGTCGTAGGAAAATTCGCGCTGGCGCAGGATGTCTCCGGCGTCGCGGTCGGCTCACAAATCATGCACACGGTGACAGGACTCATCAGTTCTCTCGCCATGGGCACAACAATTCTGCTCGGGCAGAAACTCGGTGAGGGTAACGAAAAACTCTGCGGAAAAATCATCGGAACCAGTATCGTTCTGTTTTTTGCCGCAGGTCTTGCGCTGACTCTTCTGATACCCCTGTTTTCCGGGCAGCTGGCAGCGCTCATGAACGCGCCGGAAGAAGCCTTTGAACAGACGAGCAGGTATATCGCGATCTGTGGTGCCGGTTCTCTGATGATCGTCGCCTATAATGTCCTGGGAAGTATCATGCGCGGCCTTGGCGATTCCAACACGCCTCTGATCACCGTTGCAATCGCAAGTGTCTGCAACATTGCGGGTGATCTTCTTTTGGTCGCGGGTTTTCATATGGGTGCCGCAGGAGCTGCGCTTGCGACAGTCTCCTCCCAGACGATCAGCGTCCTCATTTCGCTTCTCATACTGAGCCGCCGGACTCTGCCCTTCCCTTTCTCTCGAAAGGATATACGGGTTGAGACGCCCATTCTGACCCGGATCGTGCGCTTCGGAGCACCCATCGCACTGCAGGATCTGCTGGTCGGACTTTCCTTCCTCGTAGTGCTGGCCATCGTCAATACACTGGGGCTCATCGCCTCTGCGGGCGTCGGCGTAGCTGAAAAAGTCTGCGCTTTCATCATGCTCATTCCAGCCGCCTTCATGCAGGCTATGAGCGCCTTCGTTGCGCAGAATCACGGCGCCGGGAAGCCTGAGCGTGCCATTGAAGGCCTTAAGACCGCGATCGGTCTCTCTACTGCTTTCGGAGTCGCTATGTTTTGGCTAGCCTTCTTTCACGGAGACCTTCTCTGCGGCGCTTTCTCCTCCGATCCTGAAGTCGTCGCTGCCGGCTTCGACTATTTGAAAGCCTATGGAATCGACTGCCTGCTGACCTGCTTCCTGTTCTGCTTCATCGGCTTTTACAACGGGCTCGGGCGCACGGGTTTTGTCATGCTACAGGGAATCGCCGCGGCCTTTCTGATCCGAATTCCTGTAGCTTACATCATGTGCCAAACGACCGGAAGACTCTTCTACATCGGGCTTGGAATCCCGTGTTCTACGGTGTTCCAGATTTTGCTGTGTTTCGCATACTTTAGCATGGTGCGGAGGCGCAGGTGATTTTGTTTACTGATTTCACATCTTTTGTGAAACCAGTTTTTTCATGACGCAGCAGATCGGTGGGGAGATTTCGGAAAGACTTTTATCAGTTCTTGTCCGCCAGGGAAAAGTATGATCTCGGAATATGGCAGTATCCTCCGGGATTCTTATCCAAATATTTCTGGTGATACTCCTCAGCTGAGAAGAAATTCCGGATCGGCTCGATAGCAACTGCAAGGGGCTTCCCCACCTCTGCCTGCTGTCTTTCATATACTTTTCGGATGACCGGAAGCTGAGCCTCGTCCGTGTAATATATACCGGTTCGATACTGGATTCCGATATCATTTCCCTGCCTGTTTACTGACAGCGGATCGATCACCATAAAGTAGTAGTCGAGCAGCGCTTCCAAATCCATCTCTTTATCATCGTACTCCACCAGAACTGTCTCTGCATGACCGCTGTTCCGGCAGACTTCCTGGTAGCTAGGTGCCTTGTCAGGCCCATTGGCGTACCCCACTTCCGTTCTGATAACTCCGTCAAACTGGTCGAAAAACTTCTGAAGTCCCCAGAAGCAGCCGCCTGCAAGATAAATCGTACCCATGTGGTTTCTCCTTTGTACTAAGGTTGGAATCTGTTTCCAGTGTATCATTTCTCTTTATTTTACCACTTTTCTGAAACACTCTTTATGAAAAGTGGCGGTGATATAACTTCCCTGCGGTATGCTTATATGGGCCTTTCCATCCGATATAGGCAAGTTCCTTTATGGATGGGGCCCTTTATGTAAACATGCCATCGGATTCAGCTGAGGCCGGAATCGGATGTAGAGCTTGTGCCAGACCAGCTTCTAACATGCCATCGGATTCAGTAGAAGCCGGAATTGGATGTATAACTTGTGCCAGTCAAGCCATAAACATGCCATCGGATTCAGCTGTAGCCGTTATCGGATGTATAGTTTGTGCCAGACAAACCATAAATATGCCATCGGATTCAGCTGTAGCCATAATTGGATGTATAGCTTGTGCCAGACCAGCTTCTAACATGCAATCGGATTCAGCAGAAGCCGGAATTGGATGTATAACTTGTGCCAGGCAAGCCTTAAACGTGCCATCGGATTCAATCAAGACCGAAATTGGATGTATGATTTGTGCCAGACAAGCTTTTCGTGTACCATCGGATTCGGCTCAAACTGAAGATGGATGTAGAGCAAGTACCAGACAAGCTTTCGCGTGCCATCCGATTTGGCGACAAGCCAAAAAGGATGGAAAAAGTGCCAGAAAAGTATCAGAAAAGTGTCAGAAATGTGCCAGACAAGCGCACAGGAAAGCTTTAAGTCCCTCCACAACCGCCCATCACCGCAGGAATAATCGTCATTAAGATGGAGTAGTGACAGCTAACCCGTCCCAATAGAAAAAGGGAGCTGCCCCCGTTGATGAATCAACAAGATGCAGCGCCCAATAAATCACACCATCGTATCTATCTCCTCCTTCGCATAGCCAAGCGAAGTCAGGATCTCTTCAGTATGGTACCCTTCCGGATATCCCGCGTGAGTGTAGCGGGGCGGGCACTTGGAGAGGTGCACGGGGCACCCCATCTGTTTGATCGTCACGCCGTCTGAGAGCGGGATCTGTACTTCCGGCCACATGCCGCGATGAAGCAGATGTTCGTCGTCAGACACTTCCTGAAGGTCCATAACAGGCTCCACACAGGCGTCAAGCGTGCTGAAAACTTCCACCCACTCTTTCTGTGTCTTTGTCCTGAATACCTCCCGGAAAGTCTGCTTGACCATAGCCGCTTCGGTACGCAGTATTTTGCCGTCTTTCCACTCGGGATGTCCCATTGCCTCGCACAGCGCTGCAAAGAACTTGGGTTCCAGGGAACCGACGCTCATATATCTGCCGTCAGCGGTCTCATAGAAATCATAGATCCCGCCTCCGTTCAGAAGGCCGCTCTCCCGCGCGGGCATCGGTCCGCCGGCAAAATAGGCTGCGCCGTCCATTGAGTTGAAAGGAATGACGCAGTCCTGCATGGAGACGTCAATGAACTGCCCTTCTCCGGTCCGCTCGCGATAAATGATCGCCGCGAGGATCGCGGAAACTGCGTTCATTGAGCCGCCTGCGACATCAGCGATCTGGAAATTGTAGAGGGAAGGCCCGCTTTCGCGGCGTCCCGCCGCCCATGCAATCCCGGATCGGGAGAGGTAGTTGATATCATGCCCTGCTTTCATGGCAAATGGCCCGTCCTGACCGTACCCTGTGATAGCACAGTAGATCAGTTTCGGGTTCACTTCCCGGAGGGCCTCATAGCCGACTCCGAGTTTGTCCATGACTCCCGGGCGGAACTGCTCGACCACAATGTCGTATTCCGCGATCAGCTTTTTGACAGCTTCTACAGCTTTCGGCTTTTTCAGATTCAGGAACATGGTCTTCTTATTGCGTCCGAGCCACGCCTGAACTCCCGTCACCTGTGTGCCGCTGACCACCGGAGGCCAGTTGACCACAAGGTCATACTTGTCCTTTCCGCTGATCTTGAGCACCTCGGCGCCCATATCCGCCAATGTCATTGTCGCGTAAGGCCCCGGCAGGAGCGTCGTAAAATCAAGTATCTTATATCCGTCCAGTGCTCCCATTTCTGCCGCCTCTGAGATTTAAGTGATCACTTTCCGTCAGGAAAACTTGTAAAGGAATCTCTCTCGAATACCGGATATCCATACTTTTCCTTCGCGTCGGCAAACGCTTTGATCATAAAGCTCATGCTTCTGGCGAGGTTTCGCATGGTCTGAAGGCCTTCGAGATCCTTCTTAACGTCCTCTGCGGTAAAGCCGTGGACCTGATTCCAGTAAGTCGAGGAAGCCACCGGCATGCCGCTGATCGTGAAGTATTTGTTCAGGGCATCAAAAGATGCCGTATTGCCGCCTCTTCTGCAGCTCACCACAGCCGCGCCGACCTTCATCTGTTTGGAAAACTCGGTGCTGTAGAACAGTCTGTCCATGAAGGAGAGGATGGTTCCGTTGGGAGATCCGTAATAAACGGGGCTTCCCACAACAAGTCCGTCCGCCTGCTCAAACTTCGGCGCGACTTCGTTCACGAGGTCGTCAAAAACGCACTTGCCCTTTAAGCTGCAGCTTCCGCAGGCGACGCATCCGCGGATTTCTTTGATCCCGACCTGGATCAGCTCGGTCTCCACGCCCTCTTCCTCAAAGACTTTGATCATCTCTTCCAGCGCGGTCGCCGTGCATCCGTGCACATGGGGACTGCCGTTCAGCAATAATACTTTGCTCATTATCTACCTCTGTTATTTCGCTTTGCGATTTCTGTTGAAATTGATCAGGCATCCCGCCTTCACGATCTCGCGCTCGTTCTGCGTCATATCCTGGATGTAGAGGCTGATCTCCTGCGGCTTGCCGTCCTTGATCACATAAGCCTTGATGTCGGAGAGATCTCCGTCCATGATCTTACGGATTCCGGGAACATAGATATAGTCATCTACTTCGATCATATCCGGCTCGCCCTTTAAGTGGAACGGGATCATGCCCCAGTTCATGACGTTAGAGCGATATCTCTTGGTCGCGTAGTCCTGTGTGATGTTAGCCAGACCGCCGATGACACGCTGACAGGAAGCTGCCTGCTCACGGGCGGAGCCGTCGCCGGGCTTGTTGGCATAGATCATGGAGCCGATCTCGATGGACGCGGGATCCACGTTCTCGCTGCCGGGGATCTGCGCGATCGCCGCATAGACTGCGTTCAGCACGGGATCCAGCTCAGCTGCGTTCTGGCCTGCGACGCGGGCTCTCTCGGTCTTGTCGACTGCTTTGGATCTGCCGACGTACTCGGGATCTCTTCTGGAAAGTGTGAACTCCGCAAGGCCCAGAGGGTTGGAGCGGAAGGAAGAAGTCTCGCCGGAAGGGATCAGCTCGTCAGTGGTCGTAACTTCGTCAAGGATCTTGGAGCAGACCTTGAGCAGGATGTTCTCGCCCAAAGCTTCCATGCTCGGCCAGGGCTTGATGTTGGGACCGTCAAACAGTTCCTCAGCCTGGTCAGCCTTGCCGTAGCCGTTGTACACTCTTGCTTTGTAAACGGTATCATCGAAATTGTACTCCGGAACATTGCCCCAGCAGTCATACTGCTCTGCGGATGTCAAAATACCGCCGTTCGCCGCTGTCGCCGCAATAGAGCGCGCATCCATGAGTGCCACAGCCGCCATCTGGCCGTTGCCGGGCTTGGAGCCTTCGCGGTTGGGGAAATTTCTGGTCGTGTGGCGGACAGAAAGACCGTTGTGCATAGGCGTATCGCCCGCGCCGAAGCAAGGTCCGCAGAAAGCAGTCTTGACGATCGCGCCTGCTGCCATGAGATCCGCGACCGCTCCCTTTCTGGCCAGGTCGATGAATACAGGCTGGGAGGAAGGATATACGTCGAGGGAGAACTCGCCGAAGCCGCAGCTCTTGCCGCGAAGGAGGTTCGCCGCCTCAATGACGCTGCTGTAGCAGCCGCCCGCGCAGCCTGCGATGATACCCTGCTGGACCTGAAGTTTTCCGTCGGGAGTCATCTTGTCCATAAGGGTATATTTTGCCCTGCCGCCGGCAACCTTCTCTGCGGCCTTCTCTGTCTCGCGAAGAAGATCCGGAAGATTTGCGTTCACTTCGTCGATGGTGAAAGCATTGCTGGGGTGGAAAGGCAGCGCGATCATAGGCTTGATCGTGCTCAGGTCGATATATACGCAGCCGTCGTAATATGTGACGTCAGCGGGATTGAGTTCCTTGTAGTCCTCTCCTCTGCCATGCATGGTGAGGTATGCCTTGGTATCCTCATCGGTTCTCCAGATAGAGGACAGGCAGGTGGTCTCTGTCGTCATGACGTCGACGCCGTTGCGGTAGTCAGTGCCCATGGAAGCGACGCCGGGTCCGACGAACTCCATGACCTTATTCTTGACATACCCCTTCTTAAAGACCGCACTAACGATCGCAAGAGCGATATCGTGAGGTCCCACATAGGGAGCCGGCTTGCCGTCGAGGTATACAGCGACTACGCCGGGATAAGCGATATCATAGGTGTCTTCGAGGAGCTGCTTGACGAGCTCGCCGCCGCCTTCGCCGATGGCCATGGTGCCCAGCGCGCCGTAGCGGGTGTGGGAGTCGGATCCCAGGATCATCTTGCCGCATCCGGCCATCATCTCACGCATGTACTGGTGGATAACTGCGATGTGCGGAGGAACGTAGATTCCGCCATACTTCTTAGCAGATGTCAGACCAAACATGTGGTCATCCTCGTTGATGGTTCCGCCTACCGCGCACAGAGAGTTGTGGCAGTTGGTCAAAACATAGGGCAGCGGGAATTTATCCATTCCCGAAGCTCTCGCTGTCTGCACGATGCCGACAAAAGTAATATCGTGGGAAGCCATGGAATCAAATTTGATCCGAAGCTTGTCCATATTGTCATTCTGGTTATGCGCTTTCAAAATTGAGTAAGCGATCGTACCTTTTTTGGCCTCTTCGGGACAGGCACCCTGAAGTTCCGGTACTCCCGCAGCCTCTGCCTCCGGGACGATCTTGTTCCCGCCGACAAGGTAAACACCGCCGTCGTATAATTTAATCATGCGTAAACCTCCTTTGTGTTCAAAGTAATATCGTTCCTATTATAGTTTAAAAATCGTGATATGCAAAAATAAATTTTCGTTCTGCCCGTTCAAACGGCCCTTTTCGAACATTTACGCAAAAAAACAACACCTTTTCCTCGGAAAAAGTGTTGTTCTATTGCATTAATTCCGATATGCAAGTCCTCAATCGGGGACTTCCCTGATCTTACTTATCAGCCTCATATTCTCCGCATGGCTTCTGAGACCGATCCTGTAGTAATGACCGTTCTCCTCAGAGGGATCTCTGACTCCCCTTATTCCATCGCATCTTCGGATCAGGATCCCCTTTTCTTTCAGGGGCTCATACAGTTCTTTCCTGCTCAGGAACATCACAAACGGCGCTTCCCCGTCAAAAACTTCCATTCCCAGTTCCTGCAGCTGCCCGCTGATGTACTCCCTCTCCACCCGTACTGCTTGCCTTGCCTCCTCCAGATAGCCTCTGGAGCTCAAAGCCGCGATTCCAGCCATTTGGGCGAGCATCGACACGCTCCACTCCGGCTGCTGCATCCGGATTCCTTCGAGCAGCTCCTCATTACCTGTCGTCAGATATCCAAGCCTGATTCCGGGCAGAGCATAAGCCTTTGTAAAGGCATTCACAATGATCAGATAAGGGTTTTCCGGCAGTTTGCGTTTCATCGTCCTGCTCTGAGCGTCCGTAAGAAGATCAAGGTAGCACTCGTCCATGACAAGGTAAATATGATTTGCCTTGCAGTAGTCCGCGATCTTGTTGAGCAAAGCAGGTTCTATACACTTCCCTACAGGATTATTCGGGTTGCAGAGGAAAAGCATAGTTTCCTCTTTCGTTCCCGCAAGCTTTTTCAGTCCGTCAGCCCCCTCCAGAATATCTTCCGTAAGCGCAAACCCTTTTCCTTTATCCAGTTCATAGAACAGGATCTCCGTTCCGACAGCTTGCAAGGCTCTTTCGTATCCCTGATAGGAAGGCACCGGAATCATCGCTCTCTTCGGGCGCACTGCCTGCACCACTGCCATCAGAAGTTCTGACGCGCCATTTCCGCACAGGATCCAATCTTCCGGAAGTTCCAGTTTTTGCGATAATTCCTGCTTCAGTTCTCTGTATGCCGGATCTGGGTAGCTGCTGAGAATCTCTGTCAAGTCCTCCTCTTTCAGCAGTCTGCACACCTCCTGCGGCGGCCCGATCGGGCTCAGATTCACAGAAAAATCCAGTTCAATATTCTTATTTCCGTAGATATCTCCGCCGTGTTCCAACTGCGCCCTCCAGTTTAATTCCACGAGTTCATGTGCCACCATCGTTCAGCCCCCGCAAATTCATGTGCTGCCATCGCACACCGCAGGCGATCATCCCACGCAGATGCACACCACTGCCAGCGTGCATGCCGCAAAGACCTCGCACTTGCATAAGAACCATCCCTCCAGGTCTCCGGTGATCCCGCCGAGTTCCTTATAAGCCCTGCGTTTATAGCTCACCCAGGCAAGTACAGATATGATTACCGCTGCACCTCCTGCGACCGGTTTGAGCAGGATCATTCCGGCCGCCGCTGCAAATCCGATAGCGCACAGCAGTGCCAGATTAGTCCGCCTCGCCTCTTCTCCGAAGTCGGTAAAGGCCCACAGGGTCCCCTCGCCGCGCGCATTCTTAAAGAGCACTGCCGCCAGTCCGCTCAAGGCCCTCGCCAGCACATACTCCAATGCAAACACGCCAAAATATCGACTGTCTCCGCTCCCGGCAACAACCGCCACTGCACTTACCCAGAACGCAGCCAAAATCATCAGTGAAATAACTGAAAAAGCACCGATATGCGGATCGGACAGGATCTGCAATTTTTTGCCCTGTTCTGCCCAGGAGTGGAAAGCGTCGCTGGTGTCCATAAAGCCGTCCACATGAATCCCTCCCGTCACCAAAACGGGCAGAATTGCCGCGATCAGGGTGCTCGCCAATAAGATGACCACTTCCGGCAAGTCAGTCATGCCTTCCGCGGCGATCCAATGCATCCCCCACAGCCACAGCCATGTCATGACGCCAATCACCACTCCCACTACAGGAAAGAGGCCTATCGAATACCTCATCTCTTTTTTGTCCCAGTTTCCATAAGGGACAGGGATCCGCGAATACATGGAAACTGCAATACATAAAGATCGTAAAAAAGTCATTTCTGATTCTCTCCGCGCGCCGGGTACTTCTCATACTCTGCGGCGCATTCAGCAAGGGAACTGCCAGTGATCCTCAGCAGGTATCCCTCTCCGCACTCCGGCTGCCACTCATATCGATTCAGGTTCTTCTCAGGGAAAAGCAGCTGCAAGATCGCCGCGATCGGACCGCCGTGGGTCACGATCACGATACGCTTAGCCGGGTCTCTTTGCAGGATCCGGTCCAGTGCAGACAGCACTCTTACCCTCATCTGTTCGCCGCTCTCGCCGCCTGGGCAGACCTTGCGCTCGTTATCTCCTGAAATCCATTCCTGATAGGCCGGATCGTCTTTGAGCATCTCATAGGACTTGCCCTCAAAGTCGCCAAAATCCATCTCCATGAGGTCCGGCTCCTCTATAACTGTCTCCTGCTCTCCGAACAGAAGCTCCATAGTCTCCTTGGTCCTGATAAGGCCGCTCGTGTAGAAGGATTCCCAGTCCGTACCGTAGACGCCGCGCTTCTGCATCAGGCACTTTCTTCCCTCTTCGCTGAGCGGCCAGTCCGTGCTGCCGCAGTAGAGGTGTCCCTCATTGGCCTTTGTTCTCCCGTGGCGCAGAAGAAGGATCTGACGGGTTTGGGAAGGATCGGCCTTTGGTTCTTCTATCCCCGCCTTTGACAGTTCTTCTTTTTCCGGCAATTCACACTTGTCAATCTTACCCAGTTTCTGCGCAAAGCCACAGAAGACTCGGGAAACTTCAGCTCCGCCGCCGGCCAATCTCTGCAGGTAGCGTCCGGTGAGCTCCCGCCACTTTCGGTCCAAAGCATTGATCGGAACAATTCCGCATGTGATATCTTCGCAGATCAGGATCGCATCTTTTCTGAAGGCATCCGGCGCGACCGGCTCCCTGTCCTCCGCAGCGCATCTTCTGAGATATCGCTCCAAGTGATCGATGCAGCGCACAGTAAGGTCCGGTTCACCGTCTTCTGTACAGGTGAAGATCTCCCCGTCTTTCAGGCCAAAATGGCTAATGGCGTACTCTTTTTTGCCCTGGCAGGCGCCTCCGATAATAAGTTCCATTTGGGTATCTCCGGTATTTGAAATCCTGAATCCTGCAGGAAGCTTGCCTTTGTGAACGATGGCGCCGCCTGCCACGCACTCGATCACAGTGTCACACTGCGCAGCCATCTGCCGCTCGATGTAAGCAAGCCCGCGTCGATAGCCATCCGTCATCTCATCGTAGAGTGCCGCGTCGCTGCAAATGCCATCTGAGACGACGACAAAGTGCTTCACTCGTTCGGAAAAGAGCCGCAGGTCTGCTGCAACCTTTTGTGCGGCATCCGACTCATAGACGAAATCCCGCTCGCCGAACATAGCATTTGCGAGCATTGCTGTGGCGCTGTCAAGCAGATACGTTCCCTCGGAATCAGGCGTGATGCGCTCCGTGAGGCTGCAGGGGCACTCGATCGTCCTGTATCCCATGCCGGCTCTGTCTTCGATATGCCGCGAGATCCTGCGCCGGTCCTCGTCGTCACGGGGAACCATCGTCGCCACGTAATAATGAGGCTCTCCCGCCGCCAGAGTGGCTGCAAGTTTCTGGGCCAGCGAGGACTTTCCGCTGCCGGCTCCGCCTGTGATCCAGATTTTCATAGTCTCTTCCCTTGTCGTATGCTTTCTTTATATTTCTAGATTTTGTTACTGCCGTTTTAGCGCCCTTTGAAGTGCCTTAAGGGCACTTAAGCGGCAATTTTCGTGTTTTTAGCAATTTCTGCCGTTTTAGTGCCCCTCGACACCCTTTAAGGGCACTCAAGCGGCAGTTTTTTGCATTTTTGGCAATTTCTGCCTTTCTAGTGCCCCTCGACACCCTTTAAGGGCACTTAAACGGCAGTTTTTTTTTCTGACCAAACCGAGCCCTTAGAGCACCTTCTAAGGGCTCTATTACAGCAATCAATATCTGCGGGTTCTTAATCTGACCAAACTGAGCCCTTAGAGCACCCTCTAAGGGCTCTATTACAGCAATCAATATCTGCGGGTTCTTAATCTGACCAAACTGAGCCCTTAGAACACTCTCTAAGGGCTCTATTACAGCAATCAAAGTCCGAGGATTCTTATCTGAGTTCTTAGCTAATTTCTGCCTCTTTCCTCTCTGAACTTCCTGCACTCCGCGACGAACGCTTCCGCAAAAGCAGGGTCAGACCTGTAGTACAGGTGCGGGTACCCTGCTGTGATGCGCCCCTGAACAACCATGCAGTCCCATGCTCTTCCGTCAGGCTTCACAGCTCTGCACACGCTTCCGTTATTTGTGCTGTCGCTGTAGTGAAATTCATGTCCCCGGATTGTTTGTCCTGAGCCAAAATATCCCCCTTCACCGCTCACTTCCACATAACCGAATCGAACCAGTTTTTTTGTCATTCGGCTGAAGCCTTTCAGAACACCGCACATGCGGTGCTCGATTCCCTCAGAATCAACAAGTTTCTCCTGCAGATATTGAAAGCCTCCGCATTCCGCGAGAATCGGCATTCCCTGTTCTGCCGCCCGGCGAATGGACGAAACCATAAAAGTGTTTGCCGCCAATTCCTGCGCTCTTAATTCCGGATAGCCGCCCCCAATAAGAAGTCCGTCGGCTTCGGGAAGGCTTGTGTCATGCAGAGGCGAGAAACTCACGATTTCCGCTCCCAGTTCCTCCAGGAGTTCCAGATTGTCCTCATAGTAGAAGGAAAAAGCCTCATCTTCCGCCACAGCAATAGTGACCGGCGAAGCCTTCGCCGCAGCATCCTCTCGGGCACTCACAGCTGCAGAATCTTCTCGGGCACTCTCCGATACAGCATCCCCCCAATCACTCTCTGGTACAGTTCCGGGCGCCTTCAGGCGCTCCTTCTCCACTCGCAGAACCGGCGCGCTCTTGGCGATCTCAAGCAGCAGTTCCAAATTCAGTGTCTGCTCCAGAAGGTCTGCCGCGTGGTCGATCTTTTGCAAGAGATCCGGTATCTCATCGGGCTCCACAAGCCCCAGGTGCCTGCTTTCAATGCAGAGCGTCTCGTCCAAAGGAAAACTCCCCAGTACAGGTATCGCCGCTTCACTTTTCAGCCAGCCGGAAATTCGGTCCGCCATGGCCGGTGAGACGCGGTTTAAGAAAGCGCCGCGGATCATCCGCTGCTCCCCATAATCTGCAAATCCCTTGATCAGGGCGGCTGCCGATCGGCTCATGCCGCGCACATCGGCTGCGAGCAATACAGGTGCCTGCAGCAAAGAGGCCAAATGATAGGATGAGCCCTCCATGCCGGAGGCTCCTGTCCCGTCAAAATATCCCATGACTCCTTCTATCACAGCGATCTGCGCCCCTGTGCATCCCGTCGCAAACGACCTGCGCACGCCGTCCTCGCCGGCAAGATACAGGTCCAGGTTCCTCGAGGGCGTTCCGAGCACCTTTTTGTGGAACATGGGGTCAATGAAGTCCGGGCCGCACTTGAAAGCCGCCGCCCGGATCCCTCTTCTGCCGAGAAGGCGCAGGAGGGCACAGGTCAGGAGCGTTTTGCCGCTGCCGCTTCCCGGAGCCGCGATCAGGATTCTCGGTATTCGGATTTCAGAGGAATAGTTTTGTTTCATTCAGCTTTTCCCTCGAAGTCGATCAGATAGATCGGATTCAGAGCTTTCATCATGTGATAGCTGCCCATTTTATGCGCCCGGTTCACCGCGATCTGGCGGACCTGCGGCTCTGTGACGGGAAGTTCCCGCAGAGCCTGCAGTGTCTGCGAGAGCGTCTCAAGTGTCACACAGGTCACCACCACGCGGACAGCAGGATTCTTAGCCAACACTACATTCAGGATTTCAGGCATGGCATGTCCACTCCCTCCTATGAAAACATGGGTGGGAGCAGGAAGTTCCTGCAGCCCTTCGGGTGCTTCCGCCTCGATGACGGATACATTCGGAAGGCAGAATTTTGACAGATTGGCGCGCAGAAGCGCCGCCGCTTCCGGCTTCTTCTCAATTGCATAGACCAGCGCGTCAGGGCACAGGCGGGCTGCCTCCACGCTGACGGAACCTGTCCCTGCGCCGATGTCGTAGAGCACTGCTTTCCGGGTCAGGCGCAGACGGCTCAGGGCCAGTACGCGCACCTCCTCCTTGGTCATGGGGACATCCGCGCGCGCAAACGCCTCATCCTCCATGCCGGGTGTGACCGGGCAGGCGTCCGCCGCCGGATTCTCCAGGTAGAGGATGTACAGACCGCGCTTGTCCAGGCTCTCCAGCTGCTCCAAAGAGACAAATCCTGTCTCTGCTGAGTCATGGGACAGATTGAAACCGTAACCGATCCGGATCTCCTGAGGCAAAACATCGTTTGCCACGGCCTCTTTCAGGAGCTCCGCAGTGCTGTGAACGCCGCCAAGCCCCGACACAAGCAGGAAGACTTTGCGCTCCCTGCGCAGATGGCCGACGACATTCCGCTCCCTTCCGTGAGTACTCAGAATGACCGCGTCCTCCCAGGTCACCTGCAAGGCCGCAGCAAGCACTGCCACTGATGAGATGCCGGGCAGATAGCGGAAGCGTACAGGCTCCGCCTCTTCTTCGAGTGCAGCGCGAAGCTGCGCCGCCCCGCTGTAGAGGCCTGTGTCTCCGGACAAAAGGACTGCCGCGCGCCGCAATTCCTGATGCTCCTTCATGTAAGGGAGAACCTGACGCGCTTTATAGAAAGGCTGGCTGAGCTTGCCGGCTCTCAGGAGGCCGGTCTCCTTCGCCCGCGCGATGACCGACGGAGCGCCGAATACGACATCCGCCCCTTCCACGGCCTCTCTGGCTTCTTCCGACAGATGGCGCGCATCGCCGGGGCCCGCCGCGACCATAACGTATTCCCGCTCCGGCTGCGCCAACGCACGGACCCCTGTGATCTTCGCAAGGCGCTCCAAAACCTCTTCAAAGGACAGAAGATCACTGTCTTTTGACCCTTTTTCCGGATTGCGGACAACTACTATCGGGATCCCGACTTCCTTTGCGGCTGCGACCTTCTCGTCAAATCCGCCGACTTTGCCGCTCTCTTTGGTGAGTACTGCTCTCGCCCCGGTCTGCAATAGTATGTCCACGTTGAGTTCCTGTGTGAAAGGACCCTGCATGGCGATCAGGTGCCCGGCGGGAATCCCGCACTCCATGCAGATACTCAGACTCTCTACTGACGGCAGAACGCGCACATACAGTCTTTGGGGCTCTCCAATCTCTTCGGCCAAAAGAGGCAGGTCTTTGCTCCCTGTCGTAAGAAACAGGTTGCCGGGTATGCCGCGCAGGATCTTCGCTGCCTCCTGCATCGAAGACGCCTCATATATTCCAAACCCGCCATCAGGCAGTTCCCCTTCCGTGTCCCTTGCAAGGCGCAGATAAGGGACGCCTGCTGCCTCGCAGGCTTTTCTGATCTGTGCCGAAACTTCCGTCGCGAAAGGATGGGTCGCATCAACGACGCAGGTATAGTCCTCCTCACGGATCAGAAACTCCATCTGCTCCTGTGTGAGTCTTCCCTGCAGGACAGTCCGTCCTTTTCCGGGTCCGAGGATCTGCGCTCCGTATTCTGTCGCCACGCTCACCGTGCAGTGCACTCCTGCCCCTGCAAGATGCTCTGCGAGTTCGCGCCCTTCCGTTGTCCCTGCAAAGATAAGAATCTCTGTGCCATATTCACTCATGGTCTGCTCCTTCTTCCCTTTCCTCTATGCTGTCTGAATCAATACCGCGAGAGGCCGGCCTGCTTACTTTTCCGATCTGTATCCGCGCGGCGTCACCATTCTGTTCCCAAGCCGCCGCGTGCTGCTGTTTCCGACGAAAACTGTCGAAAACATATCTGTCTCAGTATCCGCCAGTTCCTCAAGTGTCATCACTCTGGTTTTCTCGCCATCTCTGCCGATCCTGTCCGCGATCCCGCAGACCCGGCTGCCGGGCACATGCTCCATCAGGATCTGAGCCGCTCTGTGCAGATGCTCCTTCCTGCCCCGGCTGGACGGGTTGTAAAGGACAATGCACAGATCCGCCTCCGCTGCAGCTCTCAATCTCTTTTCAATCTTTTCCCACGATGTCAGCCTGTCGCTGAGACTGATCACGGCAAAATCGTGCACCAGCGGAGCTCCCAGAAGAGCCGCGCCGCTGAGCGCCGCCGTCACGCCGCTTATGATTTCTATGTCAAATCCTAAGTCGATGTCTGTTCCGCAAGACCTGCCGTCTTCCTTCTCATTTCCGGCAAGTTCCAGCACAAGCCCTGCCATACCGTAGACGCCCGGGTCGCCGCTGCAGATCAGGGCAACTGTGTGACCGGCCCTCGCCTCTTCGATCGCCATCCTGCAGCGCGCCTCTTCTCCGGTCATCGGCGTTGTGAGATATCTCTTATCCGGATAATACGGTTTTACCAGATCGTTGTAGACTGAATATCCGATGATCGTATCACTGCTCTCAAGGGCTGCTGCTGCCTGCCCGGTCATCCCTTCGGGGTTTCCGGGGCCGATTCCCACTACAAATAAGTGTCCTTTTGGATCATTTCTCCGAGAGCTGTCCTCAGGCTGCCACCATAATTCCACCGGTCTCATCCCAACGCAGATAGTCATCCCATCCTTCGCCGTCTTTCCTCTGAGAATCTTCTCAGCTCCCGCAGCTGCCGCCGCTCTCTCACACACATTGCCTGTGCCGACATGCTCTCTGACTCTGTCAGATTCGGCAAAAGTCCAGTTCTCCAGTTCAGACTTCTCCAGCTCCTCAGCGCTGAAGGTCTGCAGAGGAACACCGAGATCGGCCGCTAAGGATACCAGGCCCGGTTCCTCTTTTTTGACATCAATGCTTGCGATCGCACATACCGCTTCCCGGCCAAGACCGAGTTCACGCAGCGTCTCTTCCGCAAAATCTCTGAGTTCCTCATAAGACTTGCCCTTGCGGCAGCCCATGCCCAGAATGACGCAGCGCGGGATGAGTCTTAGCGGCGCATCCGGACTAGTCGAAAGTTCCGCGTCAGGTGTGATCAATGCCACATTAGTGCCTTGCAGGCCCGCCAACTCTTCATCCGGCAGATCACATACCTTCAGTTCACCGGGGATTTCTCCTTCCAATCGAATCAGATCTGCATATTTGCGCGGAATTACCACACCCGCTTTTCCCTCTTCGAAAAGAGACGCTGTGAAGCGGCCCGCCTTTTTAAGATCGCCGATCAGAAGCCCGTTGTCCTTTGCAAAAAGATCCACGGCAAATACCCCGTTCACATCGGTCGCCGTTGTCAGCACGGCTTTCCCTTTTGTGCACTCCGCGATCTTCCGCGCCCACTCATTGGCGCCGCCCAGGTGCCCGGCAAGGATCGGGATGATCCGTATCCTTGCTGCCAATGTGAGGTGCGATCGCGCGGACAGCGATCCCGCAGGCACCGATATAGACCAGGACATTCCCTTTTCGAAAATGCTCCGCAGTCCACTCTTTGCAGCATCCTTTGCCGGATTTGTATGTGACACTCGCTTCCGGCGTCAGTTCTCGCGTTAACTTAGCCGCCAGATCCGCGCCGGCCTGTGTGAAATACAGAATATGAATCTGAATTTTTCCTGGATTCATTTTACTCTCCGTTTGTTCCGTCCGGGGAAATCACCCCCAAAAAGCAGCTCCCGCAAGCACAACAACCGCCATTACCAGTCCCAGCCCTGACGCCGTATACATGAGCCTGCACGCCCGGGGAATGTCTTCCGCCTCGATTTCCCTGCAAGGGTCTCCAATGGTCGGTTTGTGCACTACCAGACCTCCGTAGACCGCATCGCCCGCCAGCTGTACGCCCAGTGCGCCCGCCGCGGCGCTTTCCGACTGCGCGGAATTGGGGCTCTTGTGGGCGTATCGGTCGCGGCAGAAGATCCGCCATGCACCGGCAGCATCCATACCGGTCAGACCGGCCGCTGCCACCAGCAATAGGCCGCTAAGCCGGGCGGGTATAAATCCCGCCGCATCGTCCAGGCGCGCTGCCGCCGTGCCAAAATACTGATATCTCTCATTCTTGTACCCAAGCATGGAGTCCATGGTATTGACCGCTTTGTAGGCCATGCCGCCGACCGCGCCTCCGAGGGCAAGGTAAAACAGGGGTGCAATGACGCCGTCCGCCGTGTTCTCGGCCACGGTCTCCACAGCTGCGCGGATGACACCTTCCCTGTCCAGTTTCTCCGTGTCGCGGCCCACGATCATCGATACTGCGCGGCGAGCCTTGGAAAGGCTTCCATCAGCCGCTGTCAGCGCTTCATACACTTCCATCGCCGAATCACGGAGGTTTCTCGCCGCCAAAGCATAGCAGCACAAAATGGATTCCGCGGCAACTCCCGCCGCGGGGTACAGCCCGTAAAGTCTTATGAGCAGTCCCCATGTGATCTGAATTGTCGTCGAGAGCACGAACACCGTTACCACAAGGCCCTTGAACCGGAGTTCCGCCGCAGAGTCTTCCTCTCTGCGCAGGAGTTTTTCCAGCGCCGAGATCAGCGCCCCCATAAGGCGCACCGGATGCGGCATCCAGTGCGGATCCCCGATCAGGCAGTCCAGCCCGGCCCCTATCAAAATACTGATCAGCCTGTAACGAATCATAAAACCCCTCATTTACGAAGTTTTGTTTCTGAATCTTTCTTTTCCGGTTCCCGGATCTCTTCCAGATAGCTGTCGTCGATTCCGGCTTTCTCAAAGGTCGCCATCCTCTCCAGGATCGCACAGGCCGCCTCCATCACCGCAAAGGACATCGTGCAGCCGCTGCCCTCCCCGAGCCGCATGTCCAGCTTGAACCACGGTTCGATCCCGAGCGCTTCCATTGCTGCCATGTAACCTGGCTCCACAGACTGATGAGACGGGAAAAGATAATCCCTGCACGCCGGACACATCCTCACGGCGCACAGCGCGGCTGCCGCAGAGATCACGCCGTCTATGACTGCGGGAATACCGTATTTCGCGCATCCGAGGAAGACTCCGCACATAGCCGCGAGATCAAATCCGCCGACTTTGGCCAGAACATCCGTCGGAACATCAGCATCCGGCTTATTGACATCTATGGCTCTCTGAACACACTGCACTTTGCGGAGATAAGCCTGCTCTGTGATCCCCCCTCCAAAGCCGGTCACTTTGGCCGGCTCTGCGCCTGTGAGGACCGAGATGACCGCCGCAGAGGTCGTAGTATTGCCGATTCCCATCTCGCCGACGCCGACAATGTCCACCTGCTCAGCAAAGGCCTGATAAGCCAGACTTATGCCCGTCATGACTGCCTTTTCAGCCTCTTCCATCGTCATGGCGGGACCTTTTGCGATATTGTCTGTGCCGCGCCTGATCCTGCGGTTCAGAACCTGCGCGCACTCATAAGGCGTGGCGATCCCCATATCCACCACCTGCACTTCGTCGCCGCGCTGCGCGGCGATCGATGACATTCCCGTAAGCCCTTTTGTCATGTTCACAGCCTGTTTCGCCGTCACTTCCCGCGGTGCGCTGGAGACATTTTCTTCCACCACGCCGTTGTCGGCGCACAGGACGATGATCCGTCTCTTTGCGGCGCGCGGGCGGCGCCTCTTCTGGATCGCGGCCATGCGGGCGGCGGTGGTCTCTATTTTGCCAAGGCTGCCGGGGGGCATAGCGAGCCTCGAGAGGTCTATGCGAACAAGTTCCAACATCTCCTTCGAAGGACTTTCAATGTCGGAGATCACCTGACGCAGTGTAGAATCCGGAAACTGCACGCTTGCAGTTACTGCGGCAGTCTTCGCAGCAGCCCGGTTCCTCGCCCGAAGCTTCTCCATGATCCTCTCATAGTTCTCCCTGCGATGCGGCACAAGACAGCCGGTGCAGTCCTTGACGCCGCTCTGCGTCAGACGGTAGTTCCCGCCGCAGTCCGGTCCCATGGCATAGAGCGGGCAGTAGCAGAACAGGCAGTTGAAATCCTCCGGATCAGCGCCCTTGTGGCACGGAAAATACTTGCAGCTGCGATTAGTGAAGAAAGTGTGGTCCGACACTGCATCAGAGCCGCAGAGTCTGCTCTTAGTCTCCCTGAAGAGCTTTTCGTACATCTCTCCCGGCATTCCGAACAGGTCCCTGATCCGGTCCTGCTCGAGAACTTCCCGCGGGCTTCCGCACCAGACGCTCTTTCCCTCCTGAACGCACAGGATCCTGTCGCTGACTTCCAATGCCAGGTCGATCTCGTGCAGGGACATCAAAACAGTGCGCCCCTCCCGTGCGAGATCCTTCAGGGTCTCCATCAGTTCTGTCCTGTAGCGCAGGTCCAGATAAGAAGTGGGCTCATCGAGAAGGAGGACCGGCGTATCCTGGGCGATGGCTCTCGCCACAAGGACGCGCTGCTTCTGCCCGTCGCTGATCGCGTTAAAGTCGCGCTCTGAGAGCTCCGTCACCTTCATGCGGGCCATTGCCTCTTCCACGATCTCTTTGTCCCGCGGCTGCAGAATACCCATCCTCCCTGTGTAGGGATAGCGGCCCGCCGAGACCACTTCGCGGCAGGTCATATATTCCGGGCGGATGTGCTCCGTAAGGACAACAGCCATCTTCCTGGCTCTTTCAGCCGCGCTGCACTTCCCAATGTCCTCTCCCTGCATGACAACACTGCCTCCCAGGAGCACAAGCTGCCCGCTTATGCTCTTAAGAAGCGTCGATTTTCCGGCGCCGTTGGGTCCGATCACAGACAGGATCTCGCCGCGGAGGATCTCCAGATCTATATTTTGCAAAACTACTCTGTCCGGGTATCCCACTAAGAGCCCGCGCAGAGACAGGAAGTTTTCCATCGGTTACCTCTTTCTTACTGCCAACATGTAAATGACCACCGGCGCGCCCAGAAGCGACGTCACAGTGCTGATCCCCAGCTCGGTCGGCGCAAACGCCATTCGGGCGATCAGGTCTGAATACAGGCAGAAAACCGCGCCCGCGAGAAAGCATGCAGGCACCATGACAGGAGGCCGGGAGCTCCTTAAGAGCTTACGCATGAGGAAGGGCACCGCAATACCGACAAAGGACACCGGTCCCGCAAAAGCCGTCACGCAGGCCGACAGAAGGCTCGACAGCAGGATCAGGATCACACGATACCGCTTTACGTCGACTCCCATGCTGGCTGCGTATGCCTCCCCCAGTTCAAAGGCTCCGATCGGCTTACTGCACAGCACGGTGAGTACCATCGCGGCTGTCACGATGACCGCTGCGGCCGCCACATCTCCCCAGTCCATTCCTGAGAAAGTCCCCTGGGACCATCCCCGCAGGTTCACGATCTGCGCGTCCTCCGCAAAAGTCACGAGAAAGTCCGTCACGGCGTTGCAAATATATCCCACCATGATGCCCGCCGCCAGGAGCGAAGCCATGTGCCGCACTCTGTGCGAGAGCAGGACGATCGCTCCGGTCGTCACAAGCGCGCCTCCGAAAGCTGCCAGGATCATCAATAATCCGGACGACTGTTTCTCTCCTCCCGCGACAAACAGGAGCGCCGCGCAGACGGCCAGTTTGGCTCCCGACGATATACCCAGTACATAAGGTCCCGCGATGGGATTTCCGAAAAAGGTCTGCAGCAGATATCCCGAAACCGCCAGCGCGCCCCCGAGGAGCACTGTCATGCACATCCTGGGAAGCCGGATCTGGGTCAAAATATTCCTCTCCGCATCGCTCCCGCCTCCCAGCAGGATCTCCGCGACTTTTCCGGGCGCGATGGATACGCTTCCCAGCACCGTACAAAGCAGAGCGCCGACGACAACTGCCGCCGCCAGCGCGGCAAACACCGCCGCGTATCCTCCTCTATGCAGTTGTCCCTCTGTCCGATCTTTCGTCATTCTTTTGACTTTGCGCTCCTGTAACCTGTCTCAAAATCCGCGTCGTAGAGGCAGGATCTCATGACCCTGCTCTGCGGGGATCTCCCGTCACCGCTCTCTGCTGTGGGCTGCGCTCCGTTATAGCGGACAGCCTCCCCTACAATGATCAGAGCCGTCCTGTCGATATCATTGTCCGCCGCTGTCTTCTCCAGCGTATCGATCGTGCAGACAAAAACCTTCTCTTCGGGCCAGGTCGCCTTATAGACGATCGCCGCGGGAGTCTGCGGCGCGTACCCGCCTTTCACAAGCTTTTCTGCCAGTTCGCCGATCATCGAACTGCTGAGAAACAGCACCATGGTCGCCTGATGCGCCGCGAAGGACTCGATGTTCTCTTTCTCCGACACCTTGGTCCTGCCCTCCATTCTCGTCAGGATCACGCTCTGCGAAATACCTGGCAGGGTGTATTCCATCCCAAGTGCTGCAGCTGCTCCGCAGAAAGAACTGACGCCGGGCGTCACATCGTAAGCGATGCCCCGCTTTTCCAGTTCCTCCATCTGCTCCCGGATCGCTCCGTAAATGGAAGGATCCCCGGTGTGCAGGCGCACTGTTGTGAGCCCTTCTTTTTCAGCGTCCTCCATGACTCTGAGGACTTCTTCCAGGGTCATGTATGCGCTGTTATAGATCCGGCATCCTTCTCCTGCCGCCCTCAGCAGTTCCGGGTTTACCAGGGAGCCCGCATAAATTATGACGTTCGCTTCCGCAAGAAGCTTCTGCCCCCGAACAGTGATGAGGTCCGGGGCTCCCGGCCCCGCTCCGACAAAATGGATCATAAAATCTCTCTCCGCAATAGTTCTTCCGCGCCTTCCGTGCGCACCAGTTCCCGGTCCTTATTCGCGAACACGATCGCCTCTGCCCGCAGTTTCCCTTCAGACCATTCCTCTAGGTATCCGCAGATCCGCCGCGCCATTTCCTGCGCCGTCTGCTCCTTCACACCATACCGATCCAGGACTTCCAGAGCCGCGTCCGTCATGACGCAGTCCTCAAGTTCACTCTTCAGCTTTTCCCGTTCCTGCTCAGCGCAGTACTCTTCAGCGATCTCCCACAGAATCTCCATTCTGAGGTCTCCGTACATGGAGTGCGTGTTTCGTACGCCGCCCGCTATTTTGACAAGTTTGCCGATGTGGCCGGCGAGCAGGATCCCCTCAAATCCGGCTTCCGCCGCGAGTTTCACCGCTTCCGCCGCATAATTGGAGATCAGGACGACTCTGTCCTCCCGTATTCCATACTTCTGTGTCAAAAATGCGAGCCCGTAATTTCCGGGTGCCATTACCACAGACCGGGCTCCTTCCGCTTTCTGAACGCTCATCTGCGCCCGTATGGTCTCCACCACAGCGCGGTCGCTCATGGGCTCCACAATACCGGTGGTTCCCAGAATGGAGATCCCACCGGTGATCCCCAGCTTGGGATTGAAAGTCCGGACGGCCAGAGCCTCCCCTTCAGGCGCGCTGATGATAACGCGCAGGCCGGGAATTGTATCGGGAGACTTGCCGAGCGGCATGTCGGCGTGCTCTTCCCTCCACACTTCCAGAACACTATCAACACTCGCAGTGATCATCTGCCTGGGAACATGGTTTATTGCCGCCGCTCCGACCGGCTGATCCAGCCCGGGCTTTGTGACCCTTCCTATGCCGGTTCCGCCGTCTATGGTAATTCCCGGCTGTTCAGACCACGATACTTCTGCCCCGATCAGCGTCCCTGTCGTGATGTCCGGGTCGTCGCCTCCGTCCTTTCTGACTGCGCATGAAGCACATACCGGCCTTGCGGATTCCGACCCCTGATCTTCTTCATAACAGATTTTCTGCTCAAGGATCTGTGCCCGGAACACCGGTCCGCCCGGCGTGCGGATCTCTGCTTCCTGCACACTCTCCCCGGTCAGCAGCATTCGTGCCGCCGCTGCAGCAGCTGCCGCCGCACAGCTTCCGGTCGTAAAGCCGCAGCGCAGGCGCATACCGTCCTTCTCTATGTATCTCGCTGTTTTTGTCTTCTTCAGATCTGCATGTTCTGTCATCGCTGCTGATCACATCCCATAGAGCAGGGCATTGCAGATGGCCGCGGCGACGCCGCTTCCGCCTTTTCTCCCTCTGCCAACGATCCACGGGACATCCGTCTCCATGATCTGTTCCTTGGCATTCACCACATTGACAAAGCCAACCGGTACTCCGATGATCAGGGCCGGTCTGAAGCCTGTCTTATCCATCAGCTCTTTAAGCGCCAAAAGCGCTGTCGGCGCGTTTCCGATCGCGAAGATCGTCTCTCCGCCCAGCGCTGCCGCCTTCTCCATGCTCACCGCCGCGCGCGTCATCCCTCGCGCCGCAGCCTCCGCCGCAACTTCCGGATCTGCCATGAAACACAGAGCTTCTCCGCCCCACTTAGCCAGCGCTTTTTTGTTCACACCGGCAAGGGCCATATTCGTATCCGTCACGATCCGTGCACCTCTTCGGATCGCCTCTCTTCCTTTCTCCACTGCATCCGGAGAGAAGGTCATCGTATCCGCGTATTCGAAGTCCGCAGTCGCATGGATCACGCGCAGAACGACCGGAGCCAGCTCCTGAGGGACCTCTTTTCCCATCTGAGCGAGCTCGCTGCGTATGATCTGCATGCTGGCATTCTCTATGTCTGCAGGTTTTATGTGATCGATCTTCACTGCGGCTCCTTTCCTGAGCGGTTCATTTTTTTTGGCTGTTCGCGGCGGTTCGGCAGCTTCCGGGCTCCTGATCGTCAGATTCCGATCGCTTTATAGATCAGCTTCCAGTCCAGACTCTCCCTGAGCATGCTCGCAAGGATATCCAGCTGTCTGTCCTGCATCTGCCGGGCGCTCTGCGGATTCCCCGCTGCGATGGTATTGGAGTTCGCCGCAGACCAGAAAAGCCCAGCATCTTTCTCCAATACAGCGGTACCTTTTCTATCACGCAAAAGCGCGATCAGCGCCTTCCGAAATGCCGGCTCGTCGAAGATTCCATGTAAGTATGTTCCCAGAGCATTGTCATATACGGCGCCATCCGGTCCGCCGAGCTTTGCAAAAACAGATCCCGCGGGCAGGCCGTCCTGGCGGATCCTGTCACCATCCGGATCCCCCAAATACACGGTCTCTCCCATGTGGATCTCATACCCGGAAACCGGAAGATCCGAAAGCGCTGTCCAGGCCCCTGCCAGCAGGCAGGTCCTTCCGGCGCTTTGCTTCGTCAGTTTCTCTTCCCGGAACACCGTTTCAACGGGCAGCAGATCCAGCCCTTCCTCTGCGCCTCCCGCTTCGCTTGAAAACGGATCCAAAATCCTTTTTCCCAGCATCTGGTAACCGCCGCAGATGCCCATGAGCAGCGGGGCATTGGGAAACTCCCCTTCTTCCGGCATACTCTGAAGGCCGGCGTTCCGGGCGCGGTGATAGCCGGCAAGCCTGTCGATCCATCTTGCCAGCCCCGACTTTTTGAGCCATCGCAGGTCCTCGATCGTATTGCGGGTCCCGGGCAGAAGGATCAGATCCGGCATCCCCATTTCCGAAATCTTCGACACGTAGTAGAGATTAACGCCCTCCTCCTGTTCGAGGGGCGCGAAATCCGTGTAATTACTCATGTAAGGGAGTCTGATCACCGCTATGTCTATCGTTACTGATCTTGCAGCGTCGGTGCTGTCTGCCGGGCACGGACCTTCCTGCTCCGGCTTGAAGCGCGTTGTGCCTGACCCGCCGGAAAGCTTATCCGACAAACTGTCCTCTTCGTCAAGATTCAGCCTGAGCCAGGGTACAATACCTGCAAACGGAATATCGCAGTACTCCCGGAACATGGAAAGCCCCGGCTCGAGAAGCCTCACATCGCCTCTGAATTTGTTGATGATCAGTCCTTTCACGCGCTCTCTTTCTTCGGGCCGCATCAGCTGTACCGTTCCCAGAAGTTGTGCGAAGACCCCGCCCGGATCAATATTTCCTGCGAGCAGGACCGGCGCGTCCACCATCTGCGCAAGGCCCATATTGACAAAGTCTCCCTCGCGCAGGTTGATCTCCACAGGGCTTCCGGCTCCTTCGATCACGATGATCTCTGCCTGCTCCTCAAGCCTGTGGTAGGCTTCAAGAATCTGTGGGACTAACGATTTTTTGACCCGGTAGTAGTCGGCAGCACGCATCTTGCCAATCGACCTGCCGTTTACGATCACCTCAGAGACCGCATCGCCCATTGGTTTTAGGAGAATCGGGTTCATGTCCGCCGACGGTTCTATTCCCGCCGCTGCCGCCTGCACCGCCTGCGCGCGCCCCATCTCAAGCCCGTCCCGGGTCACGAAGGAATTGAGCGCCATATTCTGGGACTTAAAGGGCGCCACGCGAAAGCCGTCCTGCCGCAGTACGCGCAGGATCCCCGCTGTCAGTATGCTCTTGCCCGCACCGGACATAGTGCCCTGGATCATCAGATTACGTGCCATACTTACCTCCCTGCCGAAGCCCTCCGGGGAGCCGCTCACTTCAGCCTGTAGAAAAACTCCGTCTCTTCGTCCGCTTCCCCCGCCACGATCGCGTGCAGATCCCGGATGATCGCTCCGGTCCTGCTTGCGTTCTGGTAAAGCGAACTTCGCATGCACCAAACATTTCCCTCCCGGACCGCACGGAACTGTGTCAAAATACTGTCCTTCGCACACATCTGCTGCAAATCTTCCGGCGCGTCCTCGATCGAAGCATTGTAGATCAGGATATCCGCCTGCTCCGCCGCCGCATAGAAGGACTCCATGCTGACGGTCTGCGTAGCCCTGCCTGCATCCGTTGCCGGTGTGCTCAATGTACCTCCGGCGATCTCAACCATTTTGCCAAAATAGTCCCCCGCTCCTCTCGTCACGACCTGCCGCGTGGAATTGATCGAAAAGATGGCGACAGTCTTTTGCGGCGCAGCGCTGTCGCTTCCGGAGGTGCTCGCTGCATCTGCCTCTGTATTCCCGCGGAGCGCCTCTACATAGCTTTTCTGCTCCTCAAAAGCCTGCGCCGCTTCCTCTTCACGCCCTGTCAGGAGCCCATAAGCCTTCACCCACTCCGCTCTTCCGAGAGGTTCGCTCTCATAGCTGGATCGGTCGATCAGGACAGGTATCCCGAGCTTTTCCAGTTTCTCCTGCACCTTTGGTGTGTGGTGGATCATAGTGGATTCCACCGCAAGATTTACGCCCGAGGCGACAATCCTCTCATAGTCGGGTGCGCTGTACTTGCCGCCGTATTCCAGAGTGCCCTTTTCCATTGCTTCGCGGGCGGCTTCAATGTACCATCCGTCCTTCTCAAGTCCTGACAAAATCACATTATCCACTGCGCCAATCTCGTCGAACTGGCACATGACCGCTGATGCTGCAAGATAGATTCGATTCAGCGGCCGGCGAAGAATGATCAGGTCTTCTGTTGTTTCCTCCGGAATCTCCGCGCCCTCCGGTATGATCAGGTAGCTCCTGCCGTCGTCGATCGCGAGCACAGTATACTCATTCTCATAACGGTAAATCGCAAAGCTCTGGGCATATTCATTCTCATCTTTTGAGAGGTACTGAAGTCCTGAAAGTTCGGGTGCTTCTCCGATGTCAGCAGTAGTCACAGCTTCTTCCTGAGTCGCACCGGTACTGTCTTCCTCTTGTTGAGGCTCACCGGCACTTTCAGCCTCTTCCTTCGTCTTGAAAAAGCGGAAGGACAACGTGTAATCAACCAGATGCGGTGTACTCATAGCCGTCGTGTCCGACTGCACTTGCATTTCACAATCTTCCGGAAGAGTTTCCGACTGGCTTGTACCAGTTGATCCCACCGCGCTTTTCAGGGGAATCTCAAATTGAGAATTCCCTTCTTTATTCACAGGCAGGATTTTCTCCCCATCTATGACCATAAAGTCATAGTGAGAACTACTCCAAGTAATTACAGCCAGCAATTCTCCGGACCGCTCCAGCACAGGGCATGGCGATTCCACAGAAGCCTTACCGCTTCCGCCTTCCAAGATCACAGTCGCCCAACAGTACTGTGATTCTTCAGAATTAACAGTCTGCTCTGGTTTTGGGCCGGTGCAGCCTGCTGCCGACATGATCCATATGAACAATAGAAGGCCGCCCAGGACCGCTCTCATTCTTTGCATTTATGCTCCTGATTAAATAACTTCTGACCTTTCACTGCCCTTACAACTACCTCCAGGGGCTCGATTACAGCAATCCGCCAAGCATCACAGCCGCCGCCAGCCTCTACAACTCTTATTAATTCACAACCGCCCCTGCATGCTCCACATAGATCTGCTGCACAGCAGGAATGCTGCCCATACCAGCGATCTGTGTGTCAACCTTCTCGAAGCCGGCCGCCTTGAACATGCTCAGCCAGGAATCCTCGTCCTCACCGGCCATGTCGTTGTTGGCGTGATCGCCCGCCACGACCATGAGAGGTCTGAGAACAACCTTAGTGTATCCCGCCGCCTTCACTTTTTCGATGACTGCTTCACAGGCTGTGTCTTCCGGCTCTCCCTCAACGGTTCCGATGAAGGCGTTTTCATATCCAAGCTGTTCCATCTGTGCCTGCATCTGATCGTATGTTACCTTTGCCGTGTGAGATGTTCCGTGTCCCAGGAAGACAAATGCCGTGCCGTCTTCCTTAGCTGCGTCGAGACTGTCGTATCCTGCCTCAGCGACCGCTGCCTCTGTGACTGCCTTTGCTACGGCTTCCTTGTCGGCGTTGATCTCTGCAGCGTCCGCTCCGACCGCTCCCAGAAGGGGCTCCGCTATTTTCACAGACTCAAACATGCTGCTGAAATCTTCCACTGTTTTTGTAAGTTCATCGTATTCCGCGCCGTGCATCAGGTGTGTGGGCTGGATGACCAGCTGCTTCACGCCGTTTGCAGCGGCACGCTCGAGTGCCTGCTCCACGTTGTCGATCTTTTCGCCGTCTCTTGCCAGCACGTGATTAAGGATGATCTGAGCGGTAAATGCTCTTCTCACCGACCAGTCGGGATACGCCTCCTGCAGGGCCTTCTCAATCCCGCCGATATCCGCCGCGCGGCTGTTATTGAAAGATGTTCCGAAACTCACGACCAGCAGTTCCTTCTCTCCGATGTCGCTGCCATTAAGCGGGTCATCTTCAGATGCATCCCCCGTATCTGCGCCAAAATAGTCCGGATCCGCAAATTCACCCTCAACAAGCGTCTTCTGCTCGTCTGTAAGGGCGTCCCATGCCGCCTTGGCTTCTTCACACATCAGATCGGTCTCTTCGGTCCACTGCTGCACGTAGATCGCGTCGATCTTATCGGCAACTGCTTTTGCCGCCGTGAGGTCCTCTTCGCTTGCAGGCTTTGCGTCTGCTCCGGAATCAGTTCCGTTCTCTGTCTTCTTACCGTCCTCAGCAGGGTTCCCTGACTCAGCCTCCGGAGAGTCTCCCGGGATTATCTCATCGAGAGAAACAGGATTCGATACGATAACTTTGTGGTCATACCATTTTCCTTTTGTCCCGACCAGAGCCACGTCAAATTCCTTATCTAAATACGGCACAGGGATATCAAAAGTGTTCACTTCCTCTCTTGTGCCGTCGCTGTAGGTCACTTCCTCGGTCAGCGGTTCCAGCAGCTCCGCTCCTTCTTTCTGCGCATCCTCAGCCGTACCGCAGTAGAGATTCACGATATTCTTGGAAGGCATTACAACATGGATCGTCATCCTGCCGTCGCTCACGACGAGAATACCCTTGCCGTCTTTGGTCTCGTTTACATGAAACATCGAGCCATCGGTATTGAAATCCGCCTGATACATACCGTCCGCAATGGGTGCGCCGTTCTCGGCCGTTGTTCCTTCCTGGCCGGTCTTTCCGGCCTCTCCTGCCTCTGTCTGCGCTGTCACGCCGGTATCAGCTGCTGCCGGATCTCCTGAGGAGCCGGATCCGCAGCCGGCCGCAGTCGCTGTGATCAGCATCAGCGTTATGAGAAGTGCTATTGTCTTTTTCATGTTGTCCTCCTTTTTTCGGCTTTGAAGAGCCGCACATGATATAGTTCAGCACACTAAGTGCTGAATTAAACAAAGAAACTCCGCCGCAAGGCGGAGTGCATACCACAAGCAGACCGGCTCAGATTCCGCCGATCTCACTTTTCGTACAGCCAATGCCTCGTGGCCCGGAATCCATGTGTTCTCACGGATCCCCCGTACTGCGGCAGGCAGGTCTCCCGGCTGATCGATCAGACGCGCCCTGCCTCCCTTCCCGGTCTCCCAGTGGTCTTAAGGCGGGCGCTCTCGAATCACGGTGACGAGATCGTGCGGGACTTGCACCCGCTTCCCTTTTCACCGGGCCAGGCGTGGATTAACCCACGCCTGCCCGACACCTTCCGCATCATTTACTTATACGCATCCTATCACAATCCGGACGATCAAACAATGCGCAGAGGGAACCGGCACGGATTTACAGATCCCACAAAAAGCCTATAGTCTCCTCCATCTCACCCAGGTCGATCCTGCAGGCGCTGTCCCAGATCAGAACAGGGATCACCGATTGGAAATTATAGATCGCCGGAATTCCCAAATGCTCAAGGTCATACTGAACTATCAGTTTCTTCTCAGGGTCCGCCATCCAGTACTCTCTGACGCCGGCCCCCGCATACTTGTACATTTTGAGCTGCATGTCTTTTCTGCGAGTCGAGGGCGAAAGCACTTCTATGACCAGATCCGGGGCTCCAAAGACCCTTCCGTTCTTATATTTCGTCCTGTCACACACAACAAGTACATCCGGCTGCACAACCGTCTTGTCGTCGCAGTCCAGCTGTACGTCCACCGGCGACATGAAAGGGACACACGGTCCCTTGTTTTCCATTACAAAATCCAAGAGCTTCTTATACAGAAAACCGGCAACCCCCTGATGGATCGTCGTCGGCGCCGCCATGTCATAAAAGACTCCGTCGATCAGTTCAACCCGCTGGTCATCCGGAAGACGAAGATAATCCTCCAAAGTAAAAAGCCGGTTTCCGGTTTCGTTCGAATTACCGTCTTCTGCGTGGGCGTTATAAGCTGCAGATGTTTCACAGACTATACTCTCCGCAATGGCCGGATCTCCATATACCGTGGTCTTTCCTTTTTCAAGCACTTTCCCGAGTGCCTCGATCGTCTCCCTGCGCGGCGATGCAGTCGCTCCGGCGAACACTTTCTGCACTGTACTGAGCGGAATTCCGGAGCGGTCCGCAATCATCTGATTAGTAAATCCAAGTTCTCTCTTCCGCTGTCTCATCTCTTCTATGGTCACTTTGCACCTCCGTGATTTGAATGATTATCTGTTATTTCCTTTATATTACCATATTTTCCATTTTAAACAACGGCATTTCCATATTATTTCCATTTATGCATGTAATGGAAATCTTCTTCAGCAGGCCGGGGCGCTGAATTATAACAAAAAATCATTGACTCATTCCCCAAACAGTGCTACACTTCAAAGCGTCGGTGCATTGCACTTTAAAGTGTTAAACTTTAAAGCACTAAACCAACCGAAGTGGCCATAACCTGAGAACTTTGCAAAAAAGTTACACTAAACGCCATCAGGGCTTCAAAAACGTCATGATCTCGTCGAGCGTTTTGCCGCTTTTCAGGTATGCATCCATGA
>CACZXG010000051.1 GCA_902785055.1 uncultured Lachnospiraceae bacterium
ACGGCTGTATTTTGACCGGGGCAGCCCGGCGATGAAAGGAAACTGATCAATATGATTCGTATAACAATGAAGGACGGCGGCGTGATCGACCTTGAACTTGACAAAGAAGCGGCGCCCGTCACAGTGGAGAATTTCGAGAAACTTGTGAAGGACAAGTTCTATGACGGACTGATCTTCCACAGGGTCATCCCCGGATTCATGATCCAGGGCGGTGATCCGGAGGGGACCGGAATGGGAGGACCCGGCTGGCACATCAAAGGAGAGTTCGCGGCAAACGGCTGGAACAATCCTATCCCTCACAAGAGGGGCGTGATCAGCATGGCAAGGGCCCAGGATCCCAACAGCGCGGGAAGCCAGTTCTTTATCATGCACAGGGACGCAGCTTATCTGGACGGCCAGTACGCGGCATTTGGCAAAGTAGTCAGGGGCATCGAAGTCGTGGATAAGATCGCGGGAGTTCCCACAAGCAGATGGAATAACAGGCCTTATGAGGACCAGGTGATCGACACCATCAGAATTGTGGAAGAATAAATGAACTTTTAACGGGAGCCATGTTCCGGCGGCGCAAAGGCGTTTTGACGGGGCTGGCTCCCTTCTTTGCTGTAAAGGTATAATGTTAAGCGGGGAAAATTTGTTATGGATTTCGGACGACAACGGAGTATAACTATAAAGAGAACCGAATTCTTTCGACAACGGAGAACACAACTATGATGGAATTTGTCCAAAAGCATAAAATATGGATCGCGGCAGCAGCAATTGTTGTGATCGCGGCAGCAGCGTTTATATTCAGACGGGCAGGAGCCGGAGGAACAGACGGGGGCACAGCCTACGTTGAAACTGTGGCCAACCTGACCGGGCAGAATGCATCTCTGGGCATGATCAACCGGTTTGCCGGAATCATTGAACCTCAGGGGACCTGGTCAGTAAACAAGAATGCCGACGCGGAAGTCGAGGAGATCTACGTATCAGAGGGCGACGAAGTCGAGGAAGGACAGGCGCTCTTTGTTTACAGCACTACGAAATATGAAGAGGACCTCCAGCAGGCCAGGATCGATCTCGAGCGCCTCCACAACGAATACGACAGTACGGTGGAGACGATCGCGCAGCTGGAGAAGGAGAAGAAAAGTGCTTCCTCCTCCGAGCAGGCCGATTATACGGTACAGATCAAGGAACAGAACCTGACCCTCAAGGACAAGGATCTGGATATTCAGATGAAGGAAGCGGAGATCGGGAAGCTTGAGAGCAATATTGAGAACGCGGAAGTCAGGAGCGGTATCGCAGGAGTCGTCAAGAGCATCAATCAGGGCGGATCTTCGTCATCGGGATCCGGAGACAACAGTTTCATTACCGTTATGAAAGTTGGTACTTTCAGGGTAAAGGGAACTGTTAATGAGCAGAATATCGGCGATCTCTATGTTGATTCTCCGGTCCTTGTACATTCGAGAGTCAATGACAGTGTGTGGAAAGGAAAGATCACCAAGATCGATACGGAGAACGCGCTGCAAAGTGATAATACAGGCTTTGGAATGGGAAATTCCGAGAGCAAAAGCTCCAAGTATCCTTTTTACGTGGACCTGGAGAACAGCGACGGCCTGATCATGGGACAGCATGTTTACATAGAACCCGACCTTGATCAGGGAGAGGAGAACACAGGCGAAGGCATCTGGCTGGCTGCCTATATGGTGGACCAGACGGATCCCGAGCATCCCTTTGTGTGGAAAGATGTGAGAGGGAGACTTCAGAAGCAGGAAGTCACGATCTCTGAGATCAGGGAGGAACTCGGCAAGGTGAAGATCACCAAAGGCCTTTCGACGGAGGATTCCATCTGCATTCCGGACGGGACGCTCACCCCGGGCATGAGGACCGCACCAATGAGCGAGAAGCCCGAACAGACCGAAAGCGTGGAGACAGAACCTTCTGAAGGCATGGAGACAGAGCCTTCAGAAGGTATGGAAACAGAGCCTTCCGGGGCCGTGGGAGCAGTGCCTTCCGAAGCAGTCGGAGGTCAGGGATGAAGAAGATCGTAGAGTGCAGAAATATCTACAAGAACTATTATCAGGGCAAAATAGAGATTCCTGTGCTGAAGGACATCAATTTTGTGATGAATGAGGGAGATTACACGGCGGTCATAGGGCCTTCGGGTTCCGGAAAATCGACGCTGATGAATCTGATCGGATGCCTGGATAAGGCCACCAGCGGGAGCCTTCTGATCGACGGAAGGGAAGTGGGCAGTCTTTCCCGCAACGAACTGGCGGATCTGCGCCTTGAGAAGATCGGCTTCGTCTTTCAGAATTTCCAGCTGCTGGGCGGACAGACAGCGCTGGAGAACGTGGAGCTTCCGCTGACTTACGCCAATATCCCGAGGAAACTTCGGAAAGAGAGAGCGGAGGAGGCCCTGAGCCGGGTCGGCCTGGCTGACAGAATGGGCTTTATGCCCAATCAGCTGTCCGGCGGACAGAAGCAGAGGGTCGCCATCGCAAGGGCACTGGTCAATAATCCCAGGATCGTTCTCGCGGACGAGCCGACGGGAGCGCTGGATTCCCGCTCAGGCGCACAGGTCATGGACCTCTTTGAAGAACTGAACGCCGACGGGGTCACAGTCCTGATGATCACTCACGACAGCGGGATCGCCATGCGGGCGGCAAACAGAGTAGAGATCAAAGACGGCGTGCTTGGCCGTTTGGAGGAAAACTGAGAAATGATGGATAAGCTACAGGGCAAAAGGAAGAGAATAACGGCAGCGCTGGCCGCTGTGGTACTCTTGTTTGCGGCAATAGCGGGTATTGCCGCTGCCGTGCGCGCCACCACTGCGTCCGCCGTAGCGGTGATCCCTGTGTCAGACCTCAATTACGGAATCTATCTGGACTGGCAGAACAGTGTGTCGGGCATGATCACCACGGAAGCTGAACAGAACATCTATCTCTCGGATACGGAGAAAGTGCAGGAGGTCGCAGTGCAGGAAGGGCAGGTCGTCCGCAAGGGCGACGTGCTGCTTCGTTATGACACGGAGAGCACAAGGCTCAGCCTTCAGAAGGAAGAGGTCAGGCGGGAGAAGATCGAGCTGGAGATTGAGGTCGCCAAGGAGAATATCAAGACGCTGGAGAACACTTCCGCGGTTTCCGACGAAGACGATTTCGGCCTGATCGGAGATTTTATCGAGGTTGATCCGGCGGAAGTGCTCGCAAAGGCCCAGGTACATGAGAAAGTCCTCAAGGCTGACGCCAAACCTGTCAGCGAGGGATCGGAATACGAGATCCTCGGAACGGAATTTGCTCCCTATGTTTTTCTGTGCAAAGGGGACTCCGTGATCATGACCAGGGATTTCATAAAGAAATGGCAGAAAACAGCGGAAAAACTCAAATTCAAGCAGCTCTATATCGAACTGGCAGTCATGGACGGCGCGCAGAAACTCCAGAAAGCGTGGATCCAGGACATCATGCTGCTGGATCCCGGCTATGACATTGAGGTCGATCTCAGAACAGGAAAGACCGTATATGCCGCAATGAACGATCCTGAGCAGATGTCGGTCCTCCTGCGCAAGATCCTTAAGGATGTACCGGAGGACGAGCGCGGCGCGTGGCTTGCCGCAATGCTGGACAAGCTCATGATCCTCACTGAGAAAGAAGAGGACCTGCAGGAGCGGGGAGCGCTTTTTGCGGCTATGCTCAATGAACTGGGCAAAGAAGAGCAGGGGGATTTTGCGGCGGAGTTCGCTGCGGCAGCTTCTCTGCTGGATGATAAGACAGTCTCTTTCATGTTCACGAGTCTCGCGGAAAACCTTAAGCCGGAACAGATTGGGGAGATCGACCCGGTCGTCATATCGACGATGCTGTCCGGTCTCACTAAAGAGCAGATCGAGGAGCTGGATCCGGCTGTCATGGCGGTTCTCTTTGCCGGTCTGACTCAGGAGCAGATGAAAGAACTGGATCCGGAGAGCCTTCGTCACTTTTTTGACATGCTCAGTGAGGAGCAGCTCAAAGTGCTGCTGGAGGAGAAAGAGGAAGAGATCAGAGCCCTGCTTGAAAAAGCTGAGCAGAGCCAGGTACAGCCTGCCGACGGAAGCGGAACCGCTGCCGGAGAAGGCACGGGCGCTTCAGAAAGCGGAGACAGTACTGCAACTGAAGAAGGTTCAGAAAACAACTCCGGAGATTCCGGATCACAGGGATCCCAGGGCGGGACAGATGAAAGCCCGAAGGAACCGGAAGAGCCGGTCGTGGAACCTGAGAAACCGGAAGAGCCTGAGGAAATCAAAGAGGAGCCGGCTGAGGTCATTCAGGAGCCCGAAAATGACACGGCGCAGCAGGAGAGCAGCGGCGCAGCGATGACGGAACCCTCCACGGCGTCCGACACATCTTCCGGGAAAGGCGGCAGCAAGCTCCTGTCATCGGACACTTACTACACCAGCGATGAACTGGCGAAAGCCAGACGCGAGGCCAGGGACAAACTAAGAGACCTGGAACTGAATCTGCGGGAGTCCGATATCAAGATCGAGAAAGCCCAAAAAGCTCTGGATAAGGGCGTAGTCACAGCCAATATGAACGGTGTTGTCAAGACGGCCGGTGATCCGAAATCACCGCCTACGGACGGAAGCGCTTTCATTACGGTAGCGGGTTCGGAAGGGCTGTTCGTTAGGAGCGGGATCAAGGAGAGCAGACTCGGCACGCTTAAGGAAGGCGATATCGTAACTGTCACTTCCTGGCAGACCGGCGGGCAGTACGAGGCGGAGATCAAGAGCATTTCTCCCTATCCGGACAACACCGGTATGTTCGACGGGGGAGGAACGGAGACTTATTTCCCCTTCACGGCCAATCTTCTCGACCGGGAGGCTGCGCTTCAGAACGGCGAATGGGTGGAAGTATCCTACAAGACGACCGGAGACAGCGGGAAGAGCCGCGGTACTTTGACAGTGCAGAAAGCTTTTGTCCGCGAAGAAGGCAGCAAAAAATATGTCTATGTCCGGGATGAGAACAACAAGCTCAGAAAACAGTACATTGTGACCGGAACACTCAGCGATACGGGATATGAGGTGCTCGACGGACTGAGCGAGAGCGACTGGATCGCTTTCCCTTACGGAAAGAATGTTAAAGAAGGCGCCAAGACCAGGGAGGCCTCCATGGGAGAACTCTATAACTGAGCAGGGGGAGAAACGGCACAGGATCCGTGAAGATAGACGAGGAGAACGGATATGGGTGAAAACATAAGACTTGCGCTGAAGGGAATATGGTCCCACAGACTGCGGTCTTTTCTGACGATGCTGGGAGTGATCATCGGCATCGCATCGATCATCGCGATCGTTTCCACCATAAAGGGGACGAACGAGCAGATCATGCAGAATCTGATCGGCGCGGGCAATAATAACGTGACTATCTCCCTGAGACAGGGCGATTCGGAGTATTGGATTGACGCGGGGCTTCCGAATAATGTGTTTCCCGTGACGGAGGCGCAGAAGGAGGAGATCCGGAGCCTTGACAGCGTGGCTGACGCGTCCTTTTATGTCAAAAGAAAGTACGGCGGAGGGATCACTGCCGGCGTCAACAGTCTGTCAGGCGGCAGTCTTATGGGCATCGACACGCATTATCTGTCGACGGCGGGATATGTGGTGTTTAAAGGCAGGCCCTTTGTGGAATCTGACTACACGAAGTTTCATAAGACGGCGCTTTTGGATGAAAAGGCGGCTGAGCTGCTTTTCCCTGAGAAGGATCCGATAGGACGGGTCATCGAACTCTCCGGAGAACCTTTCACAGTTGTGGGAATGGTGCGAAAATCGGATGATTTCCAGCCTGTCATCGAGACCCTGCAGGACTATGAGACATACAACCGGGAAGAGTACGGAACGGTGCTCATACCCGATGCTGCCTGGCCGATCCTGTACAATTATGATGAGCCCAGGGACTGTGTCGCAAGGGCAGTGAGCACAGAGAAGATGAGTGAAATGGGCAAGGCGGTAGAGAAGATCATGAAGAAAGCTGTCGCCGGAAGCTCCCAGGGCGATGACGCGGTCACCTATAAGGCCGAGGACCTTTTGGAGAAGGCGCGCAACAAGCAGGAGCTCGCCAACAGCACGAACAGCCTGCTGATCTGGATCGCCAGTATAGCGCTGCTGGTAGGAGGGATCGGCGTCATGAACATCATGCTGGTGTCCGTGACAGAGAGGACCAATGAGATCGGGCTCAAAAAAGCGCTCGGCGCAAGGGACAACAGGATCCTGGCGCAGTTTCTGACGGAGGCAGTGGTGCTGACGAGTCTTGGCGGAATAGTGGGAGTCATCTCGGGGATCATCCTCGCGGAGGTGATATCCCGGGCAGCAGGAACGCCGGTCGCCATCAGCATACCGGCGATCATACTCAGCGTGCTGTTTTCGATGGCAATCGGCGTTATCTTCGGATTTCTGCCGTCTGTTCAGGCAGCTAATCTCAATCCTATTGACGCGCTGCGGCGCGAATAAGCGCCCGGCGGAAGGACCGGAATGTGACCGGTCGATATTTTGATCCGGTAAGATCAGATGATACCCCGGAGGTTGTAGAGGATCCCCTCTGCGACCTCCGGTTTATTCATGGTATAGACATGGATATGGCCGCATCCGTTCGCGATCAGGTCGATGATCTGATGAGAAGCGTATATGATCCCGGCCTTCTGCATGGCTTCCGGAGAGTCTCCGAAGCGGTCTACAAGAGCGGCGAGCTCGGGCGGAATAACGCATCCCGAGAGCTGGATGGAGCGCTCCATCTGCCGGCGGCTGGTGACAGGCATGATGCCGGCGAGGATCGGGACAGTGACCCCGGCTTCCCTGAGGCGATACAGGTAATTGTAGTAGATCGAGTTGTTGAAGAACATCTGTGTTGTCAGGAAGTCACAGCCCGCGTCTACTTTTTCTTTTATATGACGGATGTCCTCATCCTTATTGAAAGCTTCAGGATGTTTCTCGGGATAGCAGGCTCCTCCGACACAGGCGTCCGGATACTCGGCGCGGATCTGCTCTACGAGCTCAATGGCGTGCTCGTAGTATCTGCGGCTCGGGAATTCCATGTCCTTGGGGATGTCTCCCCTGAGGGCAAGTATATTCTCGATGCCGGCTTCACGGATCTTCGCGATCTGGCTTCGCACGCTGTCTCTCGTGGAACTGACACATGTGAGGTGGGCCATGGAGGCGACGCCTTCTTCCATGATGTCCCTGGCGATCTCGACAGTGTATTGGCTGGTTCCTCCTCCGGCGCCGTAGGTGCAGCTCACAAAGGCGGGACGGAGCTGTGCGATCTCGCGCACGGTGGCGCGCACCGAATCAAGCTTTACGTCGGACTTTGGGGGAAAGACCTCCATGGAAATCGTGACAGGGTTTGACCTGAGGATTTGACTGATCTTCATTTCTATTACCTCCGAGGTGATAATATGTGCTTTCGCACTTCATTGCAGTATATCACAAAAGCCCGGGCGGCGCTTATTTGATAAATAAATAACTTTTCAATTGTCTCAAAAGTTAAACAATTCCTGTGATAAATCAGTCCCTTTTTGTGTTATATTTGAATTACGGATGATTACAAAACTATTTTAGGAGGTATTACTTTATGAGTGCTTACGGCTTTGGCGGAATGATCAAGAAACTTAAAGAAAATCCTAAGACAATCGTTTTCACAGAAGGAACGGATGCAAGAATTCTCGAGGCAGCTTCCCGTCTTCTAGCCAGCAATTTCCTTACACCTATCCTGATCGGTGATGAGGATGAGATCATTGACGCAGCGGAGAATGAAGGCTACAACATCCGCGGCGCGCAGATCATCAATCCCCTTAAGTATGACCGCTTTGAAGAGATGGTCGACCTTTTCTGCGAAATCAGAAAGAGCAAAGGCATGACTCCCGAGAAGGCAAGACCGATCCTTTCTCAGGCTAACTATTTCGGAACAATGCTTGTAAAGATGGGCGTTGCGGACTGCCTGCTCGGCGGTGCCACATATTCCACAGCTGATACAGTTCGTCCTGCTCTGCAGATCATCAAGACGAAACCCGGCAACAGCATCGTATCTTCCTGCTTCATTCTGGTCCGTGCAGCGGCTACCGGCGGAAGAGAAGTTATCGCAATGGGTGACTGCGCGATCAACATCAATCCTTCTGAGGATGATCTGGTCGAGATCGCAGGCGAGACTGCTGAGTGCGCGAAGGTATTCGGTATCGATCCCAAGGTTGCTTTCCTTTCCTTCTCCACAGCAGGATCTGCTAAGGATCCTTCCATTACAAAGGTCCAGAACGCTACAAAGAAGGCTCAGGCGAAATATCCTGATATTCCGATCGACGGCGAGATGCAGTTCGACGCAGCAGTTTCTCCCCGCGTAGGCCAGCAGAAGATGCCCGGCTCAAAGGTTGCGGGTTATGCAAACACATTCATCTTCCCTGACATCAACGCAGGCAACCTCGGCTACAAGATCGCTCAGCGTATGGGTAACTTCGAAGCTTACGGCCCGATCCTTCTTGGCCTGAACGCACAGATCAACGACCTCTCCCGCGGCTGCAACGCGATCGAGGTTTATTCCATGGCTATCATCACAGCTGCGCTTTCCTGATAGACCTAAGAGAATATTGGCAGCCATTTGGCAAAATGTCTGAATCAATTGAATTGCTGTTTATAAACTGCCAGTTTATAGTAAAAGCGGCGCGTCGGAGAATGATTTCTCCGGCGCGTCTTTTTTGTACAAACAAAGGCGGATGCAGGATGAAAAAATGGCGAAAATGCACAAACATGGGTGACTATCACTATTTTGACATGTTAGAATGGAGATAGATTACTGACAGCTCTTCATACTTATGCCAGGGAGGTTACAAATGAGGGAATGGAGCAGAGACGAACGCTACAGAGTGCTTCAGAGCGCAGATGAGATCAGAGATCTGCATGAAAAGATCTCGAAGTCCGTATACAGACAGTTATACCATGTACAGCCCGTTACGGGTCTGTCCAGTGATCCGAACGGATTTACTTATCACAAGGGCGTATGGCATCTTTTCTATCAGTGGTGCCCCTGGGGAGCGGTCCACGGCCTTAAATACTGGTATCATGTGACCAGCGAGGATCTTGTGCACTGGAAGAATGCCGGCGTCGGTCTTAAACCTGACAGAGATTATGACAACAAGGGAACTCATTCCGGTTCCGCGATCTCCGCGGGAGATGACCTGTATTTCTTCTACACAGGCAATCACAGGGATGAGAACTGGGTGCGCACACCCTGGACCTGCGCGGCGATCCTCGGAGCGGACGGCAATCCGGAGAAGCTTCCTGAGCCTTTGTTCGGACCCCGCGACGACTACAGCGAGCACCAGAGAGACCCCAAGGTCATCTATAACGAAGAGAAGGATATGTATTACATTCTGATCGGCGCCCAGACTCTTGACAAGAAGGGCACGATCCTGATCTACAAATCCAAGGAACTGCTGAGCGGATGGAGCTTCGCGGGACAGCTTAACGTACCCGGATATGAGAGCTTCGGCGGAATGTGGGAGTGCCCTTACATCGTCAATATCAGCGGCAAGGACCTGCTGATCTTCTCGCCTCAGTATACTAAACTCCCCGGCAGAGCCGAGAGCACTAATCATAACGTATACCTGATCGGCACGATGGACTATGATACTCTTACCTTCACACCGGACAGCGACTATCAGTATCTGGACTTCGGATTCGACTTCTACGCGGCCCAGGGAGCTTCCAATGTCGGCGATCCTGAAAAGGCAATCCTGATCGGATGGATCGGACTTCCTGACAACCACTACTGCACGGAGCCCGAGGACTGGGAGGGCAGCATGAGCCTGCCAAGAGAGCTGCGTATAGTGGACGGCAAGCTCATCCAGACTCCTGTCAGCGCTGTTTACGGCCTGCGTGACGGCGAGGCGCCTGCGGACGGAACACTGCCCGCGGCGTGCGAGATCGAAGTGACCTTCGGCGGCGGAGACGCGGACTTTAATCTCTTCACAAAGGCAGACGGAACAGGCGGACTCACAATGCACTACGATGCCGCGAAGGGCGTCTGCACTTTCGACAAGACCGGAATGACCAACCGCTGCAATGAGCACGTCGGCGAAGTGCTCGATATGCCTCTTGCGAACGGTCTGAAGAAACTGGATATCTTCGTAGACAGAAGCTCCGTTGAATATTTTGCCAACGACGGAGAAGCGACATTTGCGGCGCACAGCTATCCGACAGCGGAAGAGTTCCACTACACCGCGTGCGGCGATGTGCAGGTTAAGATCTGGAAGCTGAAAGCGTCCGTCAAGGATGATTTCGTAGTCTGAACAGAACAGCGGGGGTAATAATAATGAAGAAAGTATTCGCAAGTGATTTCGACGGCACGCTGTATTTTTATAAAGCGGAAGATGACCGCAAACTGCCCGCGGAGAATGTGGAGAAGATCCGCGAGTACCAGAAGGCGGGTCACCTTTTCGGCCTTTGCACCGGCAGACAGGTGGGAGGCCTGACACCCTTCATCACAGGATTTGTGGAGCCTGATTTCTACATCACCAGCAGCGGTGCGAACATCGTTGACAAAGATCTTAAGGAAATCAGAAAACGCGGTGTCGATCCCGAAGTGGCTCAGGAGATCCTGGACAAGTACGGAATTGAGAATTACAGATTCACTTTGGATGTGGAAGGCGACATCTGCGTGTTCGCTCCGATGGACTATCCGGGCAAGTATTATGTGGTAAAGAGTGTTGCAGACTGCCCCAAGGGACTGATCCATCAGGTCAGCATCCATACGGAGAGCCTGGACGAGGCTGAGAAAATGGCAGCGGAGATCAATGAGATCTGGGGCGACAGCGTAAATGCTTTCCAGAACGTCATTGAGATCGATATCGCGCCCAAGGGCTGCTCCAAGGGCAAGGGCGTGGAGTTCCTTCGCGAGTATATGAGAGAGACTTACGGAGAGATCAAGCTTTACGGAATCGGCGATTCCATCAACGATCTGCCCCTCCTTGAGGCTTCCGACATATCCTATACTTTCCCCTATGCGCCGGAGATCGTGCAGAAGAAGGCGACCAAGGTGGTGGAAACTATCGTGGACGCACTGGAAGACAGCATGAAAGATGAAGTCTGATCCTGATATCTTTATTTCATTTTTGTACAATCATAGGACGTTTGACCGCTTGATTTGAACATGATTTGGGATATACTGGATTATAGTACTAAAATGAACTTTAGTCGGAGGGGAACTACTATGGCAATGAAAGAAATGAAAAAGAGACTTGCTGAGGCGATCGATCTTGACAAGATCAAGATCAAAAAAGCCGGGAAAGACAAGATCACACTCGATCTTAATGGTGACGGAGAGCCTGATGCTGCTCTGATCGACACCAACGGGACCGGATTTCCGGATCTTCTCGCGCTGGATCTGACGGGAGATCACAAGTTCAACCTTTATCTGGATGATACTGATGAGAACAAATTTCCCGATGTTATGTATATTGACAAGAACGGCGACGGCAATGTCCAGCTTCTGAGCATCGGCGAGGAGATTAAGGGCAGTCTTCACAAAAAGCTGGTGGAGATCTTCGGTGTTCTGACCAGCGAAGATTCTGCCGCTGAAGAGATCAATAAGGCGCTCCATGAGCTTGCGGAAACAGTCAAAGAGCTGCAGGCGAGAGCTGCTGACAAGAAGGCATGAAACTGATTCGGGGAAGGCCGTCACTTCGGTGACGGTCTTTTTTGATGCATGTTTTGACGGATATTATGTTAGACTTTCACCCTATGATGTGATAAATTTGTACCTAAGTGAATTTACGTGCTGAAGTGAGGCGGCTGCGACGGGGTGAACTGCACCTGTAAAGGCTGCAGCGGGGAAATGGTCCCGCCGAATGATTCGCCGGCTGAGGCAAGGAAGGGGAAAACTATGTTTGCACAATTGGTAAGCACCATTGACAGTTTCTTATGGGGATGGCCCTTGATCATCCTTCTGTTCGGAACGCATATCTTTATGACGATCCGCACAGGTTTTATCCAGAAAGATATCTTTAAAGCCATTAAGATGTCTGTCACAGCGGATGAAGGCTCCGAGGGAGATGTATCCCAGTTCGGCGCGCTGACGACAGCGCTGTCTTCGACGATCGGTACCGGCAACATCATCGGCGTAGGCACGGCGATCGCGATGGGCGGCCCCGGATCTGTTTTCTGGATGTGGATGACCGGTATCTTCGGTATTGCGACCAAATATGCCGAGACCCTGATCGGTGTTAAGTATAGAGTAAAGAGTGAGAACGGAACCATGATCGGCGGCGCTATGTACGCGCTGGAGCGCGGCCTTGGTGCCAAGTGGGCGGGCATTCTGTTCTCGAGTCTTGCGGCGCTGTGCGCCTTCGGTATCGGATGTACAGTGCAGGCCAACGCGGTCGTAGCCAATATTACGACTAATTTCAAGATCAGCCCTGTCATCGTTGCGGTGGTACTGAGCGTGATCGTCGCGCTGGTCATTATCGGCGGAATCCAGTCGATTACAAAGGTTTCTGAGAGACTGGTACCTTTCATGGCGGCATTCTATGTACTTGGATGTCTGATCATTCTGATCATGAACGCTGACGTTCTTGGACAGGCTGTCGGCGTGATCGTTTCTTCTGCATTTACAGCAAAGGCTGTCGGCGGCGGTTTTGTGGGAAGCACAATTGCAACTGCATGCCGCTACGGTTTCGCGCGCGGACTCTTCTCCAATGAGTCCGGTATGGGTTCCGCTCCTTTAGTAGCTTCCGCGGCGCAGACCCGCAACCCCAAGAGACAGGCAATGGTCTCTATGACAGGTACCTTCTGGGATACCGTTGTTATCTGCCTTATGACCGGTCTTGTTCTTGTCTCCAGTATCATCAAACACCCCAGCATCGACGGCCTTTCCGGCAACGGAAGTGAGCTGACGAGTCTGGCTTTTGGCATGATCCCTTATATCGGCGTCCCGATCCTGGTGGTAGGCCTGATCACATTCGCGTTCTCCACGATCCTCGGATGGTATTATTACGGTGAGAGATGCGCGGTCTACCTTTTCGGTGAGAAAGTTATCATGCTCTACAAGATCCTCTGGGTGATCGGCATCTTCGTCGGCTCCCTGGTGGAACTGAACCTGGTCTGGGATATGGCGGACCTGCTCAACGGCCTGATGGCGATCCCGAATATCTTTGCTGTGCTGCTTCTCAGCAATGTTATTGCGGCGGAGACGAAGAAGTACAGCGGTGAACATATCAACGACAAGGATGAGTCAGAGATTCCTGTGCTGAAAAACGCCAACAAAGGCGTACTGTAATTAATAATCACGCCAAAGTCTCAAGTGTGTAGCGCTTGGGACGCGGGTTCAGAACAAAGTCATAAAGCGCTGCGGATACAATCTGCAGCGCTTATCTGGATTTTTGGGGTATACTTAAAGAGGAGGTAAACAGTATGAGCGGTGAAGAACTGTTGAAGATCATGCAGAAGAGGCGCAGCGTGCGCAGTTATTCCGGAGAAGCAGTGCCGATGGAGAAACTGAACCTGATCCTTCAGGCAGGAATGATGGCCCCGTCGGGCAGGGCGATACGCCCCTGGGAACTGATCGTCATCAGGGACAAGCAGAAACTGGAGAAGATGTGGGCAAGCGGCAAGGCCCCTTGGAAGGTGTGGGATAATGACTGATCTTTCTTTTTATGCAGGCAAGAAAGTCCTGGTCACAGGCCGGCAGCTGCTGGATCCAGTGCCGGGAGAGAATGGCAATGGACGGAGAGACAGCGGAGGAGTATGCCCGCACTATTTTGCAGTTTCCCGCGGAGTGCAAACTGGAGGCGATCCTGTCTCTGGGGATGCCCGAAGAGGACTGGCCTGAGACGCCCCTGGAGTCGCTTCCCTTTGGCAAGATCCATATCAACAAGTATTGATTGAAGGAGGATGTGCGCTATGCCCCCTGGAGGTCATGGAATGGGCTTCGGCCCCGGAAGCAGAAACTTTATGTCCGAGGAAGAAAAGAAGAACCTCCCGCAGGTGACGCCGGAGCTTCTTAAGCGTGTCTTTTCCTACCTTACGCCTTACTGGAAGCAGCTTGCGCTGACGCTTCTGTGCATCGTTTTCTCGTCGATCATGTCGCTGATGCCTTCGGTCCTCACCGGCAAGATCATCGACGAGGGCCTGATCGGCAGAGATTTCAATAAGCTGATCATGTACATTGTGCTGTCTCTGGCAGTGACAGCCGGCGCGAACCTGATCGGAGTGGCGGAGAGCTATCTCAACACCTGGATCGCCCAGCACATCACTTTCGATATGCGCAATCAGATGTACAGCCATCTGCAGAGCATGTCCCAGCGCTTCTTTACGTCCAACAACCAGGGCGATATCATCACGCGCATGACTAGTGACATCGACGGTGTCAAAACAGTGATCTCCGGCACTTTCACCAGCATTCTGTCCAATTCGATCACGCTGGTCGTGGCTCTGATCGCCATGTATCAGAAGAACTGGATCCTGGCGACGGTAGGCATCATCATTGTGCCGCTCTTTACGATCCCGACCAGGAAAGCCGGCCAGAAGCGCTGGAGCCTGACTCAGGAGGCCCAGGCCTGCAACGACGAGATCAACGGGATCCTCGGCGAGACAATGTCCGTGAGCGGACAGACGCTCGTAAAGCTCTTCTGCAAAGAGAATTACGAGTATGACCGCTACGAAAAGGCAAATCGCCGCATGATCGAGCTCAATATCAAGGAGAGCATGGCGGGACGCTGGTTCAGGGTCATTCTTACCACTATCACAAGCGTCGGACCTATGCTCCTGTACCTTGTGGGCGGCATTTTAATGCTCCGCTATGACTCAGATCTTACGGTCGGTGATATAACGGTGCTGGTGGCGCTTCTCGGCAGAATGTACGGTCCTGTGAACTCCCTTCTCAACATCCAGGTCGACTGGATGCGATCCATGGCTATGTTCTCGAGGATCTTTGAATATTTTGACATGCCGGTGGAGATTCAGAACGCTCCGGATGCGATCACTCCTGATCACGCAGAGGGAAGCGTTGAGTTCAAGCACGTGAATTTCTACTACGAGCCGTCCAGACAGATCCTTAAAGACGTGACTTTCAAGCTTGATACCGGCCACAGCATCGCGATCGTAGGTCCGTCGGGTTCGGGCAAGAGTACACTTGTAAACCTGATTCCGCGCCTCTACGACGCGGTAAGCGGCGAGGTACTCTTCGACGGGATCAATGTCAAAAAGCTTGATCTGACCTTCCTGCGCGGCAATATCGGCGTTGTGACCCAGGACACCTACCTGTTCAATGGGACGATCAGGGAGAACCTGCTCTATGTAAAACCCGAGGCTACGGAAGCAGAGCTGATCGATGCCTGCGAGCGGGCCAATATCTATGACTTTATCTCTAATCAACCGAACGGTCTTGATACGATGGTCGGCAACCGTGGCCTGAAGCTGTCCGGCGGTGAGAAGCAGAGGCTTTCCATAGCGCGCGTGCTGCTGCGGGATCCCGCGCTGCTGATCTTCGACGAGGCGACGTCGGCTCTTGACTCGATCTCCGAGCGCAAGATCCAGGACGCCATCGATCCTCTGGTATCTTCGAGGACCAGTATACTCATCGCCCACAGGCTCTCCACGATCCTGGCGGCGGACGAGATCCTCGTTATCAAAGACGGCGAGATCGCCGAGCGCGGCAAGCACAAGGATCTGGTCAAAGCCGGCGGCGTCTACACTGAACTCTATGAGACGCAGTTCAAGGGTGCTATGGAGCCCGCAGAAGAGGAGCCTGAGCCCGACGAACCCATCGGATGGGACGGCGGCGGCTCTTACAGTGGGCCTCACAGAGTGCGCAGAAGGGCTGCGGAGGAGCGCGTACATATGGAAGAGGATTTCCGGATCTACGGAGATTCCTACGAGGAATTCAGGGAAGAGATGATGAGGGACAGCGAGAGAGGATACTGACCGATGGAACTCTCATAAGCACCGGCTGCGGCGCTTTTTTGACAGAACAGGACAACACATGAAAAGAGAGAACAGCAACAACAGAACCTGGATCTTTGAGGAGGCGCCCATCGCGCAGGCTGTGTTTACTATGGCCATTCCGACCATCATCACGCAGCTGATCAACATTGTCTATAATTTCGCTGACGCCTGGTACGTCGGCAGAACGGGAAGCGCGGCCATGATGGCGGCGCTTTCTGTAAGTCTTCCGATCTTTATCATCATTCAGGCGCTCGCGAATCTGTTCGGGATCGGCGGCGCAAGTGCTATTTCCAGAGCCCTTGGGCGGAAAGAAATGACGCGCGCCCGCAAGATCTTCGCCTTCAGCCTCTACGGAGGCCTTATGGCAGCGGTCATTTACGGGATCACGGTGTTTTTCTCACGGCCTCTTATGATCCCTCTGATCGGCGGAAGCGAGGATTCTTACCGATATGTCTATGACTACATGTTCTGGACCATGGTGGTCGGCGCCATTCCGACGCTGGGAAATGCCCTTTGCGGACACCTGGTGCGCTCTATCGGCGCGGCGAAAGAGGCGGGATTCGGCCTGTCAATGGGCGGAGTCCTCAATATCATTCTGGATCCTCTGTTTATGTTCGTGCTGCTCCCGCGCGGCATGGAAGTGACAGGCGCTGCCATTGCGACCTGCCTGTCCAACACGATAGCCCTCGCCTATTTCCTGATCTACCTCTACAGACACCGCGATAACCCTGTATTTACTTTCTCCCCGGCCGATTTTACTATCGATGAGGGGATTCCGGGAGAAGTCTTCTCTATCGGCTCAGCGGCAGCCCTGCAGACTTCCCTTGCCATGGTTTCCAACATCTTCGCCAACAAGCTTGTGGCAGATTATGGCAGCGCGGCTGTTGCCGGCATGGGTATTGCCAAAAAAGTGAATATGATCGCCTTTAATACCACTTTGGGACTTACACAGGGCGTTCTTCCTCTGATCGCATATAACTACGGCGCACGCAAATTTGAGCGCATGCAGAAAACGATCCGGTTTACCGTTTCGGTGGCGCTTTGCTTTACAACATGCTGCACAATTGTTTTCAGACTGTGCACACGGCAGCTCATCACCTTCTTTATCAACGAGCCGGCCTCAGTTGAATTCGGCACTCGCTTCCTGAGCGTACTGGCCTTCGCAGCGCCATTGTGCGCGCTGTCTTATATGGCTAACACGATCTTCCAGGCGGCGGGAAAGCGGCGGTCTTCCTTTATTTTGTCGATAATGAGGAAGGGCGTTGTGGACATCCCGGCTATGTACGTTTTCAAGATGTTGATGGGGCTTTACGGCGTCAGTTGGGCAACACCGTTTGCGGAGGTGACGTCGGTGATTACTGCGGCGATTTTGTATGTGAGGTTCAGAAGGGAATTGGGGCTGTAAAGAGGGACGATTTAGATGGTTGAGGAAGAAAAACGCCCAATGCCTCCGGGTAACACCTCAATCCATTGAGTTATATCAGGAATTCGGTTAATAATACATGGATAGTTACGTCTAATAATACAGACAGCATTCAGATACGGCATTTAAACTTTATGCGAATGCAAAAATTAAGGAGGAAAAAAACTATGAGAGTAAGAAGAGTACTGGTATTGACAACTGTGATCATGGTGTTATGTGCAGCCTGTTCAAAGAATGAGAACCAGAATAATGCGGTTCAGACAACGCAGGAAACTGCAGATTCAGCAGATCAGGCTGAACAGAAGGAAGAAGCTGAACTGAGCAATGCTAATGAGGAAGTTACCAAGGATAATTTCAGAAGTTTTCCGGTTTCAGATGAATCTATTTTCACTGTTATAGAAACGGATGATGGAGTGGATATAAAAAGTTGTAAAAGAGACATTCAGGATAAGGTGATCGTTGTTCCCGAAACGATCGGCGGCAAGAAAGTCGTAGGCATAGGATTTGGAGCATTTACTGAAATTGGCAGTGTCGAAGCCATTGTACTGCCGGACAGTGTTGAAAGACTTGGGGACGGGGCTTTTACAGGCTGTGAAAACTTAAAATATGTGTATCTTGGAACCGGTTTAAAGTGCACAGGTGACGCAACATTTAACTATTGTAATGCACTAAAAGAGATCGATCTTCCGGAAGGAATGACAACCATGAACGGGAGAATTGCAGGACGCTGCTCAGGACTGGAAATAATAACTGTCCCCGCAACAGTAACTGAGATCAAGACAGGAATAATCAGTGCTCATGAATTTGAAGGTGTGATCAGAACACCGGCAGGTTCAGAGGCGGAAAAATATGCGATGGAGCATGGTTTAAATGTCGAAAACTATTAATTAAAAACTGGCATTTGGTTATTTACTGAAAAAGCCGCTGCAACTTGCAGCGGCTTTTTTATTTCCGGTATTAGTCAGAATCAGGCGTTCTCTTTCACCGCTCTTCTGGACAGCACGTACATGACGGCGATCAGGATCACCAGACCTGCCAAAAGAGGCAGGAAGACGTTCTTTGTCAGGCCCGCCACGATGTAGGTCAGCGCCGAGATGGCGGCACAGGTCATCGCGTAAGGAAGCTGAGTGGAGACGTGGTTCAAGTGGTTGCACTGCGCACCGGCTGACGACATGATGGTCGTATCAGAGATAGGGGAGCAGTGGTCACCGCAGACAGCGCCTGCCATACATGCGGACATGGAGATGATCATCAGCTGATAATCTGTGGCCTGGAAGCAGGCGACGACGATCGGGATCAGGATACCGAAGGTTCCCCAGCTGGTTCCGGTCGCGAAGGAAAGACCTACCGCGATCAGGAAGATGATGAAGGGCAGAAGTCCGGCAAAACCTGCAGCCTTGTTCTGGATAATGTAAGCGACGAATTCCTTGGCGCCGAGGCTGTCTGTCATGGCCTTGAGGGACCATGCAAAGGTCAGGATCAGGATCGCTGGAACCATCTGCTTGAAGCCTTCAGGGATGCACTCCATGATGGAGCTGAAGTCGAGAGATCTGCGGACCATGTAGAAGGCCATTGTGAGGATCAGCGCGCAGAAGGAGCCGAGCACCAGTCCTACGGAAGCATCGGAGTTCGCGAAGGACTCGATGAAGCTTGTGCCTTCGAAGAAGCCGCCGGTGTAGATCATGCCGATGACGCAGCCGATGACCAGAGAGATGATCGGGAAGAGCATATCGATGACCTTGCCGTTAGTCTTGTCCTTGGAATTGTCGACATTTGCATAAGGACGGTCTTCTGTCGTGTACAGGTCGCCTTTCTGGACGGCGTTGTACTCGTGCTTGTACATGGGACCGTATTCTACCTTCATTATGACCATGAGGACCATCATGGCAATGGTGAACAGGGCGTAGTAGTTATAAGGAATGGACTTGATGAACAGCGCGATGCCATTCTCGCCCTCTACGAAACCGGAGACTGCAGCGGCCCAGGAGGAGATCGGAGCGATGATGCAGACAGGTGCTGCGGTCGCGTCGATCAGGTAAGCGAGCTTGGCGCGGGAGATCTTGTGCTTGTCTGTGACGGGGCGCATAACGCTGCCGACTGTCAGACAGTTAAAATAGTCGTCGATGAAGATCAGGCAGCCGAGGCCGATGGTTGCGAGCTGCGCGCCTTCTCTGCTGGTGATCTTCTCGGAAGCCCAGTTTCCGAATGCAGCACTGCCGCCGGTGCGGTTCATCAGCTGAACCATGATGCCCAGGATCACCAGGAACACCAGGATGCCCATGTTGTAGGAGTCGGAGAGAACCGCGATAACACCGTCAGTGAAGATGTGGTTCAAAGTTCCCTCGAAGTTGTATCCCGAGTACAGGAGAGCGCCGGAAATGATACCGATGAACAGGGAACTGTAGACTTCCTTGGTGATCAGAGCCAGTGCAATGGCGATGATCGGAGGTACCAGTGACCAGGCTGTCTGCTGAACGGTTTCCGCATTTGTCAGAAATGCCATCGCAATGATGAGCGCGACAACCACGAACATGGCGATCAGTGAGACTGAGATTTTCGATTCTTTCTTTTGCATTTTTTTTCCCCTCTCAAAATATGAAAAAGTATACTTTAACATAGTAATACAGTGGCGGATCACAGTCAAATAGTAGAAACGGATTTGCGATCAAAAAAATGAGCGCAAAGGATATTTTGACAAACCGCCGGCTCCCGTGTAAGAATACTGCTTGTACATTTAAAGCAGCAAAGAGGTGGATCAAGTGGACAAAAAAGAGCTGACCCTTCAGGTCATCGAGAGGCTGAAAAAAGAATATCCCGAGGCGAAGTGCACGCTGGACTATGACAAGGCGTGGCAGCTTCTGGTGAGCGTGAGGCTGGCAGCCCAGTGCACGGACGCGCGGGTGGATCAGATCACCCCGCTCCTTTATGAAAAGTTTCCTTCTGTCGCGGCACTCGCAGAGGCGGAGACAGAGGAAATTGAGAAGATCGTACGGCCTTGCGGGCTTGGGCCCAGCAAAGCAAGGGACATCTCCGCCTGCATGAAGGTCCTTCATGAAAAGTATAATGATAATGTCCCGGAAACCTTCAATGAGCTGCTGGCTCTCCCCGGTGTGGGCAGAAAGAGCGCGAATCTGATCATGGGTGACGTTTTCGGCAAGCCGGCCATAGTTACGGATACTCACTGCATTCGTCTGTGCAACCTGATCGGCCTGGTGGACGGTATCAAAGAACCTGCCAAAGTAGAGAGGGAGCTTTGGAAGATCGTGCCTGCGGAGGAAGGAAATGATCTGTGCCACCGCTTCGTTCTGCATGGCCGGGCGGTCTGTGTGGCGAGGAGACCCAGATGCGCGGAGTGTTGTCTGAAGGATATTTGCCGATATGGGAAGAATGATGAAAATGATTCATTATAAAAGATATTTACATTCATCGAAAAGGGCGTATAATAACGAATGTTGGTGACTTAATAGTCAAAGAAATTCATCTATTAGATGAAAATAATTCATTATACAGAGGAATATTCGATGAAAAACACAGTAGAGATCAGATGGCATGGAAGAGGCGGTCAGGGCGCCAAGACAGCGGCGCTGCTTCTGGCAGATGTGGCGTTCAAGACAGGATGCTGCGTCCAGGGATTTCCGGAATACGGTCCTGAGCGCATGGGTGCTCCCATTACAGCGTTCAACAGGATCAGTGAGGATAAGATCCGCGTCCACTCCAACATTTACGATCCCGACTATGTAGTTGTTGTAGATGAGACACTCCTTCACTCGGTCGATGTGACAAACGGCCTTAAGAGGGAGGGCGCGATCATCATAAATACACCTAAGTCCGCTAAGGAGATCAGGAGTCTTCTCCGCGGCTACAAGGGAAGAGTCCTTACGGTTGACGCAAGGCACATTTCCGAGACGACACTCGGCAGGAATTTCCCTAACACTCCCATGCTGGCAGCAGCCGCTGCGGTGACAGGCATTATGTCCAGGGAGGAGTTCCTCACAGAGATGCAGGCTTCCTTTGCCCATAAGTTCGCGAAGAAGCCCGAAGTGATCAAGGGAAATATGGCTGCTCTGGAAATGGCATATGATAAGGCAGAGAAGGAAATGAAGAAGGCCTCCGCCAATGTGGCAGATGCATCCGGCAGGAGGATGAAGCAGAGCGCCTGATTCAGGCAGAGGATGAATACGAGAGTGCGAGAAACCCCCGTCTTCAGGCGGGGAGTTTCTTTTTGGGTCCAAACAGTGTCCGACAGGACGCTTCGTTAATAAATAAAAGAATTAGGAAGAGAATTATACTTATGCGTACGGATATCACAAAGATAAATGAGAGATCGCCCTATACAGATCTCACCGAAGGGCTTCAGCTTTTTGCAGGAGGCACTTCCCGCCTGTTCAGGACAGGGGAATGGAGAACGAATACACCGGTGCTGGATTTTGACAAGTGCAGGCAGTGCCTGCTGTGCGCGCCTGTCTGTCCGGATTCAAGTATTCCGGTGAAGAACGGCAAACGGCTGGATTTTGACTACGATCACTGCAAGGGATGCGGGATCTGTGCCAAGGCTTGTCCCTTCGGCGCCATCACAATGAAGGAGGGAATCGAGGCATGAGCAGAAGCAGAGACGAAGTGGTATGCAGCAAGTCGATCCCGGAGAGAATGTCGGGAAATGAGGCGGTCTCCTACGCGGTCCGCCAGGTGAATCCGGATGTGATGCCGGCCTTTCCCATCACACCTTCCACGGAAATCCCTCAGATGGTGTCCTCTTATATTGCGAACGGAGAGATCGATACGGAATTCATTCCCGTTGAGAGCGAACACTCCGCGATGTCCGCGGCGATCGGAGCCGAGGCGGCGGGTGCGAGGACGATGACAGCAACTTCTTCCGCAGGTCTTGCCCTGATGTGGGAGGAACTGCTCCTGGCGGCTTCCAACAGGCTGCCCATCGTGCTGACACTGGTCAACCGCACTCTGTCCGGTCCCATCAATATCAACTGCGACCACTCCGACGGAATGGGCGCAAGGGACACGGGATGGATCCAGATCTATTCAGAGAACAATCAGGAGGCCTATGACAACTACATTCAGGCTTTCCCGATCGCGGAGGATCCCAGGGTGCACCTGCCGGTGATGATCTGTCAGGACGGCTTTATCACGAGTCACGCCGTGGAGAATATCGAGCTGCTTGAGGATGCGCCTGTAAAGGCTTTCGTAGGGGAGTATAACCCGGAGGAGTTCCTCTTAAATCCCGGGAAACCGGTCTCTGTGGGACCTTACGCAGTCTCCGCATACTCCATGGAAGCCAAAAGAGCGCAGGAAGCAGCGATGGAGCGCGCCGGAAAGGTGATCCTCGAGGTCGCGGAGCGCTTCCGGGAGATGTCCGGAAGAAGTTACGGATTTTTTGAGGAGTACAGGACGGAAGACGCTGAGTATCTGATGGTGATCATGGGATCCGCAGCCGGGACTGCAAAGGCGGCAGTGGATATGCTCAGAGAAGAAGGCCATAAGGTCGGTATCCTCAAGCTCCGGGTGTTCAGGCCCTTCCCTGAGAAGGAGATCGCTGAGGCGATCAAGAGGAGCGGCTGCAAGGCAGTGGCGATCATGGACCGCTGCGAGAGCTATAACGGATGCAGCGGACCTCTGGGGAGCGAGATCCCCGCGGCGCTGTTCAGAAATAAAGTCATGGTAGAGACGGTCAATTACATTTATGGACTTGCGGGAAGAGACTTCACCGTTGAGCATGTACAGGATGTTTTTGCCGAACTGGAAGAAGTGGCGCAGGGAAATAAAGAAGCGCCCAACCACAAATACATTGGACTCAGAGAGTGAAATACAGATTATGATGGGAAATGATTACAGCCTTAAGACAATGATGGAGAAACCCGAGAGGCTCTCCCCCGGCCACCGCATGTGCGCGGGATGCGGAGCGACGATCGGCGTAAGAGCGGTGCTGCGCGCGCTGCATGAGGAAGATCACGCGGTGATCGGAAACGCCACAGGGTGCCTCGAAGTTTCTTCCTATATGTATCCCTACAGCGCGTGGGAGGACAGTTATATCCACAACGCGTTTGAGAACGCGGGGGCGACCCTCAGCGGCGTGGAGACAGCATACAAGGTCCTGAAAAAGAAGGGAAAGCTCGGAGAGAAGGACAACTTCAAGTTCATAACCTTCGGCGGAGACGGCGGAACCTACGACATAGGTTTTCAATCTCTTTCCGGAGCCATGGAACGCGGACACGACATGGTCTATGTGTGTTATGATAATGGTGCCTATATGAACACCGGAATCCAGAGATCCTCGGCGACTCCGATGTTCGCGGACACGACTACAACGCCTGCGGGCAAAGTTTCAAACGGCAAGATCCAGTACCGCAAGGACCTCAGCTCCATCATCGCGGAGCACTATGTGTCCTATGTGGCGCAGACTACTCTGACAAGGGATTTCAAGGATCTCCACAGAAAGGCAGAGACCGCGATCTACACTAAGGGAGCTGCTTTCCTCAATATGATGACACCCTGCCCCAGAGGCTGGCGCTATGAGATGAGCGAGATCATGGAGATTTGCAGGCTGGCAGTGGAGACCTGCTACTGGCCGCTGTTTGAAGTAGTGGAAGGAAAGTGGATTCTGAACTACGAGCCGAAGAAGAAGCTTCCGATCGAAGACTTCTTAAAGCCCCAGGGGAGATTCAAACATCTCTTTAAACCCGGCAATGAGCACCTGATCGAGCTCTTCCAGCAGGAAGTTGACAAGAGGTGGGAGGATCTTCAGTACCGCTGCGCCAGATAAGGAACCGGCATGAATACGGAGGTGACATATGACGCTTCTAAGTTATCAGATTTTTAAGACAGTCGCGGAAGCAGGCAGTTTTCACAAGGCTGCGGACCTGATCGGCCTGACACCTTCCGCGATAAGCCACGCAGTCTCTTCCATGGAGAAGGAACTCGGCTTCTCTATTTTTACAAGAAAGAAAGCAGGAGTTACGTTGACAAGCTACGGCGAGCACCTGATGCCCTATGTCAACGCGGTCCTCAACAGCGAGGAGAGCCTGCAGCAGGCCGTGGCCGAGTTCAACGGTCTCAAGCAGGGCACAGTGAAAGTGGGCGTTTTTTCCAGTGTCTGCACGAGCTGGATGCCGGATATCATCAAATCATTCAGCGAGCTGTATCCCGCCATTGAGATTGAGGTATTTCAGGGGACTTACGACGACGTGAGCTATTGGATCCGCAACGGGATCGTGGATTTCGGATTTCTTTCCACATCCAGCGCCGGGGACCTGCACATAGAGCCCTTCTACAGAGACCCGCTCCTGTGCATCGTACCTAAGGACTTTGTAAAGGAGCTTCCCGGCGAGGAAATGACCATCTCCGAGATGGCCAAACTTCGTTTCGTCGTTCAGCGCGAGTCCACAGACGCGGACATACAGAATTATATGAAGCAGAACCATCTGGACATCCAGACCAGGTACCACGTGGTGGACGATCTGGCTACCGTTGTAATGGTAGCCGCAGGATTCGGCATCTGCATCATGCCGGAACTGGTCATGAACGATATCCCCTACGACGTGCGGCAGTACCGGATGGAGCCCGACGCGGCGAGGATCATCGGCCTTGCGGCGCTCAATCCGCAGCTGATGGCGCCCGCGGTGCGCACTCTGTATGGACATATCCTGTCAAAATATACCAACCTGGACTGATTCAAACACGAAAAAAGCCGCGCGGATCCGCGCGGCTTTTCTTTTGGCTGTACCGAAATGCCCCTTATATTATATAATACAAGGTAAGCCTATATTTTGACACAGATGTCGCGGGGGGATCCGATATGGAAATGATGCAGTTTCTGGAAGCTGACAAAGAGCAGCTGATGAGCGGACTGGCCGCAGCCGGGACACCGGAGCAGGCCGAACACGTGCTGGAAAAGGAATTTGACAGACTTCTTCTTCGCTATAATGAGGAATGCACGCTGGAAAGGGTCAGAGACGCGGCGAGATATATGCTGCAGGCCGCGAAAATGATGATCCCTATGCTGAGCGCCGCAGGGGAGACCAAAGTCTGGTCGAAGAGCGCCGGCGGCTCCGGCGACGAGGGAGGAACACAGATAACCTGGCAGGTCATCGCGTGCCTGGCAGGAGGAGCGCTGTTCCTTGCGGGCGCGATCCTTGGGCTTGCGGTGTCAGCCGGAAAAGGGCTGTCGATGTCGGCGCTTCTGGGCTCGATCCCGGCGGCGATCCTCGCAGGGATCCTTCTTTTCTGGGCAGGCAGGATGTCACTGAGCCGCAAGGCGTCAGGTAAGGCTTCCGGAGGGGATGAGTACCAGGTAGAGATCCGCGTGGATCCCGGCAGGATCTGGAGCAGCATGAGAGCGGTGATCCTGTCGGTGGACAAGAGCCTGAAAGAGGCCGAGGAAGCCGTCAATTACGAGAAGAGCCTTCTTCCTCCGTCCTCCGGAAACGGAGTCAGCCCCGAGGAGGCGGAACTGTTCTCTGTCATTTTAGAGAACGCGTACAGCCGCAGAGAAGAGGAGCCGGGCGACACAACGGCTCTGGAAACGATCTCCACAGTCCGCTATTACCTGCACCGCAAGCAGGTGGAGACAGTGGATTTCGGCGGAGGCAAGAGAGAGTGGTTTGAGCTGCTGCCCGGCAAGAGAGACGCGACGCTGCGCCCCGCTCTTGTGAGGGACGGAGTACTGATCCGAAAGGGACTTGCGGTTGCCGCAATGTGACGCGGCAGTTACAGAAGGTGAAGGAGATACCAGATGGACTGCTATTATGGATTTGACCTTGGAGACGCCGAGAGCGCCGTCTCATGTCTTAATAAAAACGACGCGGGAGTTCCGCGCATCATCACTGTGGGGGAGACCGGAAGCTTTGTGACCGCCTATGCCAGACTCCGCAACGGAGCCCTGGTGATCGGCGAAGCAGCCTGCTACAATCCGGAGGCAATTGAGCGCAAGATCAGGTTTAAGAGCAGATTCCTGCGGGACCCGAAAAGCCGCAGGGACGTTAAGTCCTTTGCAGCAGGAGTTCTGGGGGAACTGTACATGAGCGGAGACCTCATAAAGGGAGAGGACTGCTGCTTCTATGTGGGCTGCCCGGCGGGCTGGGACAAAACGGCGAGAGAGCGCTACAGGGAACTGTTCGAGGAGGCAGGGTATCCGCCCGTGCGCATTATCTCCGAGTCAAGGGCCGCCCTGGTGAGCGCCTGCCAGTCCAAGCACTTCCAGGTAGGGTACGATATTTTGTCCAAGCCGGTGCTGGTCGTGGATGTGGGATCGTCGACGACGGATTTCGCATACATCATGGGAGGCAAGGAAGTGGATATGCAGACCGCCGGCGAGGTGGCGCTGGGAGGCGGCATCATGGACGAGGTGCTGCTGAGCTGCGCGCTGAACGCTTCCGTCAGAGGCGAGAGGATCCGGGAGATCTTCGAGCAGAGCCCGCCATGGAAGAGCTACTGTGAATTCGCGGCGAGAAAGCTCAAAGAGAAATATTTTGCCGACGAGGAGTACTGGAAAGACAACAAATGCATGCAGTCGGTCATCATCAGCTATGAAAAGCCGATCCGGCTTCAGCTCGTCATGGACGCCAAAACAGCGGACCATATCCTGTACGACGGGATCCCTCAGCTTGAGGGGCGCAGTTTCAGGGATGTATTCATGAACAGCCTGCAGCAGGTGAGGGAGAGGATCCAAGGAGACCTTCCGGAACTCTTATTCCTTACGGGCGGCGTCTCAAGGCTTCCGGCGATCAGGGACTGGTGCAGGGAGGCATTCCCCGAAGCCGTGGTGATCACCGGATCGGAGCCGGAATTCTCGGTAAGCCGCGGCCTTGCCTGGAGCGGCAGGATCGACGAGGAGCTGCGCCAGTTCCGGGCTGAGATTCAGGATCTGGTGGGCTCGAGCACCGTGGAGCGGATTGTGGCGAATCATATCGACGAACTGTATCACAGCACTGTGGATATGCTCGTGAAACCGATCCTTGAAAACGCGGCCATGCCCGTATTTGACAGATGGAGAGACGGCGAGATCGAGCGCCTCTCCGACATCAACTCGGAGATGGAGAAGGAGATCGAGAAATACCTTCACACCGAAGAAGTGCAGGAAATGCTGATCAAGCCCATCACGCAGTGGCTCAAACCTGTTTCTTACGAGCTGGAAGAGATGACAATGCCGATCTGCATCAGACACGGAGTGCCCTACAGAGCGCTGAGCCTGAGCTCCTTCCTCTCCATTTCAGACCTGGAGATCAAGGTGGACGCCAAGGATGTCTTTGCGGTTGAAGAGCTCACCTGGATGATCGACACCATTATTTCCATTCTGATCGGCCTTCTCTGCGGCGGAAGCGGCGTCGCGCTGATCTCAGGAGGAATTTCCGGCGTCATAGCGGGCGCCATGATCTCGCTCATGGTCCTGGCTCTGGGCAAGGACAAGATGGAGGAAGTCGTGATGAACATGGTGATCCCCCGTCCTATCAGAAAGCTTGTGCCCAGGGGCTACTTTATGTCCCGGATCGAGAAGATCAGCGATGAGGTCAAGAATTCCTTCTATGAGACGCTGGAAAAGGAAAAGAATCTGGAAATCACCGAGCGCCTCGTGAATGAGATCTCGGAGCAGATCGAGCAGTGCCTCACCAAGATGGCCGAAGTCGTGGAGATCCCTCTCGGCTGATAAGGAAATGATAAATGGAATATTTTGACAAAAGGGCAGTGTCTGCCGCAGGGATTATTGCTGCTGCCTGTCTGATCATGGGGATCAGTGGAACTGCCGCTGCAAAAGGAAAAGTCAGGAATTCCCCCTGCGAGATACTGATACAAACCGGCGGGGAGCTCGCGCAGGCTGTATCGGAATTGGAAGCCGAAGTGGCGGAGGACGCCTCAGATCCTTACAGGGACAGGCCGGACATCGACACAGATGACTGGATGTTCATTTTGGCGAATCCCTGGAATGACATCGGCGATTATACGCCTGAACTGGAGTATCTGGAGGGACAGCAGTTCGACGCCCGGATTATCGGGCCTATGGAAGATATGGTGGAAGCAGCGAGAGCGGAGGGACTCAGCGTCCTGCTCTCCTCGGGCTACCGCAGTTACGCGACGCAGACCTGGCTCTTTAACAGGAAAGCCGATGAATACGGAGAGCCGATAGCGGCGACGATCGTCGCAAGGCCCGGGACCAGCGAGCACCAGACCGGACTGTGCTGTGACATCACGGACCACTATTACGAGATGAAGGACGCGAGCCTCGAGAATACGCAGATGTATCAGTGGATGAGCCGGCACTGCGATGAATACGGCTTCATCGTGCGCTTTCCCAAAGGGAAAGAGGATATCACCGGGATCATCTACGAGCCGTGGCACTTCCGATACGTCGGAAAGGAAGCCGCAGCCTACATCATGGAGCATGATCTGACTCTGGAAGAATTTCTGGAGCTCTATCAATAATACTAATTTAGAAAGGAAGAAGCCGATGTATATTACCTGTCTTGATATGGAAGGAGTACTGGTACCTGAGATCTGGATCGCATTCTCGGAGGTGAGCGGGATCCCGGAACTGAGGAGGACAACAAGAGACGAGCCTGACTATGACAAACTCATGAAATGGAGGATCGGCATCCTCAAAGAGCACGGCCTCGGCCTCAAAGAGATCCAGGACGTCATTGCCAAAATAGAGCCCCTCCCCGGCGCGCGTGAATTCCTCGACGAACTCAGATCCTTCACTCAGGTGATCATCATCAGCGACACCTTTACGGAATTCGCGATGCCCCTCATGGAGAAACTCGGCTGGCCTACGCTGTTTTGCAACTCTCTGGAAGTGGCACCTTCCGGCGAGATCACCGGCTACAAGATGCGTATCCAGAAATCCAAGCTCAGCACCGTAAAGGCGCTCCAGTCCATCGGCTTCGACACCATCGCCAGCGGCGACAGCTATAACGATCTCGATATGATCCTGGCCAGTAAAGCAGGCTTTTTGTTCAGAACTACCGAAAAGATCAAGCAGGATTACCCGCAGCTGCCGGCCTTCGAGGAGTTTGACGAGCTTATGGCGGCGATCAAAAAAGAGATGGGAGTAATCTGAGATATAGTAGAATATGAAAGCAGATAATTAATTCGAAGAGGACTACTAAATGTTTATTATTTTTTTTGATATTGCACCTGCATTCTTTGCTGTGTTGCTTCTAGCCATTGTTATAGTAAATGGAGCTTCTTCTGTAATCCTACACACAATTGGATTTTTGTGTATTGTTTTGGCATTGAGGAGCATTTTTGTAAATATAAAGAGAATTAATAATTCCGGAAGTGCATTAAGACTAATTAATATTTTAATCGATATTGTCAGAGTCTATATGTTTTATCGGTTATTCTATACGTATTCATTTAATGTTCATAATTCAGTTGGCTTTGCTTTTATTTCATCCTTAATTGATTTGGTTATTGTTGCGATAATCGGTGGAGGCGTTTTTTTTAGTTCCGAAGTCGTCTCGGTTTTAGTGAATCCTGATAATGGAGAGAATCACCAGAATTTAAAAGAGTATACTAAACTCAATCTGTTTTGTTCGCTTGTTTTTTGCTTGATTACAATGCTCTTATTATTCTTTCAGTAAGTATGTCTTATATCCAAGGATTCCAAATAGAGAGGTGTTGAGAAAAAGAGATCAAGAATATATAACTTGTTATATGGGATAGAAATAATACGCTGCTCTTCCGTTTCATACGAAAAGCTTGAGATTAAGTCTTAGTGATAGGATTTTAAAAGCATTTACTTTAGTTATGAATAGAATAGAACTATTGAAATAAACCCAACATAGTGGTTTCGGTGAAATAACAACGGAGTATATCATCTGCTTTAGGTTTGGAGGAGAGAATAACGGAACCTCAACAGGAGATTTGCAAATCTAGCAAAAATCACATATCCTGTTTTGATGTAGAAATTGATCAGGTCTTCGATCTTTTCCATGGCTCTCAGAGGATGCCAGGCTTCTGGAATTGAACTGGATATATCGTTCTTTTCAGTCACGCAGATCCCAAAGCCACGGGATATCTGAAACAAGGAAGATTCATAATCATAAGTATTCATGAGACGGTGGAAATGCGGATCTATTCTGAAAGCAGAATGATAGGTGAGGTTGTTTTTGCTTAAAAGGATGAGCCAGCGGTATTTCTGGAGGAGATAGGGCTCATCTGACCGGGAAAGAGACACAGGATACCCAAGCTGTGCGGTTCGTTTTTCTTCAGCCTCACGGATCTTCTGACGATATTTCCTTATAAAAGACCGTATATAATTATCAATAGCGTGTATGACCTATTGGACAACATGAAAAGAATCTACTACTGAGATAGCGTTAGGGAAGTGTTTTTCGACATATGTCAGATAAGGGTTATACATATCAGAAATCAGGTACTTAACGGTAGTGCGTTCTTCGGGTGGGACTGAAGCAAAGTAGGGTTCGATAACATTCGTACGCCGGCTTCTAAGAAGATCGATGGGGGCACCGGAATAGAAAACTTGGATAACCAGACGGTTCTTGCTGATGAAATGGAATTCCTCATTAGTCTCATAACTGCAGCTGGAATTAATATATCTTGCGGCGTTGCTTTAGTAGAAGAATCAGTTCATAACCGTCCTAAAGGATGAGATGTGAGCCGCTGCGCTTCTTGATCCCGCATGAATGCATTCGGAAACCGCTTTGTGGGTAAAAGTGAATGGCTGGAGGCGTCTCTAGAGTGAGAGTTTTTCGGAGCCCTTGAATTGAATATCAGATACGATAATATCCGAATCTTCTAAAGCAAAGAGTTCTGTGATACGATTCAGATGTACTCCTTTTTTGATTGTTGTTGGCAAACATATTTTACAGGAAGAAGTACAGGAAGGGCAGATACATGGCTTTCATTTTATTGAGATAGAAGAGGTCTGACTCAAAAGTCTGCCCCTGTCGATAGACCTTAAAATCAGACCCTAACAATGATAGTCCCTAAAGAACTTTGAACACCCAGTTTTTATTCATCAATTTATGGCAGAGGGAATTATATGCTTTCTGCTTGTATTTTATACGCTAAATCAGAATAAATATTCAGACTCTAACGTAATATCAAATGCCAGAAATGCGGAAACAACATTGTGGGTTAGCTGATGAAATCGTTTACGCTATATATTTTTCAGTACAATCCGGAAGCGAACATTAATTATATTGTGAATTTGACCAAAAATATAATATAGTTTATAAATCTATATTGCATATTAACCAATAAGGTGGTAATATATACATAAGTTAAATAATGGTTTTGCCTAGAGAGGAGAGAATATGGCAGTGATGAGGATTATTGGGGATCCTGTTGCTATTGTCGTGTTTTCTTTTTTTTATGCAAAATGAGGAATTGTATGGGTAGAGAATTTGTTGAAGTGATCGAAGCGGCGCCTATTGTGGCTGCTGTGAAGGATGACTCCGGACTGGAGATGTGTCTGAAATCTGATGTCGATGCTGTGTTTATATTATATGGGGATATATGCACCATCGCCGAAATCGTTTCAAAAGTTAAGGACGCCGGCAAGATCGCCATGGTTCACATGGATCTGATCACGGGTCTTAGTCCCAAGGATATATCGACGGATTTTATCCGCAAGTATACCGGGGCGGACGGCATCATCACTACGAAGGGGAATCTGATCACACATGCTAAGGAGATCGGTCTGGCGACAGTGCTGCGGTATTTTGTACTGGACAGCATGGCTCTCATCAATATCGAGAGGCAGTCGCGCCAGAACCGGGAAACTCAGCCCGATATGATCGAGATCCTGCCCGGCATCATCGTTCCGAAGATGATCAGGAAGATCTGCTCGATGAGCAGGGTGCCTGTGATCTGCGGAGGACTGATCCAGGAGAAGGAGGACGTCATGAATGCGCTGGCAAGCGGTGCGACAGCGATCTCAACAACAAGCTCTGACGTATGGTTCATGTAATGGGGACACATGCCGGCATGCGGGGGCGTGACGGCAAAGTTAGAAGGAGGTATTTTATGGCAAAGTATGTAATGGCATTGGATGCAG
>CACZXG010000052.1 GCA_902785055.1 uncultured Lachnospiraceae bacterium
GGCGTATAGCTCTGGATCGAGCAGTTGGGCTTGACGGCGATGAATCCGCGTGTGGTTCCCAGTCTCTTCTTCTGGAACGCGATAACGTCGCTGTGCTCGGGATTGATCTCCGGAATGATCATGGGCACATCCGGTGTCCAGCGGTGGGCACTGTTGTTGGAGACTACCGGAGTCTCTGTTTTGGCATATTCCTCTTCAATGGCACGGATCTCGTCCTTCTTCATATCCACCGCGCTGAAGCAGAAATCAACCTCTGAAGCCACTTCCTGTACGTCCTGCACATTCTTGACTATGATCTTTCTTACGGACTCAGGGATCGGTGTGTCCATCTTCCATCTTCCGGCGACGCACTCCTCATAGGTCTTGCCGGCGCTTCGGGGGCTCGCAGCTATTGTTGTGACCTCAAACCAGGGATGATTCTCCAAAAGAGCGATAAACCTCTGGCCGACCATGCCTGTTCCGCCAAGGATGCCAACACGAAGTTTCTTGTCCATTTTTCATTTCCTCCATTTATCTACTTCAAGATGTTCTTGTTATCTTGCCTTGTACTCAGCCCTCTGTGATGCGGCGGTGCCAGCCGTCAAGCCACTCCTTCTCCTTTCCGATGACATCCTTCATCATCGCGGATCCGGGGGCTCCCAGAGTGAGTCTCTTCTCCACACAGGTCTTAAGGGATACCGCATCGTAAATATCTTCCTCAAAGGCGGGGCTGAACTGCTTCAGCTCATCGAGTGAGAGATCGTCGATGCTCTTATTCTCATCGATGCAGTGCAGTACCAGCCTTCCGATGATACCATGGGCATCCCTGAAAGGCACGCCCTTGACGACGAGATAATCTGCCGCGTCTGTTGCGTTTGTGAATCCTCTTACAGCGCTCAGGCGCATCACATCTTTCCGGAATGTGATCGTTGAGAGCATACCGCTAAAGAGTGAGATACAGGCCTCTGCTGTATCGATCGCGTCGAAAGCGGGCTCCTTGTCCTCCTGCATATCCTTATTGTAGGCGAGCGGAAGGCCTTTCATAGTAGTAAGAAGCGAGACCAGGTCGCCGTATACTCTTCCGGTCTTTCCTCTGACCAGTTCGCAGATATCAGGATTTTTCTTCTGGGGCATGATGCTGCTGCCCGTGGAGAAGGCGTCGTCCATCTCAACAAAGCGGTACTCGTTGGAATTCCAGGTAATGAGTTCCTCGCTGAAACGGCTCAGGTGCATCATGATAATGGAAAGAGCTGACATAAGCTCGATCAGATAATCCCTGTCAGAGACTGAATCCATGCTGTTGAGAGTAGGACCCTTAAAACCAAGTTTCTCTGCCGTCATATAGCGGTCCAGCGGATAAGTCGTGCCAGCAAGAGCTCCGGATCCGAGGGGACAGTAATTCATCCTCTCCAGGCAGTCGTCAAGCCTTCCGGCGTCTCTTCTGAACATCTCGAAATAGGCGCCGAGGTGGTGGGCCAGGGAGGTGGGCTGAGCTTTCTGCAGATGAGTAAAGCCCGGCATATAAGTGTCCGTATTCTCTTCCATAAGACCCAGGATCGTATCAAGGAGGGTATAGAGTTGCTCTCTGATCTCCCTTGTCTTGCGGCGGGTGTAGAGCTTCATGTCCAGCGCAACCTGGTCATTGCGGCTTCTGCCGGTGTGAAGTTTCTTGCCCGCATCACCGATCCTGTCGATCAGATTGGCTTCCACAAAACTGTGGATATCCTCGTATTCGCTGCCGATCGTGATCTTTCCGCTCTCCACATCGCTGAGGATCTTCCCGAGTTCCCCGATGATAAGATCCGCTTCCTGGGCAGTGATGATACCCTGTGAGCCCAGCATGCCTGCATGCGCGATGCTTCCTTCTATGTCCTCTCTGTATAATCTCTTGTCAAAACCGATCGAGTCATTAAATGCCTTGACGGCAGCATCGGTCTGTTTGGTGAAGCGGCCGCCCCATAGCTGTGCCATAGTCTGTCCTCCGTTTCTGTGTCCGGTGTTCAGTGTCAAAATATAGTATCCCTGCAAGCCTTCCGCCGACCAGGGGTAAATCAAAAAAAACGCGGGAAACCAGTTCAGGTCCCCGCGCTTTCCGACATAAAGCTGGAAAAGGGACTCGAACCCTCGACCTACTGATTACGAATCAGTTGCGCTACCGACTGCGCTATTCCAGCATGGGCCGCCTGAAATGGCGGCGCTTTAAGCGTCTTTAGTATTATATAGACTTTGAAGATATTATGCAAGTAGTTTCTTCAACCTGTAACAGTTCAGAGCCTGTGAATAAAAAGACCGCTGAGAAGCTTGGGTTCAAACCATGTGGACTTGGGAGGCATGAGTTCTCCGGCATCCGCAACTGCGAACAGCTCGTCCATTGAAGTGGGGTACATGGAAAATGCTGCTTTTGCTTTTCCCGAATCCACTGTGTCCTGCAGCTCTCCAAGTCCCCGGATCCCTCCTACAAAGGAGATCCTGGGATCTTCCTTGGGGTCCCGGATATTAAGAAGAGGCCGCAGCACTCTGTCCTGCAGGAAAGAGACGTCGAGACTCTTTACAGGGTCGCTCTCATCCGGCTTAACAAGCGCCTGAAGTCTGTACCAGTTACCGTCGCAGAGATAGAGTCCGAACTCTCCCTTCGAGGAGGGATGCACCGGATCCTTTCCCTCGCAGGAAACTTGAAAGATCCCGGCGAGCTCTTTTAAAAAGTCTTCCGCTGAATAACCGTTCAGATCTTTGATCACTCTGTTGTAGTCCATGACCATCAGCTGGTCTCCGGGAAATAATACGGCAAGAAAATAGTTGAATTCCTCTTCTCCCGTATATCCGGGATTCTGTTCTCTCCTTTTCAGGCCCACTTTCACCGCTGACGCGCATCTGTGGTGGCCGTCAGCGATATAGATCTTGTCTGTGCCTGAGAACGCGTTTTTAATGGTCTCTACCGAATCCTCGTCGGAAATGATCCATACGCGGTTTCTGACACCGCCTTCGGAGAGAAAGTCGCAGACAGGAGCGTTTTGTATATATCTCGCCATAAGTTCATCCAGTTCCTTTATATTTCTGTAGCACAGAAATATCGGACCTGTCTGGGCATTACAGGTGTCCACGTGGCGGATCCTGTCGATTTCCTTATCCACCCTTGTATTCTCATGTTTTTTGATCACACCCGACTGATAATCGTCTATGGATGCGCATGCCACAATTCCCGTCTGGGAGCGGCCGTTCATCGTCTGTTCGTAAAGATAGTAGCAGGGAGAACTGTCCTGTACAAATTTTCCGCTTTCAATAGCTTCATCCAGCATATCCCGGGCTTTATCGTAGACGCGGTCATCATAGGTACTTACGTCATCCGGGAACTGTGTCTCTGCCCTGTCGATCGCAAGAAAAGAAAGCGGGTTGGATCTTACAACCCGCTTCGCTTCTTCTCTGTTATAAACATCGTATGGCAATGCCGCTATTTTGTCCTCGAGTCCTTTCGCGGGCCTGTAGGCCGCAAAAGCTCTGATGTCTGCCATATAATAACTCCTTATTTGATCACTCGTACCCTGTACACATCTTTGACAGCAGCAAGTTTATTGACAAGCTCTTTGTCCGAAGGATCGTCAAAATCGATGAGAGTGTATGCCACCTCTTTTTTGGATTTATTCGCCATTCCCGCGATGTTGACGCCGTGCGCGCCGAGGATCTGCGTGAACTGCGTGATCATGCTGGGCTGGTTCTTGTGGAAGATGCAGATCCTTCCACCGGAAGTGCATACGCCCATTTCACAGTTCGGATAATTGACACTGTTTCTGATATTTCCGTTCTCAAGGTAATCCCTGAGCTGATCCACTGCCATCTTCGCGCAGTTGATCTCGGACTCCTCAGTGGAAGCTCCCAGGTGAGGTGTAGTGATGCAGCCTTTTTTGCCTGCAACAGTTGAGTTCGGGAAATCCGATACATATCTGCGGATCTTTCCTGCCTCGATGGAAGCCACTACTGCTTCTTCATCCACAAGCTGGTCTCTCGCCATGTTGACAAGGATGACGCCCTTTTTCATCTTGGAAATGGCTTCCTTGCCGATCATGTGCTTTGTGGAATCAAGGAGCGGAACGTGAACGGTAATGAAATCACAGTCCTTGTAAATATCATCCACATTGAGCACGTGGGTGATCTTGCGGCTGAGGTGCCATGCGGAATCTACAGAGACATAGGGATCGTAGCCGTAAACATCCATGCCGAGGCTGACCGCTGCGTTGGCCACGCGGACACCGATGGCGCCGAGGCCGATGATTCCCAGTTTCTTGCCCTGAAGTTCTGTTCCGGCAAACTTTTTCTTCTCTTTCTCCGCTATTTTGGCAATATCTTCTTTCGCCTTGTTGGCACGCACCCAGTTGACACCTTCCACGATGTCCCTGGACGCAAGCAGCATTCCGGCAAAAACCAGCTCCTTTACACCGTTTGCATTGGCGCCGGGCGTATTGAATACAACGATTCCCTTTTCCGCGCACTTCTGCAGCGGGATATTATTGACACCGGCACCTGCCCTTGCGATGGCATAGAGATTTTCAGAAAACTCCATGTCATGCATTGCCGCGCTTCTTACAAGGATTCCGTTAGCCTCGGACAGCTCACTGACCTGTTCATATCTGTTAGTAAAGTTCTTGAGTCCTATAGGGGAGATGCTGTTAAGGCATGCGAATTTATAAGTCATGATTTATTTCTCCGTGTGTTCCTCTTCAAATTTTTTCATAAATGCTACAAGAGCTTCTACGCCCTCGTAAGGCATCGCATTGTAAATGCTGGCGCGCATTCCGCCGACGGACCTGTGGCCCTTGAGGCTGGTAAGACCGTTTGCTTCCGCTTCCTTAATGAACTGCGCTTCGAGCTCTTTATCGCCGATGACGAAAGGAACATTCATAATGGAGCGGTCTTTCTTCTCAACAGTGCCCTTGAAGAAGTCGCTGCTGTCGAGGAAATCATAAAGAAGCTTTGCTTTCTTCTCATTGCGCTCCTTCATGGCTTCAAGTCCGCCCTGGGACTTGATCCACTTAAATACCTTGCCGCAGATGTAGATGCCGTAAGCCGGAGGCGTATTGTAAAGGGAATCCGCATCCGCCTGGGTCTTCCACTTGAGCATTGTGGGCGTGCAGGGAAGCACGTCATCCCTGATCAGATCTTCACGGATGATCATGATGACCACGCCTGCGGGACCGACATTCTTCTGAACGCCGCCGTAGAGAACGCCGTACTTGGTTACATCAATCGGCTCGGAAAGGAAGCAGGAAGAGATATCCGATACGAGATCGTGTCCCTTTGTATTGGGAAGCTGCCAGAACTTCGTGCCGTAGATCGTGTTGTTCTCACAGATGTAGACATAATCCGCATCCTCGGGGATGTCCAGGTCAGAACAGTCGGGAATATAACTGAAGGTCTTGTCTGCGGAAGAAGCGACAACTACTGCGTCGATATATCTGGAAGCTTCCTGGTAAGCTCTCTTAGACCACTGTCCGGTAACGATATAGGCCGCCTTGCCGTTTTTGTACAGATTCATGGGAACAGCCGAAAACTGCTGATGAGCTCCGCCCTGAAGGAACAGGACTTTGTAATTGTCAGGGATGTTCATGAGCTCGCGAAGATCTTTCTCGGCTTCCTTGATAATGCCGTCAAAGATCTTGCCTCTGTGGCTCATTTCCATTACGGACATACCGCATCCGCGGTAATCGAGCATTTCTTCCTGCGCTTCCCTGAGAACTTCTTCGGGCAGTACTGCGGGGCCGGCTGAAAAGTTATAGACTCTTGCCATATTAAATAATTCCTCCTTGCGCTTTCGGGCGCTTCGTTTATTCTGTATTACTTACTGACTGCGGATTCGAGATCCGAAGCATCGAACGCTTTTTCAATCGGGGCGCCGGGGGATACCATCGGGAATACCTTGTCATCTTCTTCTATAACTACATCGATGACAGTGGGAACACCTGCGGACAGCGCTTTTTTCAGAGCCGGCTCAACTTCAGAGGGCTCTGTCACGCGGATCGCAAGGCATCCGAGGCCTTCCGCTACTTTGCAGTAATCGACCTTGTCTTCGATCACTGTGGCGCTGTAGCGTTCTCCGTAAAACAGAGTCTGCCACTGTCTTACCATTCCGAGCACCCGGTTGTCAATGACAATTTCAATGATCGGAATATTATAGCGGCTCGCTGTGGCAAGTTCGTTCATATTCATGCGGAAGCATCCGTCGCCGCCGACATTGATGACCTGCCTCTTGGGGAACGCCACTTTGGCACCGATCGCGGCGCCAAGGCCGTATCCCATTGTGCCGAGACCTCCCGATGTAAGGAGTGTGCGCGGCTTGCTGAATGTATAGTACTGAGCAGCCCACATCTGGTGCTGTCCCACGTCGGTCACAATGATCGCGTCTCCCTTTGTCAGCTCATCGAGTTTCTCAATGACCATAGGGCAGGTGAGCTTGGACTTATCGTAAAACAGAGGATATTTGGCCTTCATTTCGGCGATCTGCTTCATCCACTCCTCATGGCGCATGGGAGTAAGTCTGGCATTGAGATCATGGAGCACATCTTTGAGGTTTCCGATGACGGAAAAATCGACTTTGATGTTCTTGTTGATCTCGGCGGGATCGATATCAATGTGGATGATCTTCGCGTTTTCTGCAAATTTCTGGGGATTGCCGATAACGCGGTCGGTAAAGCGCGCACCCATAGCGATCAGAAGATCACACTTGCTGACGCCGAGGTTTGATGTCTTTGTGCCGTGCATTCCTATCATGCCTGTGTAGTGGGGGTCATGGCCGTCGTAGGCGCCTTTGCCCATCAAAGTGTCGCATACGGGAGCGTCAACGAGCTCAACGAACTTTTTGAGTTCCTCACTGGCTCCGGAGATCACAGCGCCGCCGCCGACATAGAGGAAAGGCTTCCGTGAAGCCTTTATCATCTCAATGACCTGGTCGATATCGGAATCGCTGTATCTGCGGCCCTCTCCCACAAGCCTTCTGGTGTGGCTGAGGGGAACATAGTCAGCTACTGCGCCGGTTACATCCTTGGGAATATCCACAAGGACCGGTCCCGGTCTTCCTGTAGTAGCGATCCTGAAAGCCTTGCGGATCGTATCGGCAAGGTCCTTGACATCCTTGACAATATATCCGTGCTTGGTGATAGGCATGGAAATGCCGGCGATATCAACCTCCTGGAAAGAATCCTTTCCCAGAAGAGGCAGTGTGACGTTGCAAGTGATCGCGACAAGCGGGACGCTGTCCATATATGCGGTTGCAATACCGGTAACCAGATTGGTTGCCCCGGGTCCGCTGGTTGCCAGACAGACGCCTACTTTACCTGTGGCACGCGCGTATCCGTCTGCCATGTGAGACGCTCCCTGTTCATGGGATGACAGAATGTGTCTGATCTCGTCTCTGTGTTTGTATAATGCGTCATAGACGTTGAGGATCGCTCCTCCCGGATATCCGAAAACCGTATCTACTCCCTGTTCGAGCAGGCATGCGATTACGATCTCGGCACCTGTCATTTTCATTTGTGTTTCCTCCCTTGTTCAATGATCGTTGGAGGGTCCTGGGACCCCGCATAAGAAGCTTTTACTGCATGTCCTTGGGAAGTTCAAGAATCGCGCCGCGGTTTCCACTGGTCACAAGTGCTGCGTATCTCTTAAGATATCCGTCCGTGACCTTGGGCTGGCGAGGCTTCCAGGCAGCTTTTCTGCGGGCAAGCTCTTCGTCGGAAACTTTCACATTGAGCTTGTTAGCGTTGATATCGATGGAAATGATATCACCTTCTTCGATCAGGGCGATAGGACCGCCGACAGCAGCCTCGGGGGAGACGTGTCCGATGGAGGCTCCGCGGGAGGCGCCTGAGAATCTTCCGTCGGTGATCAGCGCGACAGTGGTATCAAGGCCCATACCTGCGATTGCGGAAGTGGGATTGAGCATCTCTCTCATGCCGGGGCCGCCCTTGGGACCTTCATAGCGGATAACGACAACGTCTCCGGGCACGATCTTGCCGCCGGTGATCGCTGCGATCGCATCCTCTTCGCAGTCAAATACTCTCGCGGGACCTTCATGCTGCATCATTTCGGGAAGCACTGCGCTTCTCTTGACAATGCCGGTATCGGGAGCGATGTTGCCCTTGAGAACAGCGATTCCGCCGTTGGGCATATAGGGATCCTCGATGGGACGGATAACGGTAGGATCTGTATTGACGCAGCCCTCAATGTTCTCGCGCATTGTCCTGCCGCTTACAGTCATTACGTCAAGATCAAGAAGATCCTTCTTGGCAAGTTCGTTCATGACAGCGTAGATACCGCCCGCTTCATTGAGATCCTCCATGTAAGTGGGGCCTGCCGGCGCGAGATGGCACAGGTTGGGAGTCTTATCGGAGACCATGTTCGCGATCTCCATATTAAGTTCCACGCCGGCTTCGTGAGCAATTGCGGGAAGGTGAAGCATTGTATTTGTGGAGCAGCCAAGAGCCATATCCATGGTCATAGCGTTCATAAAAGCTTTCTCGGTCATGATGTCCCTGGGACGGATATTCTTCTCGACCAGTTCCATGATCTTCATGCCCGCATGCTTGGCGAGGCGGATCCTTGCGCTGTAAACAGCGGGGATAGTTCCGTTGCCCTGAAGGCCCATTCCGATGGCTTCTGTCAGGCAGTTCATTGAGTTTGCGGTATACATGCCGGAGCAGGATCCGCATGTGGGACAGACCTTCTCCTCATACTCTGCGAGTTTTTCCATAGTCATCTTGCCGGCTGCTACGGAACCGACCGCCTCGAACATAGAGGAAAGACTTCTCTTGCGTCCGTCGATATGGCCGGCCAGCATAGGACCGCCGGAAACAAAGATCGTAGGGACATTGACGCGTGCGGCTGCCATAAGAAGTCCGGGGACATTCTTGTCGCAGTTGGGGATCATGACCAGTCCGTCAAAACCGTGAGCCTTTGCCATACATTCTGTGGAGTCTGCAATAAGGTCTCTGGTCACCAGTGAATACTTCATGCCGATATGGCCCATAGCGATACCGTCACATACCGCGATCGCGGGGAATACAACGGGCATGCCGCCTGCCATTGCAACTCCGAGCTTGACGGCTTCCGTGATCTTATCGAGGTTCATATGACCGGGAACGATCTCATTGTAGGAGCTGACGATACCGATCATCGGGCGCCTTCTCTCCTCTTCCGTATATCCGAGCGCGTTGAAGAGACTCCTGTGGGGGGCCTGTGATATACCTTTTTTGACGCTGTCACTTTTCATTTCCGTTACCTATCCTTCCTTATGAATTTCACAGGATCCATACTGAGCTGGTTCAGCATAGAGTTCCTGAGTAATATCGATTTATTACCGGACCAAAACTTCCGTCAGATCCTCTCACAGATCCTGTCGCCGAGCTCGCTGCAGTTCTGGGATGTAAGTCCTTCCGCACCGGTGCGGGGCATCAGGTCGACACTTCTGTATCCGTCCGCCAGAGTCTTTTTAACTGCTGCCTCTACCGCGTCTGCCTCCTCAAGGAGTCCGAAGCTGTAGCGGAGCATCATTGCCGCTGAGAGGATCGTAGCGATCGGGTTGGCGATCCCGAGGCCTGCGATATCCGGCGCGCTGCCGTGGCTGGGCTCGTAGAGGCCGAAGCTTCCGTCGCTGAGGGAAGCTGAAGACAGCATTCCGATGGAGCCTGTGATCATACTCGCCTCATCTGAGAGAATATCGCCGAACATATTGCCGGTGACGATGACGTCAAACTGTTCGGGCTCTTTTACAAGCTGCATCGCGCAGTTGTCGACGAGCATGTTGGAGAGTTCAACCTCGGGGTAATCCTTTGCGACCTCTGCAACTACCTTTCTCCAGAGCCTGGAAGTGTCGAGTACGTTCGCCTTATCTACGCTGCACACTTTTTTGCCGCGTTTCATAGCGATCTCAAAGGCCTTTACTGCGATCCTGCGGATCTCATTTTCATTGTAGACCGCTGTATCAACTGCTGTGACGACGCCGTCTTCTTCCTTTGTGTACCTATTGCCAAAATACAGGCCGCCGGTAAGCTCCCTGCAGATCACCAGATCGAAGTTCCTTCCGCCCTCTTTGGAAGCCAGCGGACAGGAGTCTGCCAGTTCTTTAAAGAGATATGCAGGTCTTAGATTGCAATAAAGATTCAGGGATTTGCGGAGTTTCAAAAGTCCTGCCTCCGGACGGAGCTCAGACGAAAGCCTGTACCAGGGTGAAGTGGCGGCATTTCCTCCGATCGATCCCATTAAGACGGCATCACTTGCCTTGCAGATCCTGATGGTCTCATCGGTCAGGGGGACTCCATATGCGTCGATCGAGCATCCGCCCATGAGGACGTCCGTATAATTAAAAGTATGTCCGTATTTCTCACATACTCTGTCAAGGACTTTCCTGGCCTGGGCAACGATTTCCGGTCCTATGCCGTCTCCGGCTATAACTGCTATATTTTTATTCAAGACATCCTACCTCCGTGGCTGATTAAAGATGAATAGAATTAATCTCTATGATGAGTGATTTGAATCATATTGATCATTTCGGATATACCAAATAGAAGGCATGTGCAGGGCACATGCCTTCAGACTTAATATCTATTATTTGTCATCCGCTGTTTCGAGTGCATCCTCAGGCTTCTCGATCTGTACGATCGCTGCCTTCTGCATCGGGATCCGGCAGTTCTTGTTGCTGCCGAATTCGACGATCACAGTGTCCTCGGTCATGTCGATCACCACTCCGTAAAATCCTGCAGTAGTAAGCACGCTGTCACCGATCGCCAGTGAGCTGAGCATTGCCTGCTTTTCTTTCTGCTCTTTTCTCTGAGGTCTGATCAGGAAGAAGTAGAAGAAACCTACGATGACAGCCATGTACAGGATCGTGAAGATAGGGGTGCCGGCTGCGGTCAACATGAATCCATTCATAATACTATACCTCCAATCACGCCTTTTAGGCGGCTCTAAATCATTTGAATCATATCATACAACAACCGTTATGTGTTTTTCAATGAAAATTTAGCGAATTGACGCACAAAACAGTTATTTAATCGCCATTTCCCTCAAGCTGCTCCAGCATTCTCTTTCTGAAAGCGGAAAAAGTGCCGTTGTCGAGCGCCTCGCGGATCTGCGTCATCAGGTTGTTGTAGAAATAGAGGTTGTGCATCACGCACATCCGAAGCCCTAATGTCTCCTGGGCCTTCACAAGGTGCCTGATGTAGCCTCTTGAATAGCCGGCCCTGCAGACAGGACAGCCGCAGCCCTCTTCGATCGGTCTTTTATCAAGGGCATATTTGGCGTTATTGATCCTCACAGTGCCTTTGTTCGTATAGAGATTGCCGTGCCTTCCGTTTCTGCTCGGATAGACGCAGTCAAAGAAATCAATCCCTCTGGCCACTCCCTCGATGATATTCTGGGGAGTTCCGACACCCATCAGATAAGTGGGCTTATTGCGCGGCAGATGAGGGACTACGGCGTCGAGGATCTCATACATCTCCTCGTGGGTCTCTCCCACTGCCAGTCCGCCAACTGCATAGCCGTCGAGATTCATTTCCGAGATCTGCTGTGCGTGATCAATCCGGATGTCCGGGTATACCGCGCCCTGATTGATGCCGAAGAGAAGCTGCTCTCTGTTGATCGTATCTTCGAGGCTGTTAAGCCGGTTCATTTCATCCTTACATCTCTGAAGCCATCTGGTCGTGCGCGCGACGGATCTCTCTACATAGTCCCTTTCGGCGTGGCTGGGGGGACACTCGTCAAACGCCATAGCGATCGTAGATGCAAGATGGGACTGTATGCGCATGCTTTCCTCCGGTCCCATGAAGATTCTGGCTCCGTCAACATGGGAGTGGAAAGTGACTCCTTCTTCCTTGATCTTTCTAAGATCTGCAAGGGAGAACACCTGGAAGCCGCCGGAATCCGTGAGGATCGGTCTGTCCCATCTCATGAACTCGTGCAGTCCTCCCAGTTTGTAAACAGTCTCATCTCCGGGTCTTACATGCAGGTGATAAGTGTTGCACAGGGCGACCTGTGTGCCTATGCTCCTGAGGTCGCCGGCGCTGAGCCCTCCCTTGATCGCGGCAGCTGTTGCCACATTCATAAAAACAGGGGTCTCGATCGTTCCGTGCACTGTCTCCATGTGCGCTCTCTTCGCGAGGCCCTCCTGTCTGATAATCTCATATTTCATCTTTGTCATTAAGTCACGGTTTCCTTTTGTTGTAAAATGACCTGACCGAATCGGCCCGGCTCGTCATATTGGAAAGCATCGCGTCCAAAACAGTGAGAGCGCACATGCACTCCACTACGACCACTGCTCTCGGAACTACTACCGGATCGTGCCTTCCCTTAATAAGAAGTGTTCTCTCATTGCCGCTCTCATCCACAGTCTTCTGTTCTCTGAAAATAGAAGGCGTGGGTTTTACATGCACTCTGCAGATGATCGGAGAGCCGTCAGAAATGCCTCCCAGGATTCCGCCCGCATGATTCGTACACTTTTTCACTTCGGCATCTTCCATATAGAACTGGTCGTTGTTCATGGAGCCGGTTGAAAGAGCCGCATGGACTCCGTCGCCAATCTCAACAGCCTTTACGGCGCCTATGGACATGAGTGCCTGCGCGATCCTCGCGTCGAGTTTGTCAAAGACAGGATCGCCGATCCCTGCCGGAACTCCTCTGATAACGCATTCGATCACACCTCCTGCGGAGTCTTTTTCTTCCATGCATTTTTTCAAGAAGTCCATTGCCTGTTCATCAGCCATGGCGTCAGGCATACAGGTCTTGGTCCTTGTGATCAGCTCTTTGTCAAAGCGTTTCTCATCGATCTGAATCGGACCAATCGCTTTGGTAAACGCACAGATATCCACACCAAGTTCCCGAAGGAATTTGGCAGCAATGGCACCGGCTGCAACACGTCCGGCAGTCTCTCTGGCGCTTGAGCGTCCGCCTCCGCGATAATCGCGGAAACCGAATTTGCTGTAATAGGTGTAATCCGCGTGACCGGGCCTGAAGCAGTCTTTCAGATTCCCGTAATCCCCGGACCGTTGGGAAGTATTGCGGATCAGAAGTGAAATGGGTGTTCCCGTGGTCTTACCATCAAAAACGCCGGACCAGATCTCAACTCTGTCCGCTTCACTGCGGGGAGTTGAGATCTCCGACTGTCCGGGTTTTCTTCTGTCAAGATATTTCTGTATATCTTCTTCGGACAGATCCATTCCCGCGGGAAAACCGTCCAGAACGGCGCCGATGCCGGCGCCGTGAGATTCGCCCCAGGTCGTGAGGCGCAGTATTGAACCGAATTCAGAGCCTGAAGCCATTGGTCAGCTCTCCTTTAAACCATAAAATACCGGGTTTAGTCAATCAATCTGATCATCCTGAAGTTTGTGGAAGATGATGCAGTTGGGCTTGTCGACTTTGATCTCCTTGCCATGCATCACAAGCAGTCCTTTTTCGAGATCTACGCTGAAGAAGGTCATCGTGTTGGACTCATGGTTCAGGGATACAAGGTGCCTGTTGTCAGGGAACAGCGCTGCATCCTTGGGATACTCTCCGCTGATCGGCAGGCAGAGTACCTTGTAGAGGTAGCCGTTATCGGGATCGATCCTGAAGATCACGACTGAATTGTCACCCGCGTTGGAGCTGATCAGATACTTGAAGTCCGATGAGAAATTCAAAGCGCTGGCAGCTGAACCTGTCGCGTGATAATTGTTGAGAGTCGAGACAGTCTGGATCTTCTCAAAATCGGGAGCGCCGTCTACTTCGTGATAAAAATAAACATCGATAATGTTCTTGAGCTCATGGACGACGTAGAGGAAATGGCCGTCCTTGGAGAACTTAAGATGCCTGGGAGCCGATTCGAGTTCGGAATGAAGGATCGCGCACTGTTTGATGTGTCCGTTCTTTCTGTTGAGGGTATACACATTGACGTGATCCATTCCAAGATCAGCAGCCAGGAGGAAATGGTTGTCCCTGGTCATCTTTACGCACTGGACGTGGGGACGGAAATTCCGCTCCGCAATGCTTCCCAGACCTTTGAGGAAGAGCTCGTCGCATATCTCGCCGACAGATCCGTCTTCATTGACCCTCAGCACTGTGATCTTGCCGTCATGATAACCGGAAACAAAGAGGAATTCGTCCTCATAGTCTGTAGAGAGGTAAGAGCCTCTCATCCCGTTGATCGAAGCGAGGTTGATCTGTTCAAGATCTCCTCCTTTAACGATCCTGTATGCTTCAATTCCAAAATCGGTGATGGAATACAGATACTTCCTGTTATGAGAGATCGTTACATATGAAGAGTTGGAAATCTCAATCTGCTTTTTCTGAGTCAGATAGCCATTCTCCATATCAACGTCATAGATCCTGATCCCGTACTTCTCTCCCTTTCCTCTCGTATAAGAAGAGACATAAGCGACGAACTTGGCGTCTTTTTCATACTCGTAACCTGTCGTACGGTTAGCGGGTGCCTTTTTGATCTCGGATACCTGTGCCATAACTGCGCCCTCCTGTTCACTGCGGCGTCTTGATTGGATTGGTGCCCATATATATTCAGAATACCATAAAGAGCGGTAAATGTTAATAATCCGCTTGAGTGTTCACGGGTTCCTTGGGAATAAAGGTGCGGTTGTCACGGCCGCTCTTAAGGGAATTCGCTTCCTTCAAGGCTTCCTCACAGAACTGAAGCTGTGAATTGATCAGCTCCTTCCCTCTTCTGTCAACCCTGTCATAAGTACCGTCGCTTCGAAGGATATGCACTTTTACAGTGTCCTCCAGTTCAAGTTTGAGGATATGGAGCGCTTTTTCACGGATCCTGCTGTCCTCGAGCGGGAACATGATCTCGACACGGCGGTCAAGATTTCTGGGCATCCAGTCCGCGCTTGCCGCGTAGATCTCGGGGGATCCTCCGTTTTCAAAATAGTAGATCCTGCTGTGTTCCAAAAAATTGCCGACGATCGAGCGAACAGTTATATTTTCGCTGATCCCGGGAATGCCGGGCCTGATGCAGCAGATGCCTCTTACGATCAGTTCGATCTCTACTCCTGCCGCGCTTGCTCTGTAAAGCGCCTCCATGATATCGGGATCGCACAGTGAATTCATCTTGGCGATGATATGCGCAGTCTCTCCGTTCTCGGCGTGTCTCTGCTCGCGTCCGATCAGGTTGATGAACCTGTCCTTGAGCCACAGGGGAGCCAGACTGAGTTTGTTCCAGAATCTCGGTTCGGAATATCCCGACAACATATTGAAAACAGCCGTGGCGTCCTCTCCGATGGGATCGCTGCACGTCATAAGGCCTACATCCGTATAGAGTTTCGCTGTGGAATCGTTGTAATTTCCTGTTCCGAGATGCACATATCTGCGGATGCCGTCCTCTTCTCTTCTGACTACCAGCGTGATCTTGCTGTGGGTCTTGAGGTTCTGCAGGCCGTAGATAACATGACAGCCGGCTTTCTCAAGCTGCTTGGCCCACTCTATATTGTTTTCTTCGTCAAAACGCGCCTTGAGTTCCACAAGGACCGTGACCTGTTTGCCGTTTTCGGCAGCTCTTGCGAGGGCCGCGACAATAGGTGAATTACCGCTGACACGGTAAAGAGTCTGCTTGATCGCCAGTACATCCGGATCCACGGCTGCGGCCGCGACGAACTTCACCACCGGGTCAAAAGTCTGGTAGGGGTGATGCATGAAAACATCGCCTTTTCTGATCTGTTCGAAAATATCGCTGCCGGAGGGAAACTCGGGAACGAGCTGGGGCTTTGCGTATCTGTGCTCACGAAGTTCGTCGTAGCCTTCGATCCCGTAAGCTTTCATCAGGTATGTAAGATCAAGGGGTCCGTCGATCTCATAGACAAAATCCATGCTCAGGGAGAGCTCTTTCATCAGGAGCTCCAAAAGCTGTTTGTCGATTCCTTTTTCTACTTCAAGTCTGATCGCGTCACCTCTCTGGCGCTTTTTGAGCTGCTTCTGGATCTCCTTGAGAAGATCTTCCGCCTCATCCTCGGCGATATCCAGATCGGCGCTTCTCATGATCCTGTAAGGACTCGAACACCTGACCTCATAGTTGACGAAGAGACTCGGCAGGAACCTGCGGATGATATCCTCAAGCAGAACAAGTCTTCCCGGATCCCCTTCCTTTCTGGGAAGCATGAGGATCCTGGGGAGTACGCCGGGCACCTGCACGGTGGCAAACTCGTATTTCTCCTTGCCGGACTTGGCGGCCTTTTTGGACTTCTTTCCGGTTCCGAGAATGCCCGGGGAAGCTGTCTCTTTTCTTGTGAGAAGCGCTCCGATATTGAGACTCTTATTGCGGATCAGAGGGAAGGGCCTTGAACTGTCCACAGCCATGGGGGTCAGCACAGGAAATACATTGGCAGTATAATAATCCTCAATGAAGCGCATCTCTGTCTTATTGAGGGTATCGAGATCACGCACGATACTGAGTTTCTGCTCCTCCAGCGCCGGGATCAGCTGCCTGTTCAGAGTCCAGTACTGCTGCTGCATAAAAGTGTGCGTCGCCTCAAGCACTGCGGAAAGCTGCTCGGAAGCGGTCATTCCCGCAATATCTTTCTTTTTATATCCGGCCTGCACCATATCCTGCAGCGAAGCGACTCTTACCATGAAGAATTCGTCCAGGTTGGAGGCGGTGATGCTCAAAAATTTCAGCCTCTCAAGTAGCGGATTTTCCTTGTTGCGCGCTTCGCTTAGGCAGCGCCTGTCAAATTCGATCCAGCTCAGTTCCCTGTTTATGTAATACTGCGGATTCCTGAAATCAATTGTTTCTGATGCCATTGTTTCTCCCCCCTGACCTTAGAATTCACGCTGCCTGATCACTGGTCTGACGCTGAAAACTTCCTCGAAGAAGTTGGCGCGATTATCAAACAGTCCCTTTTCGAGCGTTATATCCTTCTTGGTGCTGACAGTGATCTGCAGCTGACCTTCCCGGAGCCGGATCCTTACGTCCGTGAATTTCTTCTTATGGGACCTGTCGAGGCCGTTAGCCAGCCTCAGGATCGCGGTAAGTTTGGTGACGATCATATAGTCCTTCTTGGTGAGCCCCGATCCCAGGCCCCGCTCCTCGTAATAGACAAATCTTCTGTGATTGTATCTGACCACATTGGCGACGATCTCCCGCTCGCGGCCTGTAAGTCCGATGATCTCGGTGGACATGATGATATTGTAGGAGCATTCCGACAGGTTCTGCATACTGATGTATTTGCCGCAGTCATGCAGGATGGCGCAAAGCCGCAGCAGAAGCCTCTCCCGATCCTCATCCGCCACATGCTTTGTTATCTCTCCTATGCCGGTATCATAGAACGACGAGCCGTCGGCCTTAAGCTGCAGTTCGCCTCTCGGTCCCGAATAGAACTCAAGGTAGCAGTCAGACAAGGTATCAATATTGTAAATGCGTTCAAAATCATTTGTAAGAGCCTTGGAGATGCTTGTGTGATTCCTGCGTCCCTCAGGCAGCTGAGGCATTTTTATATGGCTTCTTTCCTCAAGGAGCGGTGTGAATTCCTCTTTCGGAAGAGGTTTGGAGAAATAATAACCCTGGACAATATCACATCCCATTGCTTTAAGGGTCAGATACTGCTCTTCGGTTTCAACACCCTCCGCAATCACAGGCACATTCAGATAATCGGCAATATCTATGATAAGCTCTATCATCCTCATATCCCGGTTTTCGCCGAATGCATTTCTAACAAAGGACATATCGAGCTTTAACACGTCTATAGGAAGATTGGACAGCATACCCAGAGACGAATAGCCTGTTCCGAAATCATCCATCTCGATCCGAAATCCCATATCCATGCCCCTGAGCTCACCCGCCATGGAAATGATCTGCTCCGAATCTCCGGTGTAAGCGCTCTCGGTGATCTCAAGAATGATATCATCGGCCGTAAGAGAAAATCTCTCCATGATCTCCTTGAAAATACCCTTAAGATCCGGCATCAGCATATCTATTCTCGACACATTAACCGATATAGGGACGGAAAATCCGTAGTCATCCTTGCATTTTCTGATATATTCCGCAGTCTCGTTCCATACAAACCGGTCGAGCTCCAGGATCAGTCCGTGTTCCTCAAGAAGCGGTATAAACAGTCCCGGACTTATCATACCAAGTTCCGGATGAATCCAGCGCACAAGAGCTTCCGCACTCGACAGGATGGGCTTCTTATGCCTGATATCAAACTTCGGCTGGAAGTACACGGTAAAATCCCTGTTATCAAGTCCGGCTCTGAAGTCCTCAAGAAGACGCTCCCTGAACATCATCTCCTTGTGCATATCCTCATCGTATCTGCCTATGGCATTTATGTAGTCGCCCCGTACATTACTTGCAGCCATCTTGGCACGGTCAAAGCGTCTTTCTATATCTATGGATTTGTCCACGTTATAGTAGACTCCCAGCCTCAGGCGTACGATCCGGTCGGAAACGGATGTATCCATTCCGTCGGGAAGTTCCAGCCCGTCGCAAAGCTTGTCGGACAGTCGTTCCAGAACATCCGTATAATCATCGGAATGGGGTGTGTACAGACAGAATACGTCGGCACTCTGAC